>CAZTCS010000103.1:0-14108 GCA_964611995.1 uncultured Sediminibacterium sp. | reverse complement strand
GGCTTATCCTCTGCTTTTTGTGCAATAAGTGGGGAGGTAATCAGTAAGATTACCCATATAAAGTAGATTCTCAAGGTTTATCGATTGCAGAGACAAAGTAAAGATAATTGGCTTATGTTCAATTGGAATTTCTATAATTGGCTATATACCTGTGAAAATCGGGGAATACGCGGTTTGCCCTTCCCTTACTATATTCGCAGCCATTTTAGGACCTATGTACACGATTTATGGAATTCCCAACTGTGACACCGTTAAAAAGGTGTTAGACTGGATGAAAGCACACAAGTTTAATTACCAGTTTCACGATTATAAAACCAGTGGTATCACCAAAAAAGAGTTGAAAAGCTGGTGCGATCAGGTAGGCTGGGAAACAATATTCAATAAAAGATCTACTACTTATAAAACTTTATCTCCCGAAGTTCAGGCATCCATAACCAATGCTACCAATGCCATTAAAATAATGGAAGAACATACCAGCATTATTAAAAGACCTGTTATTACCAAAGATAACAAAGTAATAGCAGTTGGGTTTGATGCGGGGAAGTATGAAACGTTGTTTGGGTGAATTGTCAATTGTGAATAGTCAATATATTTAGACTCCATTCACCATTCACAATTGACAATTCACGCCACTTATTTCAACAGCTCACTCAATTTCTGCAAAAGAAACTGTTCCCTTAGATCGCGGGCTATGATTTTTCCGTCGGGGTCTATGAGCATGTTGGCGGGTATACTTTGGATACGGTATAATCTGGCTGCTGCATTGTTCCAATATTGGAGATCACTTACATGTGTCCAGGTGAGGCTGTCTGCTTTGATTGCCTGCAGCCAACTACTTCTATCCTGATCAAGCGACACGCCTAATACGGTAAAATTTTTGTCTTTATAAGTGTTGTAAGCCAGTACTACATTGGGATTTTCCATGCGGCATGGTCTGCACCAGCTTGCCCAGAAATCAACCAATACATATTTCCCCTTAAAGGATGAAAGACTTATAGGATTTCCGTCAACATCATTCTGGGTAAAATCAAGTGATTGAGAGCCGACAATGCCAACTTTTGAGTCAGCAATCATTTTCATGACAGTTTCAGCATAGAATCCTTTTTGTGCATCGGGCTGTAAGTCATTAAATCTGGCTTCCAGTTCATTAAAGCTTTCGTATAAAGGACTAACAGCGAACAATACAAAAGGACTAACTGGTGAAGCAGGGTTGGCTTTTACGTAAGATGCAGCATCGGATAATACCAATGCCTTGTAAGTATTAAACACGTTGATAAGAGAATCCCTTTTTCGTGGTTCAGCGGTGCCGTTGATTACACCTGCCAGGTTGTTCAGCTTATCTTTTATTGGATTGAATTTAACCCTGAAACGTTCATAATCTTTCTGGGCATTTGATCCGGTGATTTTTGCTTTTTCCAAATTGGCAAAATTACCTGTCATCCGAATGCTGTCGTTTCCGATAAACATATCAAGCTTTGCCTTTTTTCCAGCAAAAGCAAGTTGTACCAATTCGGGGTGTTGCAATTTTCCTTTTAGTATAAACAGACCGTTTTTTACGGTAGCTGTCGATATGGTTTGTCCGTTAACTCCATTAACCAGAAAAACGGTTGTTTTATTAGGCAAGCCTATCAGTTTGCCGTAAATAGCATAGTCTGTTTTTCCTACCTGTGCCATTAAAGCCACGGGCATCAGTAACAAGAACCAAATCTTTTTCATCATTATCGGGAATGTCTTTTTTTCAATATATCAATCACAGACCCTAAGTTATGGCCTTTGGCGTTAAGCAAAAGTAAATAATGGAAAAGAAGGTCTGCTGCCTCATTGAGGAAAAGGTCTGTATTATCGTCTTTGGCCTCAATTACCAGTTCTACTGCTTCTTCCCCCACTTTTTGTGCTACTTTATTGATCCCTTTAGAAAACAATTTCGCCACATAAGAATCCTCTGGAGAAGCTTGTTTTCTCAGTCGAATGATGTCTTCCAGGTATAAAAGGAAATCCTCGCTATGGTTTCTTTCGCTCCAACAGGTATCTGCTCCGGTATGGCAAACGGGTCCAACAGGATGTGCCTGTACCAGCAAAGTATCCGCATCACAATCAACCGCCATACTTTTCAGTTCCAGAAAATTACCACTCTCTTCCCCTTTTGTCCATAACCTTTGTTTACTGCGACTGTAAAAAGTTACTTTACCAGACTCTTCTGTTTTTGTAAGGGCTTCCTGGTTCATAAAACCAAGCATCAGCACTTTATGCGTAGTAAAATCCTGCACAATAGCCGGCACCAGCCCATCTGAATATTTAGCAAAATCCACCTTCATACAATTTTTCTTTGATAGGTTCTTAGAATTTAAGCAGTGGAGAGTTAGCATTTAGCTTTTAGCCATTAGCTACAAAAGAGTATTTAATTTTTAAAACTCCCAAACGATTTACTACCTCCCCATTCATTATTCATAATTCAATATTCATCATTCTTCATTTCCTAACGCTCACTCCTTGCGCTGCAAGATACTCTTTCAACTCCGGTATACCGATTTCTTTGAAGTGAAAAATACTGGCAGCCAGTGCAGCATCGGCTTTTCCTTTGGTAAATACATCGGTAAAATGCGCCATCATTCCCCCACCCCCAGAGGCGATAATGGGAACTGGCAAGCTACTGGCCAGGGTTGCTGTAATGTCTAATGCAAACCCTTGTTTTGTTCCATCATGGTTCATTGAGGTGAGCAATATTTCACCTGCGCCAAGTTCCACCGCCCGTTTTGCCCAGTCGGTACACAATGTATCTGTTTTAACACGCCCACCATTAAGGTATACGTACCAGTTTCCGTCCACTTCCTGTTTTGTGTCTATTGCCAATACCACACATTGCGAACCAAACTCTTTGGAGAGGTCTTCAATTAATTCAGGGTTTTTAAATGCTGCTGTATTTACTGATATTTTATCCGCACCATTTTGTAATAAAACCTGTACATCTTCCACACTCGAAATTCCGCCACCAACAGTAAAAGGGATATTGATGTTTTTTGATATCCTGTTTACTAATTCACTAAGTGTTTTTCTCTTTTCGTTTGTGGCGGTAATATCCAGGAACACGAGTTCATCAGCCCCTGTTTTGGCGTATAGTGCTCCTAGTTCTACAGGATCACCTGCATCACGAATGGCTTCGAAGTTGATCCCTTTAACGGTTCGGCCATCTTTTATATCAAGACAGGGTATAATTCTTTTTGTTAGCATGACAATTAAGTGAGACGTTAATTTTCATTAAATACCATTAGATCTTTTAGTGTGATCCTGTTTTCATAGATCGCTTTCCCGACAATAGCTCCTTTACATCCTGTTTCTCTTAGTATTTCCAGATCACGCATATTACTCACACCTCCACTTGCAATAAAATGCAGGTCCGGAAATTTTTGAAGCACTTGTTTATATAGTTCTACTGAAGGCCCTTCCAGTTTTCCATCCTTACTTACATCGGTACAGAAAAGCTGTTGTACACCATGAGCCATATACTTCTCTATAAAATCATAGATCCAGATATCGGTTGTTTCGAGCCATCCTGAAACAGCAATTTTTTCGTCTTTAACATCTGCGCCAAGCAAGAATTTTTCGGCTCCATATTTTTGAATCCATGATACAAAGGTTGCTTCTGCTTTAACCGCTAAACTACCTATTGTAGCCAATGCCGCACCTGATTCAAATACAACAGCAAGGTCTGTTTCCTGTTTGATGCCTCCGCCAAAATCAATCACCATCGATGTTTTGGAAGCCAGCTTTTCCAGCACTTTCCAGTTTTTCACCTCCCCGGCTTTGGCACCATCTAAATCTACCAGGTGCAATCTTCTCAAGCCTGCATCCTGGAACATTTGGGCCACTTCAAGTGGGTCTTCGTTGTATATGGTTTTTTGATTGTAATCACCTTGTGTTAGCCTGACACACTTACCATCAATAATATCTATTGCGGGAATTATTTCCATTATTATATTGTTCAGATCTTTAAAAAATTAGCGAGAATTTGCTCTCCTGTCTCCGCACTTTTTTCCGGGTGAAACTGCACTCCGTAAAAATTATCCCTATGTAAAGCTGAGCTATATGGTTGTACATAATCAGTTGTCGCAATAGTGTGTTCACCCAATGCTGCATAAAAACCATGTACAAAATAACAATACGATTGTTCGGATATTCCACTAAACAATGGAGATTTTAAATCATAGATATTATTCCATCCGATCTGCGGAACTTTTAGTGCGGTTGCAGCACCGGGCTTAAATTGCTTGACTTCTTCCTCGAAAATTTTCAGGCAATCTGTATTGTTTTCTTCAGAATGTTTACACATCAATTGCATTCCGAGGCATATACCGAGCACTGGTTGCTTCAATCCAACAATCAATTCATCCAGTTTTCTTTCTCTCAGGTATTGCATTGCAGTGCTGGCTTCGCCAACACCCGGAAATATTACTTTGTCTGCTGCTTGAATGGTAGCAATATCATCAGTTACGGTTGCATTTGCTCCAATTCTATCCAAAGCATAACGAACCGATTGAATATTGCCAGCATTGTATTTAATGATTACCAGATTCATAGTTATTTCAATACCTGATCTAAAAATTGTTTAGTAGTGCTTTCGATATCATTGCTTTCCTGAATTGCCTTTATATAAGCAGAGCCGATTATAGCTCCATTAGCATACTTACAGGCTGTGTCAAAAGTGTTTTTATCTTTTATACCAAACCCTACAAGTACGGGGTTTTGTAAAGGCACTGCCTGTAATGTTTGCAAATAGGTTTCAACAGCGCCAAAATCTTTATCGTTACCGGTTGTCGCAGAAGAACTTACGGCATATAAAAAGCCGCTGCTCAACGCATCGAGTTGTATCAACCTTTCTTCACTTGTTTCAGGTGTAACGAGGAAGATAAAATCCAACCCATGTTGTTTGACTATTTCGCCATACATTGTTTCAAACTCATAGGCCGGCAGATCGGGCAATATTAGTCCATCAACCCCAACTTTCGCAGCATCTGCACAAAAGCGTTCAAATCCGTATTGCAAAACAGGGTTCATATACCCCATTAATACCAGTGGAATATTTGTTTTTGACCTTAAACCTTTTAACTGCTCAAAAAGAACAGCGATACCCATCCCGTTTTCCAGCGCCCTGGTACTGCTGGCCTGTATTACCGGACCATCTGCCAATGGATCGCTGTAGGGCATCCCAAGTTCTATAAGGTCTGCTCCACCAGCTTCTAATGCCAGTATTACCTTTGTGGTATCATTTAGATTCGGATATCCTGCTGTGCAATACACATTTAATACCCTCTCCTTTTTTTGTTCAAATAGTTTTTTTATCCGGCTCATTGCTTCTTGGTTCATTATAAATATTGCATGTAGGTTGCCAGGTCCTTATCGCCCCTACCACTTAAACAGATTACTGCCTTGTCTGTAGATTTCAGGTTTAGCTTACCTAATACAGCAAATGCATGTGCAGTTTCAAGTGCAGGAATAATACCTTCTGTTTTGCTTACATGAAACGCTGCATTGATTGCCTCCTCATCTGTAGCACTCAGAAATACCCCCCGCCCGGAAGCAAATAAATTTGCGTGTAAAGGACCAATACCGGGATAATCAAGTCCCGCCGAAATACTATGTGGCTCAACAACCTGTCCATCTGCAGTCTGCATCAGCAAGCTCTTACTACCATGTAAAATACCCGGTGTTCCCAACTGGGTTGTTGCTGCTGTCATTCCACTTTGCACACCATGACCAGCCGCTTCAACAGCTACCAATTGAACATCAGTTTCATCAAGGAAATGATAGAATGCCCCAGCGGCATTACTTCCACCACCTACACAGGCAATAACATGTGTTGGTAATGCATTCCCTGTTTTTTCCTGTAATTGTTTGCGAATTTCCTTACTGATAACGCTTTGAAATTTTGCCACCATATCGGGATATGGATGTGGACCTACCACACTTCCAATTATATAATGGGTATCATTCGGGTGGTTGATCCAATCGCGAATGGCTTCATTAGTGGCATCTTTTAATGTTTTACTGCCGCTTGTGGCTGGTATAACCTTTGCCCCCAACATTTTCATTCTTGCAACGTTCGGTGCCTGTCTTTCAATATCCTTTTCACCCATATAAACTATGCACTCCATTCCTTTCAGTGCACAAACGGTAGCGGTGGCAACGCCATGTTGACCTGCGCCTGTTTCTGCAATAATCCTTGTTTTGCCTAACCTGTTTGCAAGCAAAATCTGTCCGATGGTATTATTGATTTTATGGGCGCCTGTATGGCAGAGATCTTCTCTTTTCAGGTAGATAGCGGCCCCAAATTCCTTGCTCAATCTTTCAGCAAGAAACAAGGGTGTTGGTCTACCCACATAGTCTTTTAGTAAAGCTTCAAAAGCCTGGATAAAAGATGGATCATTCATGATATCAAGGTACTGCTCACGCAATTCTGCCACATTTCTGTGAAGCATTTCCGGGATATATGCCCCTCCAAACTGACCATAATAACCCTGACTATCCGGTTGCTGATATGTTACTGTCATTGGTACTTATTTTGTACGATACTCGATCGCTCTTATTACAATTGTTTTATTTCTTTCACAAATTTTTCAACCGCCTGCATATCTTTTAATCCTGGTATGGTTTCAAACTTGCTGTTTACATCTATTGAAAATAAATTCTTCGCCACCGGATCTTTTGCAAATGCTGCCAGTTCTGCAATATCATCAGGACCAATCCCTCCGCTTAAGAAAAATGGTTTCCCGATATTCAACCCCTTGAGCATGGACCAGTTAAATTTTTTCCCGGTACCACCATAACCCATTCCATCTGTGTCAAAGAGAAACATGTCGGCTATTTCCTGGTAATCTTTTACTTTCCACAAAACCTGGTCATCTTCCCTTAGCCTGAATGCTTTGATTACACCTACATAGTCGGCAACTTTCTCACAATACTTGGGTGTTTCATCACCATGTAATTGTACCAGGTGCAATCCACATTCATCTACTGTCTGCAACAACTCTTCTACTGGTGCATTTACAAAAACACCTACTTTATTGATATGCTGTCCTTTGATTTTTTTAATCTCTGGTCTGGACAAATGCCTGAATACATATCGGGGGGATTTGGGATAAAAAATAAATCCTGCAAACTCAACTCCAAAACTATCCAGTTGCATTACTTGTTCGGTACTGGTCATACCGCAGACCTTAATACGCATATTATTTTGCTTTTAATTGATGTACAAAATCAGTAAAAGCAATCGAAGGATCGGCTGTTTTCATAAAATTCTCCCCTATGAGGAACCCAGCAAAACCGGCCTGCCTCAAAGTTACGATAGTATCCACATTACTGATACCACTTTCAGCAATTGCAGGCTTGCCCGCAGGTATCTGTTGAATCAATGATAAGGATGTTTGAATATCCACCTCGAATGTTTTCAGGTTACGGTTATTCACCCCAATCATATCTACCATATCGTTAATGTGTCCCAGTTCATTTTCATCGTGAATTTCCAGTAATACTTCCATACCAAGCGCTTTTGCGCAAG
This sequence comes from uncultured Sediminibacterium sp., assembly GCA_964611995.1. Taxonomy (GTDB): domain Bacteria; phylum Bacteroidota; class Bacteroidia; order Chitinophagales; family Chitinophagaceae; genus Sediminibacterium. Next base: position 6,556 of record CAZTCS010000103.1, on the reverse strand, counting down.
CGCCCAGTTCTTTAACGGCTGTGGTGCTTAAACAAGCGGCTATCAGTAAAATCACATCTGCTCCCAATGCCTTGGCTTCATATACCTGGTATTCATCGATCATAAAATCCTTTCGCAAAATGGGCACCTGGTTAAACCTTGCATTTAACAGATCTTCTGTTGAACCTCCAAAGAATTCAGTATCAGTAAGTACAGAAATGCCTGCTGCATATTCAGCATAAGCTGCAGTAACTGATGCAACTGTGGCATCGGCATTGATGATTCCTTTTGAGGGAGATTTTCTTTTAAACTCCGCAATAATCCCAGTTCTGTTTTTGTCGGACAAAAATTCAGTGAGTGAGAAGGTTGGCCTAGTAAAATACGCTTCCTGCTCCAATGCCTTTATAGGTTTTATCGCCATTCGCTCTTTTACTTCCAACTGCTTTTTTGCCACTATGGTTTCCAGTATATTCATCTTATTGCAGGTTGATTAAATTTTCCAATGCCTTATATGCTTTTTTACTTTCCAAACTTTCTACGGCAGCAGCATAAGCTGTATCGTAATCGGTGTATCGGCCCGTGCTATATAAAGCCATCGCCGCATTAGCCAATACTACTGCATGTTGCGCCCAGCTACCTTCTCCTTTGATAATCTTCATAAATAATTTCGCAGCTTCCTCCACCGTATTGCCGCCATATATGTCTTCGGGCATAACCATACGTTTGCCTAATTGCAACGGCGTCATTATACGCTCACCAGTATTCGTGATCACTTTTGTATCATTCGTAAGCGATATTTCATCGTATCCATCCAGGCTATGAATAATGGTAAATGCCTTACCCGTTTCTTGTAGAAGATAATTATAAATGCGGACCATCTCCAGGTTGTAAACACCCACTAATTGATAAGCTGGTGAAGCCGGATTTACCATTGGTCCGAGCATATTGAAAAAGGTTCTTACTCCCAGGTTTTTTCGTACCGGTCCAACTACTTTCAATGCCGGATGAAACAATGGTGCATGCAGGAAGCAAATATTGGTGGCATCCAGTTCTTTTTTAAGTTGATCATTGTCATTTTTAAAACGATACCCCAATTGCTCCATCAGGTTTGATGCCCCACTTACAGAGGATGCCCCATAGTTGCCATGTTTGGCCACTTGCTGACCAGTACCTGCTACAATAAAACAGGAAAGGGTAGAAATATTGAAGGTATTTTTTCCATCTCCACCAGTACCGACAATGTCCATGATATTTTCACTGTCAAGGTTAACTTTCACTGAAAGCTCTAACAGTGCATCTCTGAATCCCTGTAGCTCTTCGATTGTAATGCTTCGCATTAAATAAACGGTAATGAAAGCGGCTATCTCCGAATCGTTGAATTGTCCGGCAGACATTTGCAGCAGTACTTCTTTTGCTTTTTCTCTCGGAAGCGTTTTATGCTCAAATAAATATTGTAATATTTTTTTCATGGTATTTTTCTTCGCAACTTTTAATAAATGATGATCAACGTTTCAACCAGTTTTGTAACATTTTCTCTCCGTCTGGTGTGAGTACGCTTTCCGGATGAAACTGTACACCTTGAACATCGTAGGTTTTATGCTGTAGGGCCATTATATAATTGTGCTTGTCCCTTGCAGTAATCTCGAACTCTTCAGGAAATTCATCTTCACTGATTACCCAACTATGGTAGCGACCAACAATAAATTCATTTTCAAACCCTTCAAACAAATCATTATTGTATTTGTTCTGCCGCTGGCCTGTTAATTGAATGGGTGTAGCTATTCCGTGGTATACTGTACTCAGGTTTACCAGCTTACCACCAAATGCTTCTCCTATTGCCTGATGTCCTAAACAAACCCCAAGGATAGATTTAGAAGCAGCATAAGCTTTAATAAGTGGCAAAAGCAATCCTGCCTCGGTTGGAACACCAGGACCGGGAGAAAGAATGATTTTATCAAAAGCCGACACGTCTTCTAATGCAATCTGGTCATTTCTTTTTACGGTGACTTTTGCATGAATAATTTTCTCGACCAGGTGAACCAGGTTATAAGTGAATGAATCGTAATTATCAAAAACAAGGATATTCATGGAGTTGATTTTAGATCATTGATTTTTTGATCTTTGATTTTTGAATTTTGACTTTTGAATTTTGACTTTTGATTTCACTACCCTACCGTTTCAGCTATACCAATAGCCGTTTTCAGCGCATTGAGTTTATTGTTTACTTCCTGTAATTCACTTTCAGGATTGGATGCTGCAACTACCCCTGCACCTGCCTGGTAGAATAATGTATTGTTTCTGCTTAAAAAACTACGGATCATGATCGCATGATTACAACTACCATCAAAGCCAATAAAACCGATGGCACCACCATAATAACTGCGGGCAGTTGGCTCGTATTCATCAATCAATTCCATCGCCTTAAATTTAGGGGCACCACTTAATGTTCCTGCAGGGAATGTTTGAGCCAGGATAGCGAATGGATTATGTCCTTCAGGAACTTTGCCTACTACTTCACTCACGAGATGAATGACATGACTGTAATACTGCACTTCTCTGTAATGACTTACCTCCACATCGGTACAGGTTCTGCTAAGATCATTTCTGGCTAAATCTACCAGCATTACATGTTCTGCATTTTCTTTTGCATCTTCCAGGAGTTGTGCGGCCATGCGCTTGTCGGTTTCATCGTCTCCAGTTCTTTTGAATGTGCCGGCAATCGGGTGTACAATTGCTTTACCATTTTGAATAACCAATTGGGCTTCAGGAGAAGAACCCATTAGTTTGTATTCGCCATAATCAAAGAAGAAAAGATATGGTGAAGGGTTAACAGAACGTAATGCCCTGTATACATTAAACTCATCTCCGGTAAAAGATTGCTGGAACCTTCTGCTCAACACTATTTGAAATACATCACCACGTAAACAACTTTGCACTCCTTTAGTAACCATTTCGCGATAAGCTTCATCCGTCATATTAGATGCTTCCTGTCCGCTTATTTTGAAAGGATATACTGGTACATCCTTACTTCTGATCAATGATTCAACCAGTGGCAGTTCCGATACAACACCATTGATGCTGTTTTCGCAGATATACAATTCATCTTTGAAATGATTGAATACAATTACATACTGGTATAACCGATACCTCATTAATGGAATTACAATTCCATCTGTAACTGGTTTTTTCAGTTGAATAGTATCAAAAAATCCAACGGCATCAAAACAACTATACCCAAAAAGACCCTGTGCAAATGAAGCTGCTTTTTCGTTTGTTTCAACTGTTACTTCAAATCGTTGCATAAAGTTCCATACAAGTGAAGGCACTTCGGATTTGTTGGTAATGGTGATTTTTTCTGGCTGCTGGGCAGGAAACTTTATTTCCATGGTTTCAGAAGACCTGATTTCTACCCCTGCAATGGCATTGATGCCAATAAAGGAATAACTATTTTCTGCGGCATGGTGATCAGTGCTTTCCAATAGTATCGTATCGCGAAAACGGTCGCGAATCCTGAGGTAAATCCCCACCGGGGTATATACATCAGCCAAAAGCTTTTTTACGTTGGTTTGAATCTGGATCTTTTTCATTGTTATCTTTTGATGCCTGTCTTGCTAAGAACAAAAAACCCCGACAGATTATGTCGGGGTTTCTGAATATGATTCATACAGTATTGGCAATGCCGCTACAATCCCCGATTGGAGTTTGTATGCCACCACCACTGAATGTTTATAATTTGTTTCATTGTGTTGCAAAAATGGGGATGTTGGTTAATACAAACAAATTTTTTTTCCATGATTGTTCGGTATTTTCAGTGAAACCCAGCTCCAGACATGGCTATTCGTAAATTTTTATGCTTTTTAATACTGTGTTCCGGTTTGCAGTTTGCTTCGGGACAATCAACTGATTCTATAATCCTGATCAAGGCCGACAGGCTATTCGACGGTTATCAGTTGCATGCAGGATGGGGTGTTTGGATACAGGGCAATAAAATACTGGCTGCAGGGCCTGTCAACAATACACAGGCACCCATTCCCCAAAAAACCATTGAACTCAAAGGAAAAACCCTTTTACCAGGTTTAATAGAAGGTCATTCACACCTCCTTTTACACCCTTATAACGAAACCAAGTGGGCAGATCAGGTATTGGACGAATCGGAAGCCGAACGGGTAGCCAGGGCGGTAATGCACGCCAGGGCCACTTTAATGGCCGGGTTTACAACTGTGAGGGATCTTGGTACGGAAGGAGCAGGATATGCCGATGTTGGTCTTAAAAAAGCCATTGAAGAGGGCATCATAACCGGCCCCAGGATGCTAATTGCAACAAAAGCTATTGTTGCCAGTGGAAGTTATGGACCAAGACTCGGCAATGAACATCACCAATTGGTTAGAGGTGCTGCAGAAGCAGATGGTATAGAAGGTATTTCCCGTGAAGCCAGAACACAAATTGGCAACGGGGCCGATCTGATAAAAGTTTATGCCGATTACCGTTGGGGTTCAGATAAAAAATCGTCCCCCACTTTTACTTTGGAAGAACTTCAACAAGCAGTTGCAGTTAGTACTGCTGCGGGAAGAAAAGTGGTAGCCCATGCCAGCACCCCTGAAGGAATGAAGCGTGCCGCGCAGGCCGGGGTTAGCACTATTGAACATGGTGATTATGCAACCGAAGAAACTTTCGACTGGATGCTCAAAAACCAGGTAGCGCTTTGTCCAACATTAAGCGCCGCTGAAGCAACAGCAACTTACGACGGATGGAACAAAAAAACTATGCCCCCTACCGAACGAATTGCCGCTAAAATGAAAAGTTTTCAACTCGCCCTTTCTAAAAAAGTAACCATTTGCTTTGGTGGAGATGTTGGGGTTTTTAGTCATGGTGACAATGCCAGAGAAATGGAACTGATGGTAGATTATGGTATGCCTACAATAGAAGTACTTAGGTCTGCCACTTCGGTAAACGCTAAACAATTCGGATTATCTTCCAAAATCGGCAAACTGGAAAAAGATCTTCTTGCAGACATCATAGCAGTAGAGGGAAATCCTTTGGAACAGATCAAAGACATCAGGAATATTGTGATGGTAATGAAGGATGGTACATTTTATGTAAAACCATAAAACAAACAGCATGAAACAAATTTTGAAACAGTTATCTACATGCTTTGCCTTATTGATAAGTATTTCCGTTTTCAGTAATCCCTATCAGCAGCCAGATGCGATAGTAGGAACATGGGTAAATGCATCGGGGAAAGGACATATTCAGATTTATAAACAGGGCGACAAATATTACGGCAAACTGGTTTGGTTAAAAGAACCCAATGATGCGCAGGGGAATCCTAAACTAGATGTAAAGAATTCAAATGCTTCTTTACGCACAAAGCCCTTACTAGGCTCCATTATACTCAGGGATTTTGTGTATGATGATAAAGAATGGAATAGCGGTAGAATTTATGATCCGCAAAACGGCAAAGAATACAAGTGCTTTCTGCGATTAAAAGATTCAAAAACACTCAATGTGCGGGGATATGTAGGCGTATCTTTATTGGGCCGAACAGAAACCTGGACACGTGTTAATTAAACTGATTGAAAGAAAAGATATTCATACTACCCTCACATCTAATCGAACAAACAAAATGGGATCACTGTATTGACACAAACCATAACGGACTATTCTACGCCCGATACGATTACCTTGATAATATCTGCGACCAGTGGCATGGACTGGTAGTTGACGACTACAAGGCAGTGATGGCACTACCCTGGAGAAAGAAATACGGGATCCGTTACTATTATACGCCACCTTTTATTCAGCAACTTGGTCTTATCGGAGATACAGCTATTGCTGATGTTGAACAGTTCACCAGGAAAATACACCAGTTTGCCTGGTATGGTCACCTGAACCTGAATTTCAGCAACCAGGTACTGGCACAGACAATGAAAGCCACTCCTAAAACCAATTTCATCATTGATCTGAAGAAAGGTTATGAGGCTATTTATCAGTCGTACAGTGTTGATTTAAAACAAATACTCCGGAAAGAAAACACCTCCTTTCAGTATACAGATAATAAACCAATAGCTGATATTATTGACGAATACAAATCATTGTATGGTCAGCGTATGCCACATATCAGTACAGAAGATTTCTCCAGACTAAATATCACCTGTAAACATTTTGCTTTTGAAGGATCGTGTATAACCAGATCACTCACAACCGATGACGGGAGGTATTTATCTAGCACATTACTTTTAATAGATAATAAAAGAATCTATCACTTACTTAATACTACCAGTTCCGAAGGAAGAAAACTAAACAGCAACCATCATTTACTGGATATGGTGCTTAAAGAATTTGCGGGCAAGGAATTAATCTTTGATTTTGAAGGCTCGGAAATAGATGGCGTAAAAACCTTTTACAAAAAGTTTGGAGGAGTTAACCAACCCTATTTTCAATACCACCGAAATGCCTTTAGGGGAATTTAACTTAGCTGCTAGCTGCTAGCCTCTAGTTTTTACTGTCCTGGGAAATTTAGCCACGAGTTGTAAATCACGCGTAGGATGGGACACGGATTTTCATGATTTTCAAGATC
>CAZTCS010000102.1:0-14218 GCA_964611995.1 uncultured Sediminibacterium sp. | reverse complement strand
TGGATTTATCTTTTTATCTTTTATAACTGGATCGGATAGTTGAAGAAAAAGTTAAGCTTTATGCTCCTTTTTTGAACAACAGCCAATATTTTTGTAACGAAATTTTTAGAACGATCATGGCAACGACAACAACTGCAACAACAACCAAATTGTGGGGTGGCGGAAAGAGTCCCTTCAATGTAGAGTATGGGAAATTGATGATGTGGTACTTCCTCATGAGTGATGCCTTCACATTTGGTGCATTCCTGATCTCATACGGTACCATACGTTTCTCAACCAATGGATGGCCTGACCCCAATGAAGTATTCAGGAGTTTCCCTTTTGCTCCGGAAGGAGTACATGCTCCGTTGGTGTTCGTTAGTATCATGACCTTCATCCTGATCATCAGTTCTGTTACCATGGTACTTGCAGTACATGCAGGACACAATATGGACAAGAAAGGGGTGGTTAAAAACCTTGTCTGGACAATCATCGGTGGTCTTGCTTTCTTGGGCTGTCAGGCCTGGGAGTGGACCCACTTACACCATGAAGGTGCATGGTGGGGTAGCAATCCTTTCCTGAATGCTGATGGAACTGCTTCTTCAACCAACTTTACCAACTATTTCTTTACCATCACCGGATTCCATGGTTTCCACGTATTCTCTGGGGTAATCATCAATATCGTTATGTTGATCATGACCCTTATGGATAAATTTGAGCAGCGCGGACATTACCTGATGATCGAAAAAGCTGGTCTGTACTGGCACTTTGTAGACCTGGTATGGGTATTCGTATTCACCTGTTTTTACCTGGTTTAACCACATTCATTCATTTAATTAAGATATTGATATGTCACATACAGTAGGTCACGAAGAAACACATGGCGGCGGTACTTCAGAAATAAAAAAAGTTACCATCATCCTTTCTGTATTAACCATCATTGAACTGGTGCTTGGATTCTGGATGATTGGTATGGAAGGCGAAGGATTACGTATGGCCATCAAAGGCACCATCATCATCCTGATGCTTGCCAAAGCATTTTACATTGTAGGTTATTTCATGCACCTGAAACATGAAATCAAAAACCTCATCATGACCATCGTAGTGCCTTTGGCATTATTCGTTTGGTTCATCATCGCATTCCTTTCTGATGGTAATTCATTCAGAAACCTGCGTAATACTTATGATCCTTATTTTAAAGAGCAAAGTACGATCAAGGTGGAAAAGAAAGAACATGGCGGATCACATGGCGCTGCAACTGGTGCTCATGCTGATACCACACATGAGACCAAAGAAGCGGTGGAAAACAAACACTAAGATCATACGTCTGATATAAATTTTAATCGGAAACCATCGCTTATGTGGCGATGGTTTTTTTATACCCTCCGAATATGAACAAGAAAGCGATATTGGGTTTGATGGTGGCGGTTTTTATTCCGGTATTCTGTTACATCATTCTCAAATACTCCAGTGAGCATGCAGTCGATATGCCCCGCAAATACCTGCTCGATACCGTAGTAACACGTGTTGAAAGTGGAAAAATGATTACAGACAGCATTTGGCACAAAACAGCCGATATCCGTCTGCAGAATCAGTTGGGAGATTCGGTGAGCCTGTACGATAAGCAAGGAAAGATAATGGTGGTCGATTTCTTCTTCACCAGTTGCAGGAGTATCTGTCCAGGACTAACCAGGAACATGGTGAAACTACAGCAGTCATTCCTGAAGGGTGGTGATGTGAGAAAGAAAATAGATACCTCCATTGTTCAATTCGTATCGTTTACGGTTGATCCGGAACACGACTCTGTACCCGTACTGAAAAATTATGCAGATCGTTTTGGCGTAAACCATGATAACTGGTGGATGCTAACAGGTAACAAAGATTCGATCTACCAGTTTGCTTTTCAGGAGTTGAAAGTAGACAAGTTCAGTGAAGAGCCCATCAGCCCCGATTTTGTACATACCACCCGTTTTGTATTGCTCGATAAGGATCGTTATGTGAGAGGTTATTACAATGGACTAGATTCTTCTTCGCTATCAAAATTGGCAAGGGATATCGGATTGTTGATGCTTGAAAAGGACGACAAAAAGAAAAGCACCGTATTCATGCAGATCATAGACCTAAGCTGGTTGTGGCTGATCATTGTAATGCTGGTCATTTTCTTTGTATTATACATGCGCAAGCGCAGAAAAATAAACGGGTAATAAAACTATTCTGTGTATTTCTGTGTTCTCAGTGGCAATAAATCAAAAAACATGCTCGAACCCTCACTCCCCAAAAACGACAAACAAGCCCGCTGGCTGATCGCTATCTTTTCTGTTGTAGTTTTTACAGCAGTAGTTGTACTCGGCAAGGTAAAGTTGGATGTAAACCTGAATTTTGATGTACATATTTTCGCCACCATCAATGCATTCATTAATGGTATCATAGCTGTTTTATTGGTAGCGGCGCTGGTGATGGTGAAGCAAAAAAACTATCTCGCCCATAAAAGAATCATGATGGCGGCATTATTGCTGTCGATTGCTTTTCTTGTTTCTTATATATTGCACCATCTATTAGCTGGCGAAGCCAAATTCGGCGATACGGATCATGATGGTTTAGTCAGTGAAGCAGAGAAGCTTGCAGTAGGCGGAATGAGGATGGTTTACTTCATTATCCTGATCACCCATATTTTTCTGGCGGCCATCATCTTACCATTCATTTTATTCACTGCCTATCGTGGTCTCACAGGCGAATATGCCCAACACCGCAAAATCGCCAAAATAACCTGGCCCCTCTGGTTCTATGTTGCTGTTACAGGGCCGGTGGTTTATTTGATGATAAGTCCGTACTATGTTTAATTTGAGAATTTGAAAATTTGGAAATTTGAAAATGAGGGCCGTAAATGATAGTAGTAGCATGAGTATATAAAACACGATCATTTTCAAATTCTCAAATTCTCAAATTTTCAAATTATCAACAGGATCCCAGAATTTAGTTTTAAAATCCACAATCACATCATCCTTCATTATTATCTTTTCTTTTGCTAGTAGTTCTTCCATGCGTGTTGGGGTGGCGAAATGGGCTTTGCCGCTTAGCATGCCATTTCTGTTTACCACACGATGAGCAGGTACTTTGGGCTTCACATTATGAGCGCCATTCATTGCCCAACCTACCATTCTTGCACTCATTTTGGTGCCTAAATATGCAGCGATGGCTCCATAAGAAGTAACGCGTCCTTTGGGTATCAAACGAACCACATCATAAACCTGTTCAAAAAAGGAAAGGTCTTTATTGCCGGAAGGTAAAATGGAGCGGGGTTTTTCGGTGGTTTTTTTTGAGGGCACTGTAGTGTATTTATACAGGCAATTTACGCTTTTGAAATAGCTGCTTTATTTTTTTGTTCCATTAATTCCGTTTTGCGCGGTTCGGGAACAGATTCATACTCAAAAGGACAATGCCTGCATCCATGTCCACAGCAGTAGCCTTTGGCAATATGATAGGCTTCTGTAAAAACTACATAGCCATTTTCATCATAATAAAAATCTTTGCCTTCAATCAACGGATGGTTCACGCAGACTTTGTTTTAGGGTTTCATCAATACTAACAGGTAATTCCTTGTTTAGTTTGAAACAGAGGTAATGAATACGATTGCTTTGGGCGATGTCTAACCCTTCATAATGTGTTTTAATCAGTAATTCGGGTTTAATGTTTGATTGAGTATGTATATTGTCCGATTGCTCAATCAGTTCTAGTCCGTACAATTCAATAACCAATAAGGTAAATTGGTAGAGGTCTGGACTATCTGTTTTAAGGTGTACCAGTCCATCACTGGTTAATATTTGTTGATATAGCCTAAGAAACTTGGGGTGTGTCAATCTTTTCTTTGCCCTTGAAATCCTCAGTTGAGGGTCGGGGAAAGTGATCCATATTTCTGATACCTCACCCGGGGCAAAATAGTTGGTGATTTTATCCATATGCGACCGTATGAAAGCCACATTGGAAAGCCCTTCATCTATGGCTGTTTTAGCACCTCTCCAGATACGGTTGCCTTTTATGTCAATACCAATAAAATTGCGATCGGCATACATGCGCCCTAATCCAACAGCATATTCCCCCTTACCGCAGGCCAACTCAAGGGTAATCGGATTCTCATTCTTAAAGAAATCACCCCATTTCCCCTGCATATTTTCCGGATATTCCAGCACATTATCAAAGCCCTTGATAGCTTCGAATCGTATTAATTTTTTCTGTCCCATGAGAGGGCAAAGATAAGGAACCGATGAACAGAAGAATATCGAATATCCAACGTCCAAGTAAGATTCGTTGGACGTTGGATATTCGATATTCGACATTCATCATTACAACAACCCTTTCCCCGCAACCGCCTTGAGCACTTTTCTTTCGGGTTCAATGGCCAGGAGTGGGCTGGCTTGGGAGAGGGCTTCCTGGAAGTCTTGGAGCGATTGAGATTTTTGGTGGCTTTCGGGGGAGTCCCATAGCTCGGTTACGAAAATCTGGTCACCGTTTTCGGCATCCTGGTTGATGATGTATAGATGGCACCCATGTACATAGGCCATTTTATTGTATAGACTGGTAAGAATGTTTAACAGGTTATTACCCTTTGATTGTTGGGTAACAAAACGGGTTTGTAATGTGTAATGATGCATGTTGGGTTTATTTGCTTTCTGGTTAGACACGCAAGAATGAGGCCATGAAGCCTCCAACCTGTGAAAAAAAGGCTAAAATCCCAAAAATAAAACCCCGGCAAACTACCAGGGTTTTATTTAGCTGCAGGCTTCAAGCTGCAAGCTACAAGTTTAGCATAGGATGGAACGCAGATTATCATGATAAATCATGATAATCCGTGTTCCATCAAACAGGCATTTATGGTTCGCAACCAAATTTCTCGGACAATAATGATCAGAAACTTCTAGCTTTTTAAAATGAACTAAATAATCCACATCTGAAATCCCAAATCATACATCCTACATCCCACATCTGACATCTGCCCTCTGCCATCCCAAATCCGACATCAGACATCCGACATCAGACATCAAACCTCTGCCCTCTATCTCCAAAATCAAAGATCAAAAAATCCAAGATTAGTTCCCGCCGCCCACACGGCTCTGCTCTTCCTGAGAGCCGCTGGTTCTGCGACGGGGTTGTGAGCCGGGGGTATTCTTTCCGAAACGGTAGGCAAATGTTACCGTAATCTGTCTGGCGTCAGGTATGGCTATTGTCCTAACATCTACATCGCTGTACTTAACGGTTGCTTTGAATTTCTGCCAGGCAAATGGGTCACGAATATTCATTCTCAGCGTTCCCTTGCCTTGCATAACCTGCTTTTGTAAACCAATACTCATCATATATACCGGGTTGAATACGGCCAATTGATCTACTGTTTTATGCCGGTAAAAACCACTTAGTTCGGCATTCAATCCTTTTGCTTTACTCAATACAAAACTGTTGGTAATGTTCACATTAAAAGAAGTAAAGGAGATGTCGATAGGGTCATTATTGTAGATACCCTTATAATGGTTATTGAAAACGGTGGCGAAGAAATTGGCATTCCACCAGGAACTGAACCGGGCAGGTGCCGTAACCGATAAGCTCAGGTTATCGAATTTTGCGATATTCTCAGAAGTATTATACGTGATTTTCTCCGATGAATTCTGACGCAATATTTGTGAGATGACATTATTGGTTGTGTTAGCAGCAAGCGTAAAAATGAATTTCGATTTGAAAGCATAACTCAACTCAACATTATGTGTAAACTGAGGCAAGAGGTATGGATTGCCGACACGATAAGTAAGTGAATCAAGGAAGAAGGTAAAAGGATTCAGGTCCTGGTAATTAGGTCTGGTTATGCGCCTGCTATAAGATGCAGTAAGCTGGTTTTGTTTATTAAATGCATAACTGATGAATACGCTTGGAAAGAGATTGGTGAAATTTCTTTTAAAGCTTGAATCATTGGAAACCTGACGACCTTTTGCAATCGTATTCTCCAATCGTAATCCTGTTTGTAAGCTCCATTTACCCCATTGTTTATTTGCGTTTACATATACCGCATTAATATTCTCCTTATAAATAAAATGATTGGAACGATTATCCGGAATCCAGGTTTTATCGGGTAGTTGCCGGTTATAATTTACTTCATTATCGTTTTCAACAATACTGCTTTTCACACCTGCTTCGAAACGACCTCCTTTAAAAGGTTGTACATAATCTGATTTAAAAGACCAGATATTGATTAAAGAAGGAAGGTGACCATTTAATAAAATACTTGAACCTACTGGGTTGCCACTTCCATTATAAACATCTGTGGTAAGTAATAAATCGGAAGTGTTATTGTACACTACATAATCAAAGTCTGTGGTTAATTCTTTTCCAGCAGAATCGAAAGTATGTTTCCAGTTAAGGTTGCCGGTAAAGTTTTTAAAGCTGGAAATATTTTTCGTGTTGGATAAAAGTGTGGAGAGAACGGTTCCGTTATTATCTTTTATAACGGAAGAACTGGTAGGTGTTGGTCTTCCTTCAAAAACAAATCCACTCACTACTACACCGAATATATTCTTTTTGTTGGGCTGGTAATCGAGTCCAAGACGCAGCGTTTGATTAAAATTGCCAAATTTAAAACGGGTAACCAGATCTGAAGAACCATCTTTATTACCCATAGCATTATAGAAGTTACGCTCAATACTAAGTGTTTGACGTCCTCTGAAGAAATTGGGCAGGTAACTACCAAAGAAATTGATTTTATTATGCTTATAGTTAAATGTAAAACTGTTTTGTGATTTTGGAATTACATACAAGGCAGATTCCGGTTTAAACAGAGAAGCTGTGGCGCCTAAAGTAAGTGTACCATTAAAGCCGTTACTACGGCCTTTTTTGGTTTTAATATTGATGATGCCAGAATTCCCAGCAGCATCGTATCGGGCAGAAGGGTTGGTCATAATTTCCACCACATCAAGTTCAGCAGCGGGCATATTACGTAATAAATTAGCGAGGTCGGTGGCAGACATATAAGTCGGTTTACCATCAAGCATTACGATAACGCCTGCTTTTCCCCTTAAGCTAATATTGCCTTCATTACTTACGCTAACTCCTGGTGATTTTTCCAATATTTCCAAAGCACTTGAACCCGCACTTGTAGGAGAAGCCTCAACATTGATGACTGTTCTGTCGATTTTAGTTTCTACAAAGGGCTTTTTGGCGGTAACAGTAACTTCGCTCATTGCTTTAGCGGAAGGTTCAAGCGATATAACAGGAAGGGTAAACGGGTTAACGGTAACGGAAAAAGGGGCAGACATTTTTTTACCATATCCTACCAGTTGAACCGATACCAGGTAATTACCAGGTTTGATATTTATGAATTCATACAGACCGTTTTCGTTACTAACGGCCAGTTTTACCAATACTGAATCTTTTTGCTGGAGCAAGGAGACTGTAGCTGAAGCTATTTTTTTGCCTTGATCATCCTGAATAATACCGGAAATGGTATTGCCTGATTGGGCGAATGAAATGCTGCCCAAGGCGAGTAAAAGAAATAATAGTGTAAACTTTGCTCTCATCTGTTTAGTTTTTGCAGAATCAAAGATTTGCTGAACTGCTGAAAGCAAAATGCTAATAAGTACAAGGCCTTAAAATGACGGGTGCAATGGATGAAAATACCTATATGACAGGATTTTACATGTCAGTTTCTTACATTTCTTATTGTTTATCGATGGAGAATAAATCGTGCTTGAGTGCATAAATGGCTACGCCGGCAGATGTTTTAACTTCCATCTTTTTATAGATCTGTGCCCGATAATTTTCAACCGTTCGTCTGCTTAGGAATAGGGTAGTGGCAATTTCTATATTCGTTTTTTCGGTGCAGATAAATTGGATGATCTTTAATTCAAGTTCAGAAAAACCAACCGAGAGTTCTTTTTTATAAGGGTTAAATGAACTGCGATTTAATAATCGAATCATCCTGGTATTGGTGGTTCGGCAGTAATATGGGTAACCCTGACAAATTTGATCGAGTGCCGTAAATAGTTCTGCCTTGGGCATATTTTTGGTGATATATCCCATCGCTCCAGATTCTAAAGCTTCGATGATGGAAACATCGTTTTCATAATTAGTAAGCACAATACATTTGATGGCAGGGTTCCATTTGGTAATTCTTTCTATAGCAAGTGATCCTTCCAGTAATGGCATTCGCAAATCGGTAAGAATAATGTGCGGGTCCAATGTTTTCGCCTTCCTTACCAACTCTTCACCATTGGATGCTTCTCCTATAATGCGATAGAGGTCATTATCTTTGAAAAACCCCTTAATGCCTTCGCGGTAAAGATCGTGGTCGTCGGCAATCAGGATTCGTATCTGGTTATTCATAAGCATTATCCGTTTGCAATGATTTTAATGGAATCCTGATCTCATATTTTACTCCATTGCCAATGCTTGTTACAAGATTAACACGGGCATTTAATAATTTGGCCCTGGAATAAATATGTGATAACCCTGCTCCTTTTTGCAGACTATTCTTATAGGCAGTATTAAATCCAATTCCATCATCTGTGATTACCAGGTGTAGTGTTTTCTGTTTTGTTATTATTGAGCAGTGAATACTGTTACAACAAGCATGTTTGAGTGTATTGGTGGTAATTTCTTTTACAATTCTATACATATGCACTGCTTTTTGTGGTTTGAATTCACTGTCGTCAAAGTCTAAAGTGGTTACCGTTTTAAGCTGATGGGTAAATTCAATTTCATCGAATAATTGAATGATGGTTTTTCTCAAACCAATCGTATCCAGGGATGGAGGAACAAAATCGTAGGCGATTTCCCGGATAACAGTACGCATAGACTGTACCTGATCTACTAACTTTCTTTGGATCTCTCCATTTTGTACCGGGTATTGTTGCAGAATGATTCCGATGGAAGAAAGTCCGGCACCGATTTCATCGTGCAGGTCTATATGTATTCTTTTTCTTTCCGCATCAATAAGTTCTATTTCACGTGCCAACTGCCATTCATATTCAATCAGGCGAAACCTGTATTGACGAAGGAGGGAGAATATGAACATCGCCAACAGAATAGACATAAACAGTAAACAAGCTAAGAGGATCGGGTAGTTCGTTGAGCTTTCGGTAAACATAGAATAACGATGCTAAATGTTATATTGACTAAGATGTTTAATACAGCAATGATGATCCAGAGATCGGTATAAAAATCGGCGGTATGTATTGGCGCAAACTGTTTAAAGATGAGGATGAAACCACGAAAGGTGAAATAGGCAAGAAGCGACAAACACAAAAGCAGATCAATTTTCTTGAATCGATCCGCTACTGCTGTAATGGTAAGTTCTGATAGTCTGTCGATACAGAACCAGCAAATCATTAAGGAGGATACAATCCTGAAAAGTGAATTGCTTGAACGGAGACTATGTAATATAAAATTATCCAACACCCAGGTGGTAATACCAATAAACAAACCAATCCAAATGGATTTAAAACCCTTGGACCTGATATTCATAAATAGCCATACATAGATGAGGTACTCAATGAATGTAAACAGATTGGAATTTAAGAGGTTGGGTTTATGGCATTTAATCATCAGAAAACTTATGGTCTCGTTGATCAGTCCTGCGAGCAATAAAACAAACAAAGGCAGGTTTCTTTTATACAACATCTGTTTGAAACGAAACAGCCCTGTAATGCATGGCAATGCAATTGACAAGGCTGATATCATCGTAAATAAAAAATAGCTCATAAGTTTCCTATCCGTTTAATGGGGAAGGTGGCGGACAAATTGGGGGGCATTGAAACGCATCTTCAAGAATGATTCCTTCATCATCCGTTAATAGAGCAGGATATTGTTGGGAAGAATATCCTGGTTATTTTCATCTACCGCTACGAGTACAGTACAAATTCTGTTATCCGCTTTCCGGCCCAAATATATACGAAATGAATGACATCCTTCTTGTGCTAAAAGTGCTTTTACTGAACTACCTAAATATGTTTCCGCATAAAACAAATCAGCAACCGGATCTTCTCTGTAACTGGTTGTGTAATCAATAGCCTGCGCTAAGGAAATTTGATGTTGTATCATAGTAATTTATTTTTTGCGCAAGCTATTCCCAGTCCCAACCAAATAAAAGGTGGTGATTACTTTAATTGATGTGGTAATTACTCTAATTCATCATAACAATAGCGAAGATCTTAAAAACGAATGTTGAATTACACCCTGGAAACCAAGAAGATAGCAGAAAGCAGATGTCTGATGTCTGATCTCTGATCTCTGATGTGGATTTTTATTTTTGAATTTTGATTTTTTGAATTTTGATTTTTGAGGTCTTAGTAAAATATTTAACAGAATTTTCGCCTACTCCGAATACTCCTAGTCAAAATTCAAAATTCAAAATTCAAAAAATCAAAGATCAAAAACCCAAATCCGACATCAGAGATCCCACATCTGCTATCTGCCATCTGCCATCTGACATCTGCGATTCTTTCGTATTGCGTAAATAGATTTCCTGATTTTGATAGTCATGGGGTTATTGCGGGAATAGTTTTGCGGCCTCAAAACTTTTTGTATGCAGAAAATTATATCCATATTAATCGGTTTATTCGCTTTCTCTTTTGCAATGGCAAATGAATATCCCGAAGGAAACGGCATCATCAAGGGTACTATCACCACCAATGATGGTAAACCCGCAGTAGAAGTTAGTATTCAACTAAAAGGCTTAACAAAGGGAGCTATTACAGATGAAAAAGGGTTCTTTATCATTCGTGGACTGGCAGCAGCATCTTATGAATTGCAGATATCGCTGCTTGGATACAAAGAAGTAACCCGAAAAATCACGCTCAATAATAACCAGGTTAGTACAGTAAATATTGCACTTGAACTAAGTGAGCAACAATTAACAGAGGTAATCATAAAATCCGGTCTTCGTTCATACCGTGCCGGTACTGTTTCTTCTTCATTACGTATTCAAAGTCCTTTATTGGAGACCCCTCAGAATATCCAGATCATCACCAATAAAGCACTTGCCGATCAACAGGTGATCAGTATGAGTGATGGGGCTATTCGTAATGTAAGTGGCGCAATAAGAATGGAACATTGGGCCGATATGTACACCAATATAACCGCACGTGGTTCGCAGGTACAGGCATTTCGTAATGGTTTTAATATGGTGAACTCATTCTGGGGGCCATTAACGGAAGACATGAGCTTTGTAGATCATATTGAATTTGTAAAAGGCCCCGCAGGTTTTATGCTGGGTAGCGGTGACCCAAGTGGTTTATATAATGTAGTAACCAAAAAACCAAGTGGATATACAAAAGGAGAAGCCTCCTTAACCATGGGTAGCTTCGACCTCTATCGTGCTACATTAGACCTCGACGGTAAACTGAATAAAGAAGGCAAATTATTGTATAGACTTAACCTGGCAGCACAACAGAAAAAATCGCATAGGGCAAATGAATACAATGATCGCTATGCATTTGCGCCGGTAATCTCCTATCAGTTTAACGATAAAACAAAACTAACGGCAGAATACACCTGGCAAAATGCACGCATGAGTGATGTGGGTTCATACTATGTATTCTCTACCGATGGTTTTGCAACCTTGCCAGTAGGTGCTACATTTTTACCTGCAGGATTGCCGGGAACCACCATCAACGATCACACCGTTTTATTAAACCTGCAACACCAGTTTCACCCTAACTGGAAATTAACGGCTCAAACCAATTATAATAATTACCAGCAACGCGGAAGCTCAATGTGGCCCGCTGCCGTAAACAGTAATGGCACCATTCAGCGTGCTGTCAGCAGTTGGGATGCCAAAAGTAGTATCACCGCAGCACAGGTTTACCTGAATGGTAATATTAAAATAGGTAACCTGCAACACAGGATTCTTGGTGGACTCGATGTTGCCAACAGACAATATTTTGCCGATTGGTCGCAATACCATTTACTTGATACGGGTACGGCATTATTCGACGTAAACAATCCAAACCTCGGAAGACCATCTAATGGTTATCCTCAGTTCGACTTCAGCACGCCACTTGAACAAAGGGCAGTAGCAGCAGGAGGTACTATGGATATGCGCACTACAGGCCTTTACCTGCAGGATGAAATCGGGTTCCTCAACAATACCATTCGCCTTACACTTGCTACAAGATATACCACTATATCACAGTCTGAATGGGGTGCAGCAGCTATTTCTGCAAAACGCTTTACACCAAGAATAGGATTAAGTGTTTCGCTTGATAAACAAACCTCGGTTTATGGTTTATTCGATCAGGCATTTATTCCACAGGCAGGTAAACTGGCGAATGGAGGAACAGTAAAGCCTATTACAGGAAATAACCTGGAGTTTGGCCTTAAACGCGATTGGGCAGGTGGCAGATGGAATACCGGATTAACTTTCTACCGCATCCTGAAAGAAAATGAATTAACAGCAGATCCGTTTAGTCCACCAGCTTCAGGGTTGAGTATTGTAATGGGACAAAAACGTGCCCAAGGAATTGAATTCGATTTAAAGGGTCGTATCGCACCGGGATTAGATCTAGTAGCCAATTATGCATTAACCGATTCAAAAATTACCAAAGTAGCAAATGGCGTAACCGGAATGAAAGTAGGAGATGTAGTACCAGGATATGCAAAACATACCGCCAATATCTGGCTCACTTATCGACTTCAGGATGGCGCATTGAAAGGACTCGGTTTTTCCGGCGGATTTACTTTACTTGATGGACGTAATACCTATTGGGATCTTTCTCCCGACCCTACAAAGGTCTTACCAACATACACCAAACTTGATGCAGGTATTTCTTATGAAAAAGATATGCTGCGCTTTAACCTGAACGTATTTAATGTACTGAACAAATACCTGTACAACGGTTCTTATTACCAGTGGCTCACTGCCTATAACTGGCAAACAGAAGCACCACGTAACCTGCGTTTCAGCATTGCTTATCGTTTCTAAAATTATCTATCTGCATGCGATTTAAAAAATGGATTCGTATAATACACCTATGGCTCGGACTATCGTCCGGGCTTGTGGTTTTTTTCCTGGGTATTACTGGATGTATACTGGCATTTCAACAAGAAATAGAATCAGTTACCCAACCTTACCAATATGTAAAAGAAAGAAACGAAAATAGCTTACTTCCATCAGCCATAAAACCAATCGCTGAACGTCAGGTGCCCGGAAAACATCCGCACAGCGTTTTATATGAAAAAGGCAAAGCGGCTAAAGTGGTTTTTTATGGAGATGATTATTATAATCTGGTATACCTGGATCCATACAATGGAAAAGTGTTGAAGACGAAAGACATGAGTCAGGATTTTTTCAGGATCATCATCATGGGGCATTACCAGCTCTGGTTACCAGTTGCAATCGGTCAACCCATTGTTGCATCGGCTACCCTTATTTTTCTGGTGTTAATGATAACCGGAATAATACTTTGGTGGCCCAAAAATAAATCTGCCAGAAAACAACGCTTTAAGATAAAATGGAACGTACGCTGGAGAAGAAAAAATTACGACTTACATAATGTGCTGGGTTTTTATATGAGTTGGGTGGCCATATTTATTGCCATCACTGGACTCGTTATGGGATTTCAATGGTTTGCCAGTTCGTTTTATTCTATTACCTCTGGCGGACAACAAATGAAAGCCTACTATGAACCCATATCCAAAAAGCAACCAATACCCAATACATCGTTTTCGGCGGTGGACGAATTATATAAACTTGCATCGACCAATTATGTTGATGGACAATCCATTGAAGTACACTATCCGGAAACAGATAGCTCAGCAGTTGCTTTAGCGATTAATCCGATACCAGGTACTTATTGGAAAGTAGATTATACCTACTATAACCAATATACACTGGAGGAAATGGAAGTGGACCACCCCTTCGGTCGGTTTGAAAATGCCTCAACTGCCGATAAAATAAGTCGCATGAATTACGATGTTCATGTAGGTGCCATTGGCGGATGGCCAACCAAACTGCTGGCATTTTTTGCCAGTTTGATAGCGGCAAGTCTACCGGTTACTGGATTTATTATTTGGTGGGGAAGGAGGAAGAAGGGAAGCCACTAGCTGCTAGCTTCTAGCTGCTAGCCAGTACTGTCCGGTAAAAATTGGCTACAAGCTTCAAGCCGCAAGCTGCAAGCAAATGTTTAACAGGGCAAGAAATAGAAGCCAAGTAATTAGGGTAGATAAAAAAGAATACATACAATCAGTACCTGTGTACAGACCTTCA
>CAZTCS010000101.1:0-14440 GCA_964611995.1 uncultured Sediminibacterium sp. | reverse complement strand
TACGCAGGCTTGTACCCATGAGTTCTGCTATTTCTCTGTATGATTTATCGGTACAGGCCCATCCCAGGAATTCTTTTTCCTGGTCGGATAGTTCCGTGAATTTCTGGATATCTGCATCTTCTTCCGGAGAAGTTTTCATGGTGTGCATGATATTATCACACATCAGTTTATTCAGGTAAACCCCTTTGGTTACAATGCCATCCAGAGCCGCTTTCAGTTCCTGGGGCTTGCTGTCTTTCAGGAGATAACCCTTGGCGCCATTTTTAAACATGCGGATGATGGATCTTTCATCGTTCAACATGGTTAGAGCCAATATTTTCACCTGCGGATAATGTGTGGTAAGCCATAATGCGGTTTCATAACCGTTCATATCGGGCATGGTAATATCGAGTAATACAACATCCGGTAAATTATTGGGGTCCAATAATTCTATCATGTGTTTACCGCTGTTTGCTTCAAACAGCACTTTATATCCGCTAAAAGAGTTAACCAGTGAGGCAAGCCCGTTTCTTAACAATACATGGTCATCTACCAGGGCAATCTGAGTCATATCAAAAACAAATTAGCAACAATAAGCACCCAACCGTCAGTTTACCGGAACGGGCATTTGAATAAGTAAATTACATAAAAATTCGCATGCAAATCTCCGTTTTATTTAGAATTTCTCCCCGATGATTTCACCGAAAAAAATCAGTGAAAACACCCTAATAATTTGGGTGTTTTCAACGTTGGATTTTTTTAACGACTATCCTACATTTACTCCGGGTAGAGAAAAAGCAGCAGAAATGCATGTAATTTTTCTCGTATTCAGTTTTCATTAGGGGTTACAAGTGAAAAAGGCGGCACAAGGCCGCCTTTTTCTATTTGTTTATGCAAGGTTATAATGCGCTTTTTTCGATCTCTTTTTCTGCAGAAGCATAGATCTTTTTTCTTTTCCAATTATACCAGGGATGCGGAATTGTTTTTTTCATCAATGTATCAATATTGCGCATACCAAAAAGGTTCCACACACCATTTAATTTTCCACCGAGCGAAGATTGTAAGGCCCTTAAACTCATAGCAAAACCACTATCGAGGTATTCCATGTGATGCCAGTAACCGGCAGGCATATATAAAGTGTCGCCATGCTCCAATGTGATATCGTAACCATTGGCCAATTTGAGCGCAGGAAACTGGTTATAGTCTGGGCTTCCATTTTGGTGGTGGTAATGACTGAAATCAGCCAGGCTCAACACTTCAAAGGGTTTTCTGTATAATTTATGTTGCTCTTCAAATGGAAATAACAATACTTTTTTTCTGCCGCAGAATTGGGTGTGCAGAATATGACTCATGTCAATATCGAAATGCATGTGTGTGATACTGGTGGCACCTCCCACAAAAAGCATGGGATACCTTTTTACAAAACCCGACATCAATTCATCCGGCCAATTAAAATCTTTTGTTAACTGTGGGGCATGTTCAAAAATATTAAACAGAAAAATGCGCCATGCCGCAGGCCCTGTTCTGATCATATCGATGTAATCACCAAAGGTTTTATAATCATCAGCCGTATTGATTGGTGTATAGGCATCGCTTTTAACATTATTGTATAGGCCCACTTTTTTATCACCTACCAGGGTTTTGAAATAATCCCAATTCCATTTTTCATAAGCAGGCCAGTTTTTAGACATGTTGCGAATTACGAGGGGTTTCTTGGGTAGATAATAATTGGTCTTAAAATCGGAAGCACTGATTTGGTCAACAATATCTACACCCTGTAACTGCATGGTTGAAGTTTTTGCAAAAATAAGATGAACTGATTGTTAATAAAAGCATAATCGGAGGAATGGCAGGCTTATACATAGTGTATCCTTTACGCATATCATTGACCTTTTAATTCTAGAAAAAGCTCATTTAGCCATTGTTTTGGTAATTATAAAATGAGCAACAGCACTTAAAATGAATGATTTATGCATTTTATCGTTTACCAAATTGGCATTATATTTATAAATGCTCCTCGAAGTACACCCTGATAACCCAAATCCCAGACATCTTCGAATGATTGCGGAATGCCTGCTTTCCGGAGGTGTCATCATTTATCCCACAGATACGATTTATGGTTTAGGTTGTGATATATTTCAACACAAAGCAGTAGAGCGTATTGCCAGAATAAAACAGGTAGATCCAAACAAGGCCCAGCTTAGTTTTGTGTGTTACGATCTCAGCGATTTGAGTCAGTACACAAAAAGTATTTCCACCCCACTTTATCGTTTATTGAAGAGCTACCTGCCTGGTCCTTATACCTTTATTCTACCAGCTAGTAAAGAAGTGCCCAAAATATTGCAAAGCAAGAAAAGCACCATCGGTCTTCGTGTACCCGATAATAATATTGCCCGGCAAATTGTGCATGAACTCAGGCATCCAATTCTATCTGCTTCACTGCCCGGTGAAATGGTAGAAGAATACACCGACCCGGCTATCATATATGAAAAGTTTGAAAAACTGGTAGACATAGTGGTTGATGGTGGTAATGGCGGAATGGTTCCTTCAACAGTGATCGATTGCACCAAAGATGAATACGAAGTAATCAGAGAAGGGGCGGGCGTATGGAATGAATAGATTGATCGGTCTTTTTTCTTCCATCAAAACCTGGTTCATCTAAACTAATGAACTGCTCAATAAATGCGTTTCTTCAGATAGATAAACTCAATTGTTGCGGTAGTATCCTGAAACTTTTTCTGTGATGCTGGCAAAGTCCAAATTGTTCAATCGCTTTTCTGTGTGCTGCCGTACCATAACCTTTGTTCTGGTTCCATGCATATTCCGGGAACTGTTCATGAATTTGCAGCATATATTCATCGCGATAAGTTTTCGCTAAAATACTTGCAGCGGCAATATTGCTGTAAATACCATCGCCTTTTATGATACAATGGTGTTTGATCTTTTTGTAGGGAATAAACCTGTTCCCATCTATCAATAATAGTTCCGGTACTTTTTGTAACTGATCGATGGCCAGGTGCATGGCTTTATAAGATGCTTTGAGGATATTGATCTGGTCAATTTCTTCACTACTCACCGATGCTACGGCCCAGCTAATGGCTTCCTGTTCAATAATTTTCCTGAGCATATTTCTTTGTTTTTCCTTCACCTGTTTGCTATCGTTCAGCAATGGGTGATGAAAATCTTTGGGAAGTATTACCGCTGCCGCAAAAACTGGTCCGGCATAACAACCCCGTCCGGCCTCATCGCAGCCCGCTTCGGTTAGTTTTTCCTGATAATAGGGTAGTAGCATGGCCATAAAATTGCAGAAACTTGGTGATATTGGGCTTATTTTAAATTATTATACTGTTGGGGAAACTGCTTCTAGCTAATAGCTGCTAGCGTTGATTGGTGCTTATTATAGGCTTTCTGCTATTAATAAAATAAATGACGGGGGAGATAATTTAAAATTAGCCGGTTATAGAAATTGTAGATTACTGTTAATGCATTACCTGTTATTAATAGAACACGGATTTTCATGATTTTCAAGATTTATCATGATAGACCTTGAAAATCATGAAAATCTGTGTTCCATCATACGCGATACGTACTGCTCGCGGTCAAATTTCCCGGGACAGTACTTGCTAGAGGCTAGAGGCTCGCAGCTAGAAGCTATTTTCAGCGGTTGTTTTCAAAAATCGGTCAAACAAAATCACTGAACCGTTTAATAACCCAATAACTTTGCCCCAACCAAGAAAAATAATATGGAACAGGTGAACGAAAGGTCTTCTAAGCTGGTTGCACGCTGGTTGTTGTTGGGTGTATTTATGACGGTAATTCAGGTTGCATTGGGGGGGATTACCCGACTAACAGGCAGTGGCTTATCGATTACAGAATGGGATGTGATTACGGGTGCTTTGCCTCCATTAAATGAACAGGCCTGGCTAAAGGAATTCGATAAATACAGGGCAACGCCCCAATTTCAACTACTCAACTTTGAATTTACACTGGCCGATTTCAAATTCATTTTTTTCTGGGAATGGTTCCATCGCTTATGGGCAAGGTTAATTGGTTTGGTATTTGCCGGCGGATTCATCTGGTTCATCATCCGGAAACATTTTAAGAAGGAAATGATCCGTCCATTGGTCATTTTATTCATACTTGGTGCATTACAGGGAGCCGTAGGTTGGATCATGGTAGCAAGCGGATTAACAGGCGATGCCGTTTATGTAAAGCCTACCAGATTGGCACTTCATTTTATTTTCGCTTTGGGCTTGCTGTGTTATACATTCTGGTTTGCATTGAAACTATTGGTACGCAAAGAACAATTTGTAGTGCAGCCAGCGCTCCGTAAAACCAATATCTGGTTAATAGGCTTACTTACCATTCAATTGTGTTATGGCGCATTGATGGCTGGACATAAAGCCGCAACCGTGGCTACCGACTGGCCCACAATTAATGGCGATTGGGTTCCGGATGCTTTGTTCAGACATAAACCCTTTCTGCTGAATTTTATCGACAATAAAATATTAATACATTTTATCCATCGTGGACTTGCTTACCTGATTCTTGTTGTGATTATTATCTGGACTATTCAACTCGCTAAACAAAAAGGTAGTTTGGTTTTTGAAAACATCAAAAGGGTTCCTTTGTACCTAACCAGTTTACAGGTTTTGCTGGGAATTTTAACTATTTTAACCAGTACCGGAATAGTACCGGGTAAATGGGGTACTTTTGAATGGATGGCACAATTGCATCAATTAACCGGAATGTGTTTGTTGTTGTCGCTTGTTGCCACACTGTTTGTGTTAAGGAAGTCTCCGGCAAACAACTAAACCCCGCATCACATTAATTGGATGGATAACCCCTTCAATTAAAATGCAGCATCCCATGAACAAACTGAAATTGTATTTATCGGGTATTTGGTTTTCACTGCCTATTCAGTTACTCTTACTTCATTTCAGGAGATACCAGGTATTTCTGGTGTTCTGGTACATTTTGTTTGCAACGGTTGCTGGTAATTTTATGCGCACTTTTGGTGCCGATTCATTATTTCTTGCACCTGAATATTTTGGAAAGATCAATATACTAAGTACAGCCATCGTGGGTTTTGCGCTGGGTATATTTATCATGAGCTGGAATATCACCACTTTTATTCTTTTCGGGAAATACTTTCGCTTTCTCGCCACAACCGCACAGCCTTTTTTAAAATACTGTATTAATAATGCATTATTACCTCTGATCTTTCTTGGCTTCTATTTTCTGAAAGCCCTTCGATATGCACGTTATCAGGAATTGTTTCCTACCTCCGATATTATCTGGATGGTCATGGGTTTTCTGATAGGCATCATTTTATCTATTCTCATCGCTTTCGCTTATTTCTTTGGGGCAGATAAAACCATTTACCGTAGCATGGCTACTGTAATTGATTCTGCCAATATGCAGTATGCCATTGCTGCAAAAAATAATCCGCTTCCAAAGGAAAGGTTAGATATGCGCGTAGATTGGTTCCTGAGTGCTAAGCTAGGATTACGTAAACCAAGAGATGTACGTCATTACAGCCTGGCATTCCTGGATTCGGTTTTTAAACGACATCATTTCGCGGCTGTTATTGCTATTACGATTGCTTTTTTCTTTTTAATAGGAACCGGATATATTTCTGATGCACGTTTGTTTCAATTACCCGCTGCTGCAAGCATCACCATTTTTTTCGCGATCCTGATAGCAGGTGCCGGAGCAATATCTACTTTTTTACACAGTTGGAGCATACCTGTTGTTGTGGTGGTTTACCTGCTGGTAAATTTTTTATACCAACAGGATATCATCGACCTGCGCAACAAAGCTTACGGCTTAAATTATAGTACAGATATTGAAAGACCCGTTTACTCAAGGGAATCGATAATGGCGTTGGCCAATGAAAAAGACATGGCCAGCGACAAGGCGAAGTATATTGAGATGTTGGAAAAATGGAAAGCTAAACAAGGTACTGCCAAACCGGTTATGTACCTGATTAATACCAGTGGCGGTGGTATACGCAGTGCTACCTTTACCATGAATGCACTGCAACAGCTTGATAGCATGTTCCAGGGTAAACTGATGAAACAAACATTTCTGATCAGTGGGGCTTCTGGCGGAATGTTAGGTGCAACCTATTTCAGGGAATTGTATTATCGTAAGCAGAAAGGGGAGAAGATTAACCTGCAAGACAAACAATACCTTGATGATATTTCCAATGATTTATTAAGTCCTTTGTTTTCTTCTTTTGTTACACGTGATTTAATTGGGCCAGCTAAACCCTTTACCAAATTCGGGTATCGGTATACCAAAGACAGGGGCTATGCTTTTGAACAAAAGCTGGATGAAAATACCCATGGCTTCCTGAACAAAACCATAGGTGATTATAAACAGGCTGAACAAAATGCAGAGATTCCACTAATGTTTTTTAACTCAGTGATTACCCGCGATGGAAGAAAAATGATCCTTGCCTCGCATCCTTCCAGGTTTATGATGCGGCCCGTAACCAATTCGACGAATGTGCGTCCCTTTGATGCAGACGCGATAGACTTTAATAGTTTTTTCGGATCACAGAACAGCAATAATATAGGCATGCTATCTGCCTTGAGAATGAATGCCACTTTCCCATACGTGCTTCCGAATGTATGGTTGCCCACCAATCCTGTAATTGATGTGATGGATGCCAGGCTTCGCGATAATTTCGGACAAGAATCCTCCCTTCGTTTTATTGAAGTATTCCGCGATTGGTTAAAAGAAAATACCAGCAAAGTGGTGTTACTTCAATTGCGCGACAGGGGTTTGAGCGACTGGGACCGACCGCTTGAAGGAAGTAGTTTGTTCGGCACTTTTACCAAGCCATTTTTGTTACTGCAAAATAACTGGTTTAAACTACAGGATTATTACCAGCACGATCAACTCGAGTATAGTTATGAAGCCTATGGCCCAGGGTTTTATCGTATCTGTTTTCAGTATGTGCCTTCGAGAAAAGAAGCGCCGGCAAGTTTAAGTTTTCATATTACCGCAGCGGAGAAAAGAGATATAACACTGGCATTATCAGCTGAAGCCAACCTCAGGGAGTTCAAGAGACTGCAAATGCTGATGAAATAATTATTCAGGCTGTATTAAAGAGAACTGGTCTTTCAATATGCGAATATTGAATTCGCCTGAAGTTTCCCTTGGTTCCCCATCAATATGCAATGGAGCAAGCTTCAGGTTACGGATGGTTATCTGTGGTGTTTGGAAATAAAGGATATTCTTCTTGGTCATATCTTCTACCAACTGCTGCAATTTGTTGTTCCCCCTGATTTGACGAAGTATGGCAAATGGCAATTTTGCCTTATTCATTTTTTGCACAATTACGATATCCAATAAACCATCGTTCAGACTGGCTTGTGGGGCAATTTTAAAATTATTGCCAAACTGATTACTGTTGGCAATACTGATGAAAAATGCGTCGGAAAAAAAGGAAAATTGTTCGAGTTTTATTTCAAACTGATAAGGGTTGGCTTTGAAATAATTGATGATACTCAGTTGGGTATAGGTGAGTAACCCTCTTGAAGCTTTACTCGCAAAATCATGTGCAACCTGGGCATCAAAGCCGATACCGCTAAGCATACAGGAATATTGGTCGTTTACCAGGAATGCATCGATCGACTTAGCTTTTCCTTCAAATATCAGCGACAAAGCAAGCTCTGGTTTGGTAGGGATGCGGGCAGCAAGTGCAAGTCCATTGCCAGACCCCACCGGAATAATACCGAATTGAACAGGTAGCCCATCTAAAGCCTGTGTAACCTGGTTAACGGTACCATCACCTCCAATGATCACCACATCGGTAAAATGTTCGGCACGAATTTTTTCGCGTAGCAGTTGATAATGACCACCAGCATTGGTATGCATTATTTCATAAGGAATGCCTTTAGCGGAGGTTTCCTTTTCTATTAATTTTTTTATGCCTTCTTTTTTTGAAGTACCCGAGATCGGGTTTACCAGGTACACAATTTTTCTATCCATCATCTCCTCATTATAAAATACAAAATAGCCTAACTAATAGATCAGTCGTTTCTTAGCCCGCAATATTGCATTTTCTTTCTGTAAAATCCTGTTAAACTCACCATTTCATTAAAGCGCTTGCCCAGGTAAATCCGCTTCCAAATGCCGCTAAACATACCAGGTCGCCTTTTTTTACCAATCCCTTCTCCCATGCTTCACATAAAGCGATGGGTACAGAAGCGGCCGTGGTATTTCCGTAAGACATGATATTATTATAAACCTGTTCATCAGAGAGCCCCAGTTTTTGTTGTACAAACTGGCTGATGCGCAGGTTTGCCTGGTGAGGTATCAGCATATTGATGTCTTGCGGTTTGTAGCCATTTTGGTGTAAAGCTTCCATGATTACTTCAGGAAATTTAACCACTGCTTTTTTAAAAACAGAGGGGCCATCCATATTGGGAAAGTTTTGCGCATTATCGATCATGTTATGGCTCATGAACATTTGCCCGATTTCTGCATTGTCGAAGTCTGCGTAATTTTTATCGGCCCAATAGTTGGCATGTGTGCCGGGATTATACATAGCCAGTATTTCAGCGGATTCCCCGTCACTGTGTAAATGTGTGCTTAGTATACCCCTGTCTTTTTCTTCTGTAGGTTGTAAAACAACTGCCCCGGCGCCATCCCCAAAAATCACCGAAACATTTCTCCCTCGCGTGGAGAAGTCGAGTCCGAATGAATGTTTCTCACTACCTACCACAAGTATGTTTTTGTACATGCCAGTTTTAATGAACTGATCTGCAACGCTAAGTGCATATACAAAACCGCTGCACTGGTTTCGGATGTCTAGTGCACCTATCTCACCCATTTTCAAGGCTCTTTGTAATAATACTCCGCAGCCCGGAAAATAATAGTCGGGTGAAAGGGTGGCAAAAATGATAAAGTCGATGTCATTTGCTGTAATACCAGCTCTTTCTATGGCAATTTTAGCGGCTTCAACACCCATGGTAGTCGTAGTTTCCTGGGTTCTGTCTGCAAACCTGCGTTCTCTAATACCTGTTCGCTCCTGGATCCATTCATCATTGGTATCCATATATTTTGTGAGGTCCTGATTGGTTACTACGTTTTGAGGAACATACATACCAATCCCTGCTATTATACTGCTTGGCATGGGCAATCGTTTAATTTAGATGCGAATATAGTCCATGGTCCATAGTCCATGGTCCATGGTCCATGGACATTTTCATGGTGAGTTGAAAATAAGCTATTCTCTTGATTAATGTTTATGGTACTGTAATTAACGACACAAACTATACCATTGACCATGGACTATGGACCATGGTCAATGTACTATGGCTTCCCTCATAAACTTTGCCGCCTCATTCTCAACCGTAACAATATCTTTCGACTGAATGGGTGAACCCAGTACGTGGCTGCCGGCATTTGGGATGGCGACCATTTTTTTAAGTGATAATGGTGTGCTTACTTCATCAAACATTGTTTTCATGGCAGACACTTTTACCACTGGGTCCTGATCTTTTTCATTTTTATAATAATACAGCACAAGCATTGGTTGCTTTACTTTTTCAAAATTTTCCCTGGTCATTGCTGTTTCTAATAATTCCTGCAATTCTGTTACGGCTTCAAGGCGATAAGTGTCGTTCCAGTAACGTTTATATTCTGCTGTTTTATTCGGTACAATATTCATTTTGCCACCTTTTACCAATCTGGCTATTTGAAGTCCCCATGGGTTATTCGTAATCCATGCATTCGGATCATTGATGGCGATATTGGGCGATAATAAAATGAGTCCCGCTATTTCAGGATAACTGGCAGCAAGCATTAAGGCAAGCGTTCCTCCAGTTGATGTTCCCATCAGGATTACTTTATCACCCAGTTGCTTTCCGATTGCATAGGCTTCTTTTGCGGATTCCCATAAATTGGTGGCGGTCATGCTTAATAGTGCATCACTGGTATCTATACCATGTCCGGATAAACGAGCGAGGTATAGGTTGGCGCCAAACTGTTTAGCCAGGTTTCTGTGAACAGGATCGCCTTCTTCCTGACTTGCACTAAAACCATGGAGGTAAACAATGGCATAAGGTGTTTTAGCGTGAATACTATCATTCGCCCAAACAACTCGTGCCTCATTATCGGGTTTTACTTTGTGTTTTGACTCAATAGAACTGATATAATTAACAAGGCTATCCGTATTGGAAGGAACAGAAGGAATAGCATCTCCATAAACAGGTTTCTGGGGCTTCGGACCCACAAAATATACCAGTACCAACAGGGCAAGTACCAGTAGGATTTTCTTGAGCAATCGCATAAGAGCGGATATTTTCAGAAAGATAAGCATTGTTCCTGAATGCTTAAATGGGCGGGCCGGGTAAAAAGCGGTTTTATATATTGATGATTATCAAATAGTTACATTCGGTTTCTGTGTATTAGGTGTTCCAGAGGTTAAGTTTGCTTAATCCCTTTGCCCTCCGGCTATAATGACGTACCTTTGCAGCCTTAAAATTTTACATGGAAATAAGAAATATTGCCATTATCGCACACGTTGACCATGGCAAAACAACCCTGGTAGACAGGATTCTACATGCAACTAAAGTGTTCAGGGATAACCAGGATACAGGTGAATTGATTATGGATAGTAATGACCTTGAAAAAGAAAGAGGTATTACCATCTTTAGTAAAAATGCTGCAGTTACCTATAATGGTATCAAAATAAATGTAATTGATACACCGGGCCACAGTGATTTTGGCGGTGAAGTTGAGCGTGTATTGAAAATGGCCGATGGCGTTATATTATTGGTGGATGCTTTTGAAGGTCCAATGCCACAGACCCGATTTGTATTACAGAAAGCTTTACAACTAAACCTTCACCCGATTGTGGTGATCAATAAAGTTGATAAGCCAAACTGTCGTCCGGATGAAGTACATGATGCAGTATTCGAATTGTTCTTTAACCTCGATGCAACAGAAGAGCAGCTAAACTTCCCTACTTTCTATGGTAGTGGTAAGAATGGCTGGTTCAATGATAGCTTAACACCAACAGAAGATATCCTTCCATTAATGGATGGTATTATTAAATATGTACCTGCTCCAAAAGTATCAGAAGGTACTTTGCAGTTGCAGATTACTTCACTTGATTATTCTTCATTCCTGGGTCGTATCGCGATTGGTAAAGTAACCCGCGGTTCTATCAAGGAAAACCAGCAGATTGCATTGGTTCAGGCAGATGGTTCTATCAAGAAGAGCCGTGTGAAAGAATTATATGTGTTTGAAGGAATGGGTAAGCGTAAGGTATCTGAAGTATTGTCTGGTGACCTTTGTGCGGTAGTAGGTTTAGAAGATTTTAATATCGGTGATACTATTGCTGATGCGGAAAATCCGGAGGCATTACCAATTATCAGTGTTGATGAGCCTACTATGAGTATGACTTTCAGCATCAATAACTCACCTTTCTTTGGTCGTGATGGTAAGTTTGTTACCTCTCGCCACCTGCGTGATCGTTTGATGAAGGAAACCGAGAAGAACCTTGCTTTGCGTGTAGAAGATACGGACAGTGCGGATAGTTTCCTGGTATATGGTCGTGGAATTCTTCACCTGGGTGTATTGGTGGAAACCATGCGTCGTGAAGGTTATGAACTTACAGTAGGTAACCCACAGGTATTGGTAAAACATATTGATGGCAAGAAACATGAGCCATATGAGATATTAGTGGTTGATGTGCCGAGCGAATTCAGTGGTAAAGTAATCGACCTGGTTACCCAACGTAAAGGTGAAATGCTGGTAATGGAAAGCAAGGGTGAAATGCAGCACCTAGAGTTCGATATTCCTTCAAGAGGATTGATAGGTTTGCGTTCTCAAATGCTTACCAATACTGCTGGTGAAGCTGTAATGGCACACCGTTTCAGCGAATACAAACCTTGGAAAGGACCAATACCTGGTAGAAATAACGGTGTGTTGATTGCTAAGTTCCAGGGTGTAACAACAGCTTATTCAATCGACAAATTACAGGATAGGGGTAGTTTCTTTATCGACCCAGGAGAAGAAGTATATGTTGGACAAATTATTGCCGAGCATATCAAACCAGGCGATCTGAATGTAAATGCGGTAGAAGCGAAAAAGCTCACCAACCACCGTGCAAGCGGTAGTGATGATAGCGTTCGTATCACACCTAAATTGCAGTTTACCCTGGAAGAGTGTATGGAATATATTCAGCAGGATGAGTGTATTGAGGTAACACCTAAGAACATTCGTATGCGTAAAACCGTGCTGAATGAAGAAGACAGAAAGAAAGTAGCGAGAAGCATGCAGTCAGAAGCTGCGGGATAGTTTTCGCTATTTCAAAATAAGTAAGCGCCATTTCACGAAAGTGAAATGGCGCTTTTTTTATAATACTGTCTGGGGAATAAAGCTTCAAGCTTCAAGCCGCAAGATGCAAGCCTTGATTGATGCTAGTTAGAGGTTTTCTACTTTTAATGGAACAACAGAGAGGCTTGCGAATTAGATAATTTAAAGTCAACTGGTTAAAGAAATGTTTTTTAGAAACTAAAAAGGGAGAAGAAGTCTATTAAGGGGTCAATGTTTTTTGAAAGCAAACACTATTGTCAATGCCAATATACTGGCCATAGTTTGGTATGATTGCATACCCCTTCTTTTTATATAGCGCAATCGCCTCTGGTTGCCTTTTGCCTGTTTCGAGCCTGGCTGTTTTATATCCAGACGCTGAGGCCCATTTTTCCAATTCATCGAGAATCATCGATGCAAACCCTTTCGAACGATATTCTGGTAGTATATACATGCGTTTTACTTCAATAACGCCTGGTTCAATTTTTTTAAATGCGCCGCAACCAATTGGTTTTTCACCATCGAATAGTACAACCACATGTTGTAATAATTGTATACCATTGAATTGTTGGTAGAAAGCATGTTCTGCCCCATCTCGCTCATGTAGTTCTGCATCCAGTAATTTTACCAGTTCAATAAATGCAGGGTTAGTAGAATCTGTGCGAATGAGTTTAATCATCTGATTTTACTTGCTGGTGATATGTCTTATCGTTTTGAATGGCCAATAACTGATTCGTATTACAGTTATCTCCGTCGCAGCAGGGTAGGGCATTGGTGTTGCATACCGGGCACTGGTAATGCCCGTGCACATGCACAAGCTGTACGATATGTCCACAGAATAGGCATTGTTGTGGTTGCATGCCTGAAAATAAGCAGCAAAATTGTTTTGTGGTATTGGAATTTGTCAACATCCGTGAAAAAGAACGACCGGCAGGCAATTTCAGCCCACCGGTCGTACCACACAATGCTCATATATTCCTAATACTTTCTTATTGCTTATTTCCTGCTTCTTATTTCTTATTCCTTATTTCTCATTTCTCTTAACCACCACATCTGAAACCTCGCGGGTGATTACATTGATGTCGAAGCTTTCTTTGTACACTTCTTTACCTGATTGAAACTGGAAAGTCAGTTTGTTTACATCAGCGTCTTTCAACAGTACAAATTTCTTTTCAAACTTTTTGTCTGAGAAATTGCTTTTGAAAAGGCTCTCACCTTCTTCGTTCAATACTGTCAGTGAAACATAGTTTCCACCTGGATTGTGAAACCTTACATTAAAAGAAAGGTCGTTGTTGAAAAAACCAGTGTAGTTTACTTCAACTTTTGCTTTGTTAACATCGGTTTTTTCGTTTTTACCTGCTTCTGCTGAAGTAAATAAAACTACGGATAATAAACCGGTAATGATTGCTTTTTTCATGTTCATATTCTTTTTGCGTGAGTAATAAATGGCTCCTGTTAAACAGGTTTTCGTATCGCAATGAATATTTCGTAAAGCAAAGCGGGATAATTCAATAAAGCAAGAGTCGTGTAGAGGTCAACACATAGCTAAAAGCAATTGGCTTTTAGCTATGTGAGGATAAAAATTATTGTTGAGCTGTAGCTTTTCTGGCTTCAGTTTCACTTACAAACAAGTTGATGTTTTCGTCGAAACTTTGCTTTCCAGCCTGTATGCGGAAAGTTAATTTTTCTGCATCTTCTTTAGACAGTATCAATTTTTTTGCAAAATCTTTTTTTGAAAAACTTTCTTTAAAGAACAGGTCTCCCTTAGCATCCAATACCAATAAAGTGAATTTTTCACCCGTTGGGTTGTTGAATTTTACATTGAATGATACCTGGTCTTTAGAAGAACCGGCATATTTAAATTCTGCAGATGCTTTTG
Organism: uncultured Sediminibacterium sp.; assembly: GCA_964611995.1. Classification (GTDB taxonomy): domain Bacteria; phylum Bacteroidota; class Bacteroidia; order Chitinophagales; family Chitinophagaceae; genus Sediminibacterium. Next base: position 243 of record CAZTCS010000101.1, on the reverse strand, counting down.
CTGCTACGGTTTCACCGGCATTATCATTAGCTTTAGCCTGAATAAATGTACCGGCAGTTAAAATGCCACTAAGAACGATTCCTTTTACGATGGCTTGTACAGATTGCTTTTTCATGTTGTTTCTTTTAATGCTTGAAATAATTAATGTGTATCTCCTGTGCATTCAGAAGATTTCTCGTAGTGCAAGTAAAAGTTTCGTAAAAGCGAGCTGGCAGAAGCGAAGAAGTTGGGATTTATAGAAAA
>CAZTCS010000100.1:14356-14760 GCA_964611995.1 uncultured Sediminibacterium sp. | reverse complement strand
ACTTATAGTTTGTTAGTTATTGGTTGCAGTCTTATATTTGCAGCCCTGAATAAGGAAATGGCCTCGTAGCTCAACTGAATAGAGCATCTGACTACGGATCAGAAGGTTTCAGGTTTGAATCCTGACGAGGTCACTAGAAGAAAGAGTTAACTATTACATAGTTGACTCTTTTTTTTTGCATGCCAAGCCGAAAAGGCTTTTTGAAAAATAATTTTAATAATAACTCTTTGCACAATCCGCCTCAAGTGTAAACTTCAAACTATAGAAAAGAAGGTTACATATTCCGCCGGGGCTGATATTAAGGTGGTAAGCAAAGAAGTCTCTTTTATACGCTCATTTTCTTTTGCTATTTTATATGAAGATCTTGAAAAAACAAAACATACCTAAAACATATTTTTTCATTG
>CAZTCS010000100.1:0-14346 GCA_964611995.1 uncultured Sediminibacterium sp. | reverse complement strand
AACCAACCAAGAAACTTACGCCAATAAAAATTATAGATCGACAAACATATCTTTTCATTGATGAAAGCGGCGACCCAGTTTTCTATGGCAATCGTAAAAAATTGTTAGTAAGCACAGAGGGCTTTCAACCCTACCTAATTATAGGCATGATAGAAACCGATAACAGGAAATTATTGCGTAAAACTGTTGTTGATTTTATGAACAGCATTAAATCCGACAGCTTATATAATTCTATTCCTTCCATTGCAACTGATAGAGGCTGGTTTGTTCATGCCCGTGGTGACCACCCCGAAATAAGGGCGAAATTCTTTGAGTTGCTCCGAAACCTAGTGGGATACAAAGCCCATATTGTAATCGCAAAAAAAGACCTGAACATCTTTAACCACAAGCATAATAACAATCCAACAGAGTTTTACTTTGATGTACTGCACCACCTGCTGAATGGTAGGTTAAAAAATACCGATAGACATTACAATTTGTATCTTTCGCAAAGGGGAAACAATTCCTTGCACAGGTTTCAGGAGGCTGTTAAAAAAGCATTAGCCGCCGGTAAAGATGAAACTGATGAAGCCATACTATACAACCTTGAAATAGTGCAGAGCAAAGAGATGCCTGAACTGAGCATTATAGATTATCTGATGTGGGCTGTACAACGGCATTTGCTACTGGGAGAAAGCCGCTATTTTGATGCATTGAAAAGCAAATATGAAACGGTACTAAACTTATACAACGATAATGTACAATAAAAAAAGCTAAAAAATCTTTTTGCCCCCGTGCCAGTACTGGCAACACCCATCAAGGGATGAGATATGCAGGCAAAAAACTCTTTAGCAATGCAAATATATCGAAAACTGGGCTGAATTTGCAAACGAAATAAAACACCCTTGAAAGCCTTTGGGGCGGTTAGAAAGGCGTGAGCGAGTAAAGAATATAATAACTATATGACCTTCAACCGTTTTGGCAGTATAGCAGGTTGATGTGCCTGAATCGATATAACTGCCTTTGGCTTATATATCTTCATGATTGTTTCTAATAAATGGTTTAAAAACTTTCCTACGGGGGCACCTGAAAAAGAGTTAATAATTATATAATTGACTCTTTTTTTGCTTCAAATAAATGAAAGGATAGAATTTATATTTCGCTTTGCATAATCGGCCTTGAGAGAAAGTATAAAAAGCCAAATTTTTCGGCTGAATCGTTTTTAATAATTTAATTACATTATTGTTACCATCAACTCCTTTAACCTATCTGAAACATTTTTTTGGGCTTGCTGAATAATCTGTGATACATCTATAGGAAAACTGGCAACCTCATTCATCTTTGCCAATGCATCAATGTAAAATTTAGCCCACACTTCTAGAATATGTATTTCTGTTTCTTTGTTTCCACCTTTCTCAATTGCAGTTTTACTAATTGCAAATTCTGTGTTCAATCGTTTAATGGCCGACTGTTCATATTCTTTTATAAGATACTCAACCAACGACTTATCGTTGGCTGTTAATGAATAAGCTGCTACCAATGCCGATACTCCAACATTTTTCATCTCCCAGGCTGAAACTTTATCAATTCGATCTGCATCGGTATGATAAAACACATCTGTAAAATGCCATAATAATAATCCTGGAATTTTCGCATTCAAGAAAGGTGTATGATCTGAACCCCCTTCAAATGGATTTGTTTTAACGACCCAACCATTTGTTGCTGCCTGATCAAGACAACGACTCAACATGAAATCATTGAAATAATGCGGTACAATGGCTGATTCCGGTAACGGACTTCCACCCCATTCCGTATGTTTCTCTTCTCCCCTGGTCCATACGGCAGAAGGATCGGGCATTTTTTCAATAAGAAAAGTGCCACCTGTTTTTTTGGTGTCTTCTCCCACCATATCTAAACTCATCCCCCATTTTATTCCCCTGGCCCTTACAGTATCTTCTACAATATATCTCCTGGTAGAACTTATTTCATCCCCCCATAAAAAACTAATAGTGCGGGCAGGCATAACAGATTTTTCTTTGAATAACTTGGCTGCCACACTCGCCATTTCTGCAAGGGTTCCCACGCCTGATGCATTATCATTAGCACCTGGCTCCTGCACATGTGCAGAAAATACGAATCGTTCTGTGGGTTTTGCACTTCCCTTTATGTCTGCGACCAAGGTAAGTTCTTCGGCGATGTAGGATTTTGTTTCAATCCTCACCCTTAAACGTACTGTTCCTTTCGCTAAAGCATTTTTCAGTCTGGCCCGTGCTGCTGTTGATAGCAAAATTCCGAAACCTTGTTTTTTAGTACTATCAACCTGTGAGATAGATGAAAATTGAATAGAATTATTATGCTTCTCAGGTTGGGTATAAGACGGTAGTGAATATCCGATCACCCCAACAACTCCTTTTCCAGATGCTACACGATCTACCATAGAAACGGGTTGATCTGAGTATAGAATTTTTCCTTGTAAATCGTGAGTAGCGAGTATATCAGCAGAAGTTTTTGGTAGAAACAATACTTCGGCTTCATAACCTCCTTCGGGAGTTGAAGCAGAATTTATAGCAAGCATATTTCTATTTGTCTTAAAAGAAAGTAAGGGTTCCTTCTCTCCTACTATTTCTACGATGGCATCAACCGGCTCCCAGGTTTTTCTACGCATGGGTCTTTTTTCTATCCGATAGGTTAACTTATCACCAGGACTGGCTGTATTTTCTTGTACATACCCAGCATTCTTGAGTATTTTTTCTACATAATAAATACTTTCATTAAACCCATTATTTCCTGGTAAGCGCCACCGCTGCTCTACAAAGGAAACTGTTTCAAAAGCATTTTGTTCCTTAAACGCACTCCTTACCAGTTCATAATATTTTTTCAGTTGTGGATCCTGCTGAGCATAAGATCCCACATACGCAGTTAAAAACAAAACAATGAATAATAGACGCATAGAAAAGGGATAATAATTAAAAGACTAATTCAAAATTTTCAATCATTACTGTCCGATAAAAGAGAGCTTCAAGCCACAAGCTTCAAGCTACAAGTTATTGGTACAATTAAATGGAAAAATATGTGTACTCTGGCATAAGCTTTTGGTCCATAGTCCATGGACTATGGACCAAAAGCTCACAGCCCAATTCCCTGAACAGTACTGGCTTTGAACACGCTGTTATTTTGCTGTCAAATGTATATTCATATCATAAACCACCACTTTGGCCCATAAATGACTATAGTTCTTAACAAAATCCTGGTGAATCGGATGATCCTGGTAAACTTTTTGTCCTTCCAGGTCTGCAAAAAACATAAGTTCAGAAACATCCCAACTATTATCAACCACTTCCCGCTTTTCGGTGCTTGCGGGAAAGCCAATATGTAATTGCTGAATGGTTGGAATGGCTTTTAAAGTTTCGAGTCCTTCCACCAATTTTAAACGGTCAACAGTTGAGCCGGGCTGCTTTAGCCAGAAAAATACATGGTGTACCAAGGTTTTATCTTTTTGATTGAACGATTGTGCAAATGGCATTGTAATAGAGCCAATACCAAGCAAGGATGCCTTTTCAATAAAATTACGTCTGGATTGGTCAGTCATGGTAATAAATACTGCTTTTTTGTAAATTTAATTAATCTGCCAGTCAGAAAGGTCATGTGAACAAAATAGAAAATAGAACGGATACAGTAGGTTGTATTCATTAAATTGCCATCTATTCAATCGTTGAAATATGTCAGAAGAACGTAAATTATTGATTATTGAGGATGAAAAGAAGATTGCTACTACCCTTAAAAAGGGGTTAACAGAAAACGGCTACCATGTTGATCTTGCATTTGATGGTATTATAGGAAAACGTTTATTTGATTCTAATGAATATGATTTAATCATCCTCGACATTAACTTGCCGGGCATGAATGGTTTTGAACTTTGTAAGGCAATCCGCAATCATAACCAGCAGATTCCTATCATTATGCTAACGGCCATGAATACCACAGAAGACAAAATTGAAGGCTTCGACACTGGCACGGATGACTACATGATCAAACCCTTTGAGTTTAAGGAATTACTGGTTCGTATTCGGGCATTGTTGAAAAGAACCATGAACCAGCAATTGCCCACTGGTAATATATTAAAGGTAGCAGATCTCGAAATGAATCTTGACACAAAGGAAGTAAGCAGGGCAAACCAACCTATTACCCTTACCGCTAAAGAATTTCAATTATTGGAATATTTTATGCGTAACCGAAACAGGGTATTATCTAGATCCGATATTGCAGAAAGGGTTTGGGAAATTGACTTTGACACACAGACAAACGTAATAGATGTATATGTAAACTATCTGCGCAATAAAATTGACAAGAAATTTGAGACCAGATTAATTCATACCCAGGTTGGAATGGGCTATATCATGAAAGAACCTTATTGATGAAAATTAAGTATCGGATAGCCATATTATTTACGATTCTGGTAACGCTCATCCTCTTTTTTGTATGTGCTTCCATCTACTATTTTTCCAGCCTGAACAGAGAGCTAGATTTTAAACGACGCTTACGTAACAGGGCACTCTCTACCATTAGTCTGCTTGTTAAAGTAGAAGGAATGGATCAGGCCTTATTAAAACGCATCGACGAAAACACCCTGATATCCCTGAAAGAAAAAAGTGTGGTGGTATATGATGGACAAAACAGGGAAATTTATCGATACAGAGACCAGGGTGCTAACTACGAGAGACCAACCTTACCCATTTTACAAAGTGCAAGAGATAAAGGCGAGTATATTTACAGCAGGGGGCACCGCGATGTAATTGCTGTTGCACTTAAATCGGGAGATCATCAATATGTTTCTGTCGCTGCCGCATACGATGATGTTGGTTTGGAAAAACTTGAGCAGTTGAAATTTGTGCTTCTTGTAAGTTTCATCAGTGGTTCATTGATTACCTTATTAACTGGTTTGATTTTTTCGTCCAGACTTGTACGCCCTATAAAGAAAATCACCAATGAAGTAAATGAAATTTCTTCCCAGAATCTTTCCAGGAGAATTCTATTGACCCCTACAAAAGATGAGTTGTATGAACTTTCCTATACATTTAATCAATTATTGACCCGTTTACAGGAATCATTTGAAATACAACGAAGGTTTATTGCCAATGCTTCTCATGAATTGTCTACCCCACTTACTTCTATTTCAAGTCAGTTGGAAATAACCCTACAAAATCAACGAACTGCTGAAGAATACCAGCATATTATACAATCGGTATATGAGGATGTAAAAAACCTGAACAGGTTAACCCGGAGTTTGCTTGAATTAGCAAAAGCCAGTGGAACATCCGATGGCATGGAATTAACCCTGGTAAGAATTGATGAATTATTAATGAGGCTTCCGGCAGATATGCATAAAACAAAAAGTCATTACAAAGTAGAATTACATTTCGAAACTTTTCCCGAAAATGAAGACAACCTGCTGGTATTTGGGAATGGCGATCTGTTGGAAAGTGCCGTTAAAAATGTAGTATTGAATGCCTGTAAATACTCGAATAACCATACCGCAAATGTGGCGCTGAACTTCTCGGATAACCATTTGCATATTGTAATTTCAGATAACGGTCCCGGTATATTGAAAGAGCACCAGGAAATGATCTTCCAACCTTTTTTCAGAAGCGAAAAAGACTCAAGTTCAGAGGGTTTTGGCTTAGGACTGTCGCTGGCATACCGAATCGTTAAATTACATAAGGGAGATATCTTATATAAGGAAGTAGCCCCCCATGGAAGCTGCTTTACCATTACCCTACCAATTGCCCGACATTTTCACCTTATCTAGGCTTAGTCTTATCCCTAAAAGCATTTCTATCCTTTTCTAATCTCATTCTAATCTTGTATTAATCCATGCTTAATCGTGTGGTAACATATTGCATGCAAATAATTTAACACTGTTATTATTTGCTCAGGGTTTAGTTTAAAGCCGCTCTTTTCTAAGAGTGGCTTTGTTTTTTAGCCATTTTGGCTTTATAATACGCTTCTAATATGATGTTAATGCCTTTCTAAGGCCTCCCTGCGACTTTTGCTGATATGATTACTGTTATAATACCCGCTTTAAATGAAGAGAAAACCATCGCAAGTGTTGTGAAATATTGCTGGTCGAAACCCAATGTTTCAGAAGTAATTGTAGTTGATGATCAATCCTTCGATAATACTGTAAAATTCGCCACGGAGGCTGGTGCTAAAGTAATAACCAGTACTAAAATTGGCAAGGGGGCATCTATGAAAGATGGTATGCTCTGCGCTAAAAACGAAATCATCCTCTTTATTGACGGAGATATCGACCCATATCCCGATCAAATGATTGAGCAGATGTCTTCCCCCCTTCTAAACAACGAATACGACTTTGTAAAAGCCACATTTGCCAGAAACAGCGGAAGGGTGACTGAATTAGTAGCCAAGCCCCTACTTTCCATGTTTTTCCCGGGATTATCGCATTATTCGCAACCGTTAAGTGGCATGATTGCAGGAAAGAAGTCGTTTTTTGAGAAAATCGAATTCTTCAATGATTATGGCGTAGATGTGGGAATTCTTATAGACATGCATACACAGCATGCCAGGATAAACGAGATAAATATCGGATATATAGAAAATGATAGCAAACCATTACATGAATTAGGGAAAATGAGTAAAGAAGTGGCTAGCGCCATAATAAAAAAAGCATTCTCACAAAACAGTAAAGCAGTGTCGATGGAAGAATTTCAATCTATTAATGTAATCAGGGATCAAATGGAAATAGCATTTAGCGAACAGTTGAAAGACGCAAAGAAAATGGTTGTATTCGATATGGATGATACCATTCTATTAGGCCGATTTGTAGATACATATGCGAAGCAGTTCGGACTTACGGATGAATTGGAAGATATCAGGAAAAAACTCACTGATAGCACCCTCAGAACAAAGGCCATTGCAAGATTATTTAAAGGAAAACATTTTGGTGAATTAATAGATACGGTAAATTCTATTGAAACCATTGAAGACATAAAAGATGTGGTCAATATATTACATGAAAGAGGTTATGTGGTAGGTATCATTACAGATAGTTACGATTTTGTGGCCAATCATGTAAAACATAAAATAGGCGCCGATTTTTACCTGGCTAATGAACTTGAGTTTTCAAACAGCATTGCAACGGGGGAAGTGAAAATTCCTTCCTTCTTCTTCCACCATAACAATAGCTCATGTTTACATACGATTTGCAAATCGAATGCGCTGGATCATATTCTGAGAAAATATGATATAGATGAAGGCAATTGCATGGCCATTGGTGATAGTGAAAACGATATTTGCATGGTGAAAAAAGCAGGTTTTGGCGTTGCGTTCCGTTCAAAAAATGAATACCTGAAACAAACAGCGGATTTACTAATTGAAGAAAAACGATTTAATCCACTTCTGGCTTTTGCAGTACACTAAGATCCTTGGTGTTTCGTAGGCTGAAAGCTTGTATTAAGCATATTAATTGAATGAAAAGGTCGCCCTATCAATCCATATATTCTAATATGCTTTTAATACGAGTTTAATTAAACACTAATTATTGACCTGTAGGTTTGACTTTATAAATGGTGCCATTTAAAAATATATTGATTCCGGTCGACTCTCTTTACAATGCTCAAATTGCGGTTGATAAAGCACTTGAGTTATCTGAAGCCGGCGAAACAACAATTTATCTGGTAGCCATTATTAAGTATGAATCATTTTGGCATAAACTGATTTATACCAATACGCAAAAACAACCCAGATTAAACAGGAAAAAAGAACTGGCCCGAAAAAAACTGGAAACACTACGTGAAAAAATTTACGATGTAGTGCCACAGATACTGGTAAAGACAATCGTTATTGCTGAAACAACCATTAGTAACAATCTTTTGAGGTTTGTACAGGAACAGGAAATAGATTTGGTAATCGCTACCAATCAGCAACAAAAAACGGGATTCTCATTTTTCAGGAAAAATATCCAAGAAGACCTTTCCGTAAAAGCAAATCTTGCGGTACTTACGGTAACGAAGGGTTGCCTTAACCACCCAATAAAATCCATTGTTCTACCGGTTACTTCTTTTGTGCCAGAAAGAAAAATACATATGGCATTGGCATTTTCAAAAAAATTCAATGCTCACATACATCTGGTAACCATATTAGATAGCAATGATGTAAATACTAAAATTCGTATAGACGCTTTTTACCTGACGTATAAAATATTATCTGAACTAGGTCACTCACCGCAATATAAAATATTGCATGGGAACGATTCCGACATGTCCTTAGTAAGATATGCCAACCAGGTAAAAGCTGATATGATTTTAGTAAACCCTGAAAAGAAAAAAATGATTCCAGGTTTTTTCCAGGGAAAAATTACGGATATGATGCAGCCTTTATCGGCATTGCACATCCTTACCTTGAAACCGTATTTAAGAAGAAGTATTTAAAAGGATAGTTATGAAAAGAACCATTGTAACAGTAATACTACTGATTGCTGCAGGCAGTTTATTTGCTCAGGATGCGAAAACAGGAGAAACACTGTATCACTACGAAAGATATAACAGTGCTATACAAACCCTGAAAAAAGGCATCACTGAAAATCCTGCTGATCTGACCAACTGGTATTGGCTAACTAAATCGCAACTTGCAGCAAAGCAGGCAGACAGTGCTAATTTAACTATTCAACAATTGCCTGAAGCGATTGCAGAACAGCCATTGGCTAAAGTAATTAAAGGAGAGCTACTATTGAATAAAGGCGACTCCACTGCTGCCTGGACAATGTTCAATGATGCTATTGGGACAAAAAGAAAAAAAGATCCATTTATACAATGGGCCGTTGCCAGGGCTTTGATAGATGCCCCAAAAGGCAACCTTATACAAGCACTCAACTTATTGGAAGAAGCATCAAAAAGAGATAAAAAGAATCCTGCTCATGCCATTGCAGCCGGAGATGCTTACAGAAAATTATATGATGGCTCATCTGCAGTAAAAGCCTGCCAGGAAGCCATCGACTTCAATGCAAAACTGGCATACCCTTCTTATATGATTGTAAAATTTACCAGACACAAAATAACGTATCCGTATTCACTGAATATTTCAATAAAGCAATTGCTGCAGATCCTGATTTTGCTCCTGTTTATTATCCACTATACTATTATTACTATTTCAGGGATGTAAATAAGGCAATGGAATATCTGCAAACATATATTGCCAAATCAGACTATACAATTGAGCATGATTATATGCTAACAGACCTTTATTATGTTTCAAAAAAATATAATGAAGCCATACAAACCGCACAAAAAATCATGGCAAAAGGCGAAGATGCAACTAAGCCTAGACTGTATAAATTATTAGCTTATAGTTATGAAGGACTTGAAGATTACAATAACGCGGAAAAATGGATGAACGACTATTTTTCGAATGAAGCTGACAGTAATTATGTTGCAAAAGATTATGAATTGATGGCCAAAATTGCCACAAAAAAATCGCCCGAATCAGCTCCCGATTGGTATGAAAAAGCATATAAAATGGAGAAGGATTCAATCGCGAAACTTGGATACCTGAAAAAAATTACCGCCTTTTATAAAAAGGAAAAGAATTATGCAGAGCAGGCCGCCTGGACTGGCGAGCAATACAAACTAACTAAATCTGCTTTTACAAATGTTGATATTTTCAACTGGGGTGTAGCTTATTATAATGCCAAAGATTATAAAATGGCCGACAGTGTGTTTGGTATTTATTCAGAAAAATATCCGGATCAAACCTTCGGATATTATTGGAGAGCACGTTGTAATGCCGCAATTGATACAGCTATGGAAATGGGTATCGCTATACCACACTATGAAGACATGATTGAAGTTGCCTTAAAAGATACCAGTAACGCCAATAATAAAAAATGGCTGATTCAGGCATATGGATATATCGCAGCATATCGGGTAAATGCAGAAAAGAAATACGACGACGCATTGGCCCTTTACGATAAAATATTAGCCCTCGATCCGGCAAACGACGATGCAGAAAAGTACAAGGAGATATTGGAAAAAATGAAGGCAAGTCAGCCGGATGGTACAAAATAGCCTAGGTTTTTCTCAAGGTTTATAGGTTTAGGGCCGGAGTTCGCAGCTCCGGCCATTTTGTTTTACCGGACTGTAGTAACTTTATATAATGAAAATGCAATTATGGTCTGTCGGAAAACCACATGAAGCTTATGTAAAAGCCGGTATAGAGGATTTTACCAAAAGAATCGGGAACTATTTCCCGATACAGTGGCAGATCATTGCTCCACCCAAACAGGCTGCATCCCTCACCGAAAATGCTTTGAAAAAAGCAGAAGCCTCCCAACTATTATCTCTTTTAGATAAAGACGACTATTTAGTACTGCTCGACGAAAGAGGCAAACAATTTAGTTCAATAGAATTGGCCGACTTCATTCAAAAAAGGGCGAATGAAAGTACCCGCAATATTGTATTCCTGATTGGTGGAGCATTTGGAGTAGACCAAAGTATTACCAGCCGTGCAAATCTTACCTGGAGTTTATCCAAACTGGTATTCCCGCATATGCTTGTTCGATTGATTTTAGCGGAACAAGTGTACCGAGCCTGTACTATATTACGGAACGAAAAATACCACCACATTTAGTGTTTATCAGAATTTACTAACTTGAGTTTATGTTAAGCATCACCATCCTCATTCTTATCGTTACTTGTATCGTTTCATTTACCGCATTTTCTAACCAGAAAGTGATTAATGACCTGATTTTTTATCCGCCAGCCATTTCAGAACGTAACCAATGGTATCGCTTTGTAACCAATGGGTTTATCCACGCCGATATTGCCCACCTGGCTTTCAACATGCTCTCATTATACCTGTTTGGTGATTTTGTAGAGAAGTATTTCAATTATTATTTTGAAGAAAAAGGGCGTGCTTTATATTTAGCAATGTACTTGACTGGACTAATCGTTTGTCTGGTGCCAACCTATTTACAACAGAAGCATAATTATCAGTACAGAAGTCTCGGTGCCTCGGGTGCTGTATCGGCTGATCCTACGATTAAAATTGGACTTTTCATTTTACCTCCAATCATACCTGGGTTTATTTTTGGGCCTTTATACCTCTTTTTATCGGTTTATATGGCTAAAAGAGGAGGCGACAATGTTAACCACTCCGCCCACTTCTGGGGAGCTATATGGGGAGTTGTATTTATTATTGTAAGTAGTTTTCTATTAACCGACTTCAATCCGATCACTAATTTTTTTGATGCTGTTGTGGGCTATTTTAAATAAGTAATACCCAAAAAATCACTGGTTGAATCTGTAATCCGAAAACGGTTATCAATACGCATGCCCAATACCCACACAATTTTTTTATTAGACTCTAGCACCCATACTTTCTCCTTATCGGTTTTAGATAATTTCAGATCAGACAAAAAGCGGCTGATCTTTTTTTTCTTGCTCATTCCAAGGGGATAAAAATAATCTCCCTGTTTCCATGGGCGCAGAATTAGAGGATAGGTAAGTAATCCGGCATTGATGATAGCTTTATTAGCATCTGTATTAATTGTCGGGTTATCTAATGTTGAAAATTGCAGACTACCCAATGAAAATTCAATCCTAGCTGATCCTTTTTCAATGGGTATCAACACCGGGTCATAAGTATCAGCCAATGAAGCAATAATCATCCAGTTCCGGTTTTTGATTAAACGGTGCGAAGGTGATTGAATATAGCTACTATTCTCACCGTCTAATAGCTTAACCGCTTCAGCAGTTTGTGCCGCGCTAAACCCATAATCCTTCAGCAATTCATAAGTTATGGTAAAAATCGGATTCGCTTTCTTCCATAATAAAACAGGAATATGAAGCTCCTCTCCTTTTATTGTTACCATCTTTTGAATTATTCCAGCTACCGCATGCCGGTATATGATATCTGCTTCTTTTAGTCGGGCAATTGTGTGAAGCAAATTACCCTCAACATTTGGGAATATGTTTTTTACAGCAGGTATCCATTCATTACGAAAATAATTTCGTGTATAATCACTTTTTAGGTTCGAACTATCTTCCCTATAGGTTAATCCGTTTGTTTCTGCATAAGCAACCAATGTTTCCTTTCTAAAATCGAGCAAGGGTCTGATTAAATCATCGCGGCTATCATCCATTCCAGTCAATCCATTTAACCCTGTTCCTCTAAACAAATGCATGAGTACCGTTTCAATATTATCATCAGCATGATGCGCCACTGCGATTTTGTATTGTTTATCCGGATGTGTGATTTCAAGACTGGTTTTTAGCGCTCTAAACCAATTATAGCGAAGATCACGAGCTAACTCCTGGATAGATGATTTTCTTTCCGTAGCTAATTGTTTTGTATCAAAATGTTTTACTTCAATATGCTTTCCATACTTAACAGCTAATTGCCGTACGAACTGTTCATCTCCATTACTCTCTTCACCCCTTAATTGAAAATTACAGTGCATTATTGAAAAATCAATACCAGCTTTAGCAACTAAATCTACTAAAACAACACTATCAACACCCCCACTAACAGCGAGCAACAAATGCAGATCTGCAGGATGCAAATGCGGCAAACGCTGCTTACACCAGTCTAATATAAAGTTTTGAAATAATTGCATTAGGTGTTAGGGATTAGGGGTTAGGTGTTAGGTATTAGTTGTTAGGGATTAGGTGTTCCCCTAACTCCTCATACCTAACACCTAATACCTAACTGCTTTTAACTACCTTTTTTCTGCTCCTTGGCCCAGGTATCTTTTAATGTAACGGTTCTGTTGAATACCAATTTTTCTGGGGTACTGTCTTTATCAAGACAGAAATATCCTTTACGCAGAAACTGGTATCGGTCATCAGAAGAATCCTTTGCCAACGCAGGTTCCGCGAATGCATTGGCTACAATTTCCAAAGAATCGGTATTTATATGATCTTTAAAATCTCCTTCTGCATTACCTACGTCTTCTACTTTGAACAGACGATCATAAAGTCGCACTTCAGCTTTTACGGCATGTTTGGCACTTACCCAGTGCAGGGTACCTTTTACATTGATACCTGAAGTATCTTCTCCACTTTTACTTTCCGGGATATAGGTACAGTGTAAGGCTGTTATTTTACCATTCTCATCTTTAATAACTTCATCACAACGGATGATGTATGCACTTTTTAAACGAACCATTTGTCCGGGTGCAAGCCTGAAATATTTTTTTGTGGGAACTTCCATAAAGTCATCCTGCTCAATGTACAGCTCATTAGAGAAAGGTATTTCTCTGCTACCAGCGTTCGCATCTTCAGGATTGTTTTCACTGCTTAACATTTCTGTTTCACCATTATGATTGGTGATGATCACTTTCAGCGGATCGAAAACAACCATTCGGCGAACAGCAATCTTATTAAGGTCTTCCCTTACACAAAACTCTAACAAACCTACATCGATCAGGTTATCTCTTTTGGCTATCCCGATTCGATCACAGAATTCACGAATGGCAGGAGCTGTATAACCTCTTCTACGCATACCACTTATAGTAGACATACGGGGATCGTCCCATCCATTCACATAATTTTCGTTAACGAGTTGAAGCAGTTTACGCTTGCTCATAACGGTATAGGTCATGTTGAGTCTTGCAAACTCATATTGTTTGGAAGGGAAAATATCGAGTTGTTCAATAAACCAATTATAGAGATCCCTATGTGGTATAAACTCCAGTGTACAAACAGAGTGGGTAATGTTTTCGATGGCATCACTCTGTCCGTGTGCAAAATCATACATTGGATAAATGCACCACTTACTACCAGTACGGTGGTGATCGGCGTGTTTGATACGATAGATGATAGGATCACGCATGTGCATGTTTACATGTCCCATATCAATTTTAGCACGTAATACTTTCTCACCGTCTTTATATTTACCTGCCCTCATTTCTGCAAACAGGTTGCTGTTTTCTTCTATACTTCTGTCACGAAATGGGCTATTTGTTCCTGGTTGTGTCGGGGTACCCTTTTGTGCTGCTATGGCTTCACTGTTGCTATCGTCTACATAGGCCAGTCCTTTTTCGATCAACTTTACAGCAAATCCATATAATTGTTCAAAATAATCGGATGCATAACGTTCTTCCGCCCATTGAAAACCAAGCCAGCGAACATCATCTTTAATACTTTCAACATATTCGGTATCTTCTGTAACTGGGTTGGTATCATCGAACCGAAGATTGGTTTTTCCGCCATACTTAAGGGCTAAACCAAAGTTCAGACAGATGCTTTTGGCATGGCCAATATGTAAATAACCGTTGGGTTCTGGGGGAAAACGGGTAACAATAGAGCTATATTTCCCGGCTTTTAGGTCCGCTTCTACAATCTCTTCGATAAA
>CAZTCS010000099.1:3156-14855 GCA_964611995.1 uncultured Sediminibacterium sp. | reverse complement strand
GCACTCCACCTGAAATGACATTTTTTCCCAAAAAGAAACTATCGTTATTTTTTTAAAAAGTGGATAACTTGTCAACCTGTCAGTTTTTTAGGGTTTGGTACTCTCTTTGCTCGATTGCCCGAAAAATCAGAATAGTATATGCAAAAAGGCCAGATTCGTGTTCAAACAGAGAATATTTTCCCCATTATCAAGAAGTTCCTGTACAGCGACCATGAGATTTTCCTCAGGGAACTGGTAAGTAATGCAGTAGATGCCAGCCAAAAACTCAAGACCCTATCTTCTCTCGGGGAGGCCAAAGGAGAACTGGGCGATTTAAGGATCGATGTTGTCCTCGATGTCAAGGAGAAAACCCTCAGCATTATTGACCGTGGTGTGGGTATGACGGGCGAAGAAGTAGATAAATACATTAATCAGGTAGCCTTTAGTGGGGCAGAAGAGTTTGTAAATAAATATAAAGATGCAAGCATTATTGGTCACTTCGGTTTAGGATTCTACAGTGCTTTCATGGTGAGTGATAAAGTAGACATCCACTCAAAAAGTTTTAAAGAAGGTAGCGGAGTATTCTGGAGCTGTGATGGTAGTCCAGAATTCGAACTTTTTGAAACAGATTATAATGAAAGGGGTACCAAAATTGTTTTGCATATTAATGAGGAAAGCAAAGAATTCCTGGAAGCTTCCCGTATAAAAAATATCCTCGAACGTTTTTGTAAATTCTTGCCAATACCGATCTATTTTTCAGAAGCAGGTGAGCAAAAAGAAGGGGAAGAAAAACCCATCAATAACAGCAATCCTATCTGGATTAAAAAGCCTTCAGAGCTTTCAAAGGAAGATTATGAAAACTTCTACCGGGAATTATATCCATTTGGAGAAACGCCTTTATTCTGGATTCACCTCAATGTAGACTATCCTTTTAATCTTACAGGGGTGCTTTACTTCCCTAAGATTAAACAGAGTTATGAAATACAGAAAGATAAAATCCAACTGTACTGCAACCAGGTATTTGTAACAGATGAGGTAAAAGACATTGTGCCTGAATTCCTGATGTTATTGCACGGCGTAATTGATAGCCCTGATATTCCTCTAAACGTAAGCAGAAGTTATTTACAGGGTGATCCAAATGTGAAGAAAATCAATGCACATATCACCAAAAAAGTGGCCGATAAACTCGAGGAAATTTTCAGAAATGAAAGATCTTCTTTTGAAGAAAAATGGGAGAGTCTTGGCTTATTTGTGAAGTATGGAATGATGACCGATGATAAGTTCCTGGAAAAAGCCAATAAGTTTTTGGTAATGGAAGATACAGATGGAAAGTTCCATACCATCGAAGAATATAAAACAGCAACTGAGGCTTTACAAAAAAATAAAGAAGGGAAACATATTATCCTATATAGCACAAATCCCGTGCAGCAGGATGCTTATATCCAGGCATGTAAGGGAAAAGGGTATAGGGTAGTTAAAATGGAAACTTTGGTAGACGCAGCTTTCATTAATACCATGGAAATGAAATGGGAAAATGTAAGTTTTGTTAGGGTGGATGCAGATATCGTAGATAACCTGATTGATAAGCAGGAAGGAAATGAAACCATTTTAAGTAGCGAAGAAAAAGATCAATTAAAAGAATTGTTCAACCTCAATTTCGCTGACTTACACGTAACTACAGAGATTAAAGGGCTTAGTCCTGAGACGGCTCCAGTAATTGCTACCCGCCCTGAGTTTATGCGTCGAATGAAAGATATGGCAGGAGTAGGCGGTGGCATGACGGCTTTCTATGCGCAGATGCCGGATGAGGTAACACTTACCGTAAATGGTAACCACCCGATATACCAACAGGTGCTCAAGGCAGATGATGCCGCTTTAAAAGAAAAGCAGGTAAGAAACCTGGCAGACTTGGCATTGCTTTCTCAAGGGTTATTAAAAGGGAATGACCTGACAAGTTTTATCAATAGAAGTGTAGAGTTATTGCAAGCCCCGTCAGGTAAATAATATATGCCGATACCACATGATAAAAGCTGTTCATGGAAACATGAGCAGCTTTTTATTTGCTTGCCTCCCGATTATCATTATTTTCATATAGCCACAATGGGAAGTTTATGGAATACCGCATTTTATCAGTAATCAGGAATACAACAAATGCGTCTTCCTTTGTGTTAGCGCCAATTGATCAGGAAATAAATTATGTTGCCGGACAATTCATCACATTAATATTTAAGAATAGGAATAACGAGGAGGAAAGAAGGAGTTACTCTATTTCATCATCTCCTTTATTAAAAGAACCACTCAGGATAACAGTAAAGAAAATTCCCAATGGAATTTATTCGCGTCAGTTGGTAGATCATGCCAGGCCAGGGGATGTTTTACAAGGCCTACCACCCGCTGGTTTTTTTACCTTACCAGAAAAAGTTGAAGCAAAACAATCGTTCATTTTTTTTGCTGCAGGCAGTGGCATTACACCGGTAATTGCCCAAATAAAAACATTGTTGCATTTGCAGTTGGAAAATGAGGTTGTACTTGTCTATAGTAACAGGTCGATACAGGATACAATTTTCCATGAAGAATTGCGAACACTTGCAGTAACATACCCACGGTTTTTAAAGATTCATTTTCTTTTTAGTGATGCAAAGCATTATAAAGAAGCCAGGTTGAGTGCGCCTGTTATCACTGAAATTATCAATAAATATTTTTCAGATTCAATCGGAAAACTGCAGGTTTATTTATGTGGCCCTTTTCAGTACATGCTGATGATTACATTGGTGTTAAAGGGGCTTGGATTAAAAGAAGCACAAATTCGAAAGGAACAATTTGAAATAAACAAACCGATTATAAACGAACTGCTTCCCGACACTAATGCTCATGAGGTATATGTGAGTATTGGTGAAAAAAGGTACCAATGGAGTGTACAATATCCGGAAACAATATTACAGTCAGCAAAGAGACAACAAATTGAGTTGCCCTATAGTTGCGAAAGCGGGCAGTGTGGTACCTGTGCTGCATTGTGCACAAGTGGCGAAGTATGGATGTTTAAGAATGAAGTACTAATGGATGATGCTATTAAGCAGGGAAAAATTTTAACCTGCACAGGGTATCCGGTTGGTGGTGATGTTGAACTTCGTTATTGAGTTATTCGCTGATGCGCAGGTCGATCATTTTTAACTGAATATTTTTTTCTCCGTTCCACTCATTTTCATCAAGGGTAAACACAAGGTCAAGTGGCTGTTGTTGTTGTAATAAATGAAATTTATGTGCCATGTTGAAACCTATTCCTGTGAAACTAATCTTTTGCTGTTTTACTACAAAGCGGATATGTTGTTCTTTCACAATTTTTGAAAAGCCTGTATCTGTAACTCCTTTTGCAATAAAAATAGGTTTTAAATTTTCGGGGCCGAAAGGTTCCATCTGACAAAGTATACCAAACATAGTTGGTGTGATTTCTGAAAATTGAATAGGCGCGTCAATGACGATTTCAGGAATGAGCTGTGCAGGAGTAATCTGTTGTTGAACGGCAGCTTCGAATGCGGCTGCAAATGCAGAGACCTGTTCCGGTAATAAAGTCATTCCAGCGGCGGCGAAATGTCCACCATAACCTAATAAATGTTCCCTGCAGGCATGTATTGCTTCATACAAATTAAATCCTGCCACACTTCTAGCACTACCGGCTACATAATCTCCACTTTTTGTTAGTACAACGGTAGGGCGATAATGTTTTTCTATAAGTCTGCTGGCAACAATTCCTACTACACCTTTATGCCAGTGTTCCTGGTATACAACGGTTGATTTTTTATTATTGTGTTCAGGGTCCGCTTCAATCATGGCCAGTGCTTCTTCCGTAATTGAACTATCTGCTTCTCTTCTGTCGGCATTATCGCTGTGTAACATTTCAGCAAATGCTAATGCCTTTTTTGGATCTTTCTCAATAAATAATTGAACAGCTTTTCTGGCATCATCCATCCTGCCTGCTGCATTTACCCTTGGGGCAATGATAAATACCAGGTTGGTGATATGCATGGTTTTTTGTACACCCGCCAGTTCCATTAATGCTTTGATGCCTGGACAAGGTTGTTGATTTACTTTTTGTAAACCATAATAAGCCAATACCCTGTTTTCATCTGTTATTGGAACAATATCTGCTGCGATAGCGGTGGCTACCAGATCGAGGTATGCTAAATGTGTTTCTTCCGGCAGGTTGAGTTTATCGCTAAGTGCCGACATTAACTTAAATCCAACTCCGCAACCACATAATTCTTTGTAAGGGTAGGGACAGTCGATTTGTTTCGGGTTAAGAATAGCTACCGCAGGCGGTAGTATTTTGTCGGGCAAGTGATGGTCGCAAACAATAAAATCAATCCCTAATGTTTGTGCGTAGCTGATCAGGTCCGCGGATTTAATCCCACAATCGAGTGAAACAATCAGCGTGAATCCGTGCTCCTTTGCATGGTCAATTCCCAGCTTAGAAATCCCATAACCTTCGCGATAACGGTGTGGGATATAAAAATCAACACTATCGTAAATGCTGCTCAGGTACTGGTACATAGCGGCTACGGCTGTTGTTCCATCTACATCATAATCACCAAATACCAATATTTTTTCATGTTGTTGAAAGGCAGCTAATAATCGGTCAACTGCTTTTTCCATGTCTTTCATCAGCCATGGACTATATAATTGTGTGAGTTGGGGGCGAAAAAAATCTTTGGCTTTTTCAAAAGTATCAATACCGCGTTGTACCAAAATGGAACAAATAGTTTTATTGATCTTGAGTGCCTCGTATAAAGCTTCGGTGCCGGTTGGATTAGCGGGTAATATGTTCCATCTTTTATCCATCAATAAGTTCTGTCTGTAGTGTAACGTACCAATTCTTCAAGGGCATCTCTAACAGGTGTTTGGGGGAAACCATGTAATATGGCTAATGCTTCGTCGCGAAAGGCAAACATTTTTTCTGTTGCATATTGAATACCTCCTGTTTCTGTTACTGCGTCAATTACAAACTTTACTTTTTCTTTTTCGGTGTTTTCGTTTTTAACGATGTAAATGATCTTTCTTTTAAGATCAGCTTTGCAATTATTAAGGGTATATATTAATGGCAGGGTTAATTTTTTTTCCTTGATATCATTACCGGTGGGTTTACCTATATCCATGCTGCCATAATCAAAGAGATCGTCTTTAATTTGAAATGCCATACCAACTTTTTCTCCAAATAACCTCATTTGTTCCACTTTTTCGGGGTCGGTAAAGGTAGTGGATGCCCCTGCGGCGCAGGCGGAGGCTAAAAGAGAGGCGGTTTTACCATTAATTATTTCATAATAAATCGATTCCTTAAGGTTCAGGTTACGGGCTTTTTCAATTTGGAGCAATTCTCCCTCACTCATCAGGCGAACTGCTTCAGAGAGTATCCGTAAAACCTCATGGTCCTTATTGTTAAGTGATAATAATAGTCCTTTCGAAAGGAGATAATCGCCTACCAGTACGGCTATTTTGTTTTTCCAAAGGGCATTAATAGAGAAAAATCCTCTTCTTTCCAGGGCATCGTCTACTACATCATCGTGCACAAGGGTGGCTGTGTGTAATAATTCCACTAGCGACGCTGCCCGGTAAGTGCTGTCTTCAACCTCACCACCCAGTCTGGCACTTAGCAGCACAAACATAGGTCTGAGCTGCTTTCCTTTGCGTTTTACGATGTATTGCATAATCCGGTCGAGAAGGGCCACACGGCTTTTTACAGCCTCCCTGAAATGCACTTCAAACTGGATTAATTCCTCTGATATTATCTTTTTTGCTAATTCCATGGTCAGAATATGATGCAATATAGGCTGACGAACGCATAATAAAACGCAGAAAAGCAGCGTTTTAGGCTTGATTTAAGTCTGGTATGATGATTGTAGTAAAAATGCTACAACAATATAAGGCAAGAAAATTGGGTATTTGTATCCTAAGACTTAAATTTGCAATGTTTTCTTAATATCAACAAGTTCTCATTAAATATCAATCAATTATTATGGCAAGCAAAAAGAACATCTTAGCACTAGCACTGATCGTACTGGTACAGTCGATCGGTATGGCTCAAACGGATTGGGGTTGGGATTGGAAGGACACATCCAAAATTTCGGTAAAGAAATTGCCCCAGCATAATGAGTTTATTAATAACCAGTATCCTTATCCTGCTAAACCACGTAGCCAATGGGAATTAGGTTTCGGTTTAGGTACAGGTAATGTAATCGGGGATGTTAACAGCAAACTTGGTTTTACTGGTACTGTTTCATTAAGAAAAGCATTAAGTAATGTATTTTCTTTAAGAGGATCTTATACCGGTATGGTTGGATCTTCTTCATTAAAAGGTAATCCTCCTGCAGCTAGACCAATTGGTTCAAGAGGTTACAAAAACCAGAGCCACCTGCTTGGTTTTGATCTGATCGCATCTTTAAACACTATCAGCAACTACAGAGGTAACCCTAAAGCTGACATTTATGTGCTTGCTGGTTATAGCTTTGTTGCAGCAAATGTTGCGTTTAAAGATATCGATCCTAACGGTAGCAGACGTTTTACTCCAGGTTCTAACAACGCCAGATGGCCAGGCAGCAGCGAATCGCTGATTGGTACAAGTGGCGACTATGGTTTCTTCCATGGTTTTAATACTGGTTTAGGTTTTGCTTACAAATTGAGCAAAAAAGTAAATATTGGTTTAGAGCAGAAATTTGCTTTCATCGCAACTGGCGGATATGACTACCTCGATGGTTATGCTGCTGGTAATAATTCTGATTTCTACAGCTTTACTACTGCTAAATTAAACATCAACATTGGTAACAGCTCTAAGCGTGTTGAACCATTGTGGTGGCTTAATCCAAACAACTTCGTTTACAGCGAGTTGAACTCACCTCAGCACATGAAAATGCCTAAAGTGGTATTACCAGATGCTGATAAAGATGGTGTTACTGATCAGTTCGACCTCGAGCCTAACACACCTGCTGGTGCTCCTGTTGATTCTCATGGTCGTGCAAAAGATACTGATGGTGATGGTGTTCCTGATTACAAAGACAAAGAACTGTTAACAGCTCAAAAATGTTTCCCTGTAAACAATGATGGTATCGGTACTTGCCCTGAGCCAGCATGTTGCAAAGAGATCAAAGACATGATCGCTAACATGAAGCCTGTTGAAGCAGCTCCTCAGTGTAATATCGGAAGCTTACCAAGCATCCAGTTCAAAGGAAAAGCTACTTTATCTAAAGACGCTCAGAACATCCTGAATAGTGTTGCTGCAAGAATCAATGCTAACCCTGCTTGTAACATTAAAGTAATTGGTTACGCTGCTTCTAGCAAAGCTTCACAGCAATTAAGTTGGGATCGCGTTAACGCAGTTATCAAATACCTGGTTGAAAAACAAGGTATCTCTGAAAGCCGTTTCATCTTTTCTTACGGTCAGGATGGAGATGCTAATACTGTAGATCTTCAAGGTACTGTAGATGCAGGTCCAAACACTGTTCCTGCTCCACACCCAAATCTGAAAAGCAGAAACTAATCACCTGATTAGTCAACAATAATAAAAAGCCCCGATCATAACAATGATCGGGGCTTTTTATTATTGTTGTCCATAGTCCATGGTCCATGGTCCATGGACCATGGACTAACTTCCTCCAACTAGCTCAAAATGCAATTCACCAAAATTCTGCAAAGAGGAAAGTTTTAAATCCGCTGCACCCCATCTTTCATCTTTTAGCTGACTAACATGGGGTACAACAACACATTTCATCCTCGCTGCTTTTACTGCGATCATTCCATTAAATGAATCTTCAAAACAGATACAGGATGTAGGCTTACTATCTAATGATGCTGCACAATTCAGGTATACTTGTGGATGCGGTTTACCATAAGCAAGCGATTCAGCAGAAGCAGTAGCGTGCAAGTATTTTTTTATCCCGCAGATCTCAACGACCAGATCAATCAAAGCTGGTGGTGAGGAGGTTGCCAAACCTATTTTAAACGACCTACGTTGGAAAAAATCAAATATATAAGGAACGCCAGGCAGCACGTTCCCTTTTTGCTCAATTTTAGCAAGAACCAACTCAACAATCTTTTGCTCAGCCCTTTTTTGCTCCCCTTCACCAATATTAAAATACTGAAACCACCACTGTACAAATTCTTTGGTTCTTAAGCCTGTAGTGGTTTTATACTGCTCTTCAGAAAGACTAACGCCATATTCCTGAAATAACTCAGTAGCAGCTTCATTCCATAATGGCTCACTATCTATCAGTAAACCATCAATATCAAAAATTACGGTATCTAATTGCATTTCATTTTTTTACTCCGCAAAAGTATTTCTATGTACCTATTAATGACAGCATTGTCAGGCATTTTTTAAACAATCACTTAACAATTTGATTACATTCCTTATTTTGCAAAGATTGCCAATGTAAACCTTATGCGAATAACGGAGCGTTTGAGACATATAAAACTGGTACGTTCAATAGTATATGCAGTTGTTGGAGCTTTTTCGTATCCTGGAATAGCTTGGATCAATAAAATAAAAATTGAAGGAACAGAACACCTGGAAAAGTTACCGGGTAAAAACGTACTATTCGTAAGTAATCACCAGACCTACTTTGCCGATGTAATTGCATTCATCCATATTTTTTGTGCCGTTAAATGGCGAAGACAAAACAAACTTGGATTGCCTTTTTACCTGCTTAATCCTTTTACCAATGTTTATTTTGTAGCAGCAGAAGAAACCATGAACGGTAACTGGCTCAGTCGTTTATTTAAACTGGCGGGTGCATTAACGATAAAGCGTACCTGGCGTTCAGAAGGACAAGAAATCAGCAGAAACAGGGATGAAGCGGATACCCAAAAGATTGATCAGGCTTTAAACAAAAGCTGGGTAATCACTTTCCCTCAGGGTACTACCAAGCCATTTGCTCCCGGAAGAAAGGGAACAGCGCATATCATCAAAAACAACCAGCCAATTGTTGTTCCGGTAGTGATCAATGGATTCTGGAGGGCCTTTAATAAAAAAGGACTCAGCTTTAAGAAAAAAGGATCTACCCTTTCTATCAGGTTTAAAGAACCAATGGTGATAGATTATACACAACCAGTAGAAGAAATACTGAATCAGGTAATGGATGCGATAGAACAAAGCAAGGACTACATGATGCGCGGGAAACATCACTTATTATCAAAACTCGATAAATAAATAGTTTTATTCTTTGATGAATAATGCCTTGAGTTCATTTGCATCATCAGGCTTCATTTTTCCAGCGAGGATCAGCCTTATTTGTCTTCTCCTGAGTGCTCCATCGAATAATTTCTTTTCCTCTTCTGTTTCAGGAACAAGCTCAGGAATTTTTCTTGGTTTACCATTCGGATCAAGCGCAACAAAGGTGAAAAATGCTTCATTGCTTTCATATTTATATTGGTGAAGAAGGTCTTCACCCCACACTTTAATATGAATTTCCATAGAGGTATTAAAAGCACGGCAAACCTTTGCCTCTATATGTACAACATTACCCAGTTTAATTGGATTCTTAAAACTCAGGTTATCAACTGATGCCGTCATACTTGGTGTATTGCAATGACGTCCGGCAGCAATACCGGCAGCTATATCCATCCAATACATCAAACGTCCACCCATTAAATTACCGAATGTATTAGTGTCATTGGGTAACACCAACTCATTCATAATGGTAAAACTTTCACTCACTTTTTTTGCTTCCATCGGGCGCTAATTTCGGCAAAGATACGTTGACCATGCCTATTCCTAAAGGTTAATAACAGTTTTGTAATTATATAACGCAGTGAACACTTGCATGACGTTCAAAAAACGCTTGGTCTACATCAGCGCCAATACCTGGCGTTTCATCCAATAATAATTGCATGCCATCATATTTTACGCCACCAACTACTGGGTCTTCTTTATGACCCAGTAAACAGGTATCAAGGTCATAGAACCGGATATTATCAAATGCCATGGCAAAATGCACTTTTGCGGTAAGAGCAACCCTGCTCTCCAGCATTCCACCCAACATACATGGAATATGATTTGCTTCGGCTACCTGGTTTATCCTGATGGCTTCACGTATTCCCCCGCTTTTGGCAAATTTTATATTGATATAATGGCAGGCTTTATTTTTAATAATTCTTTTGGCATCATGGTGTGTAAAGACGCTCTCATCTGCCATAACCGGAATAGGAGATAATGCACAGAGTTCGGGTAATAATTCATCGTTCCATTTACGCATGGGCTGTTCACAAAATTGTATCTGGTAGTCTCCCATTGTTGTTAATGCAATTACGGCGTCCTCATAACTCCATCCCTGGTTTGCGTCTATACGAAGAATAATATCATTGCCAACTGCTTCTCGAATAAGTTTGATGCGCTCAATATCTTCGGCTACTTTTTTTCCAAGCTTTACTTTAATCATTTTCACCCCTTTTTCTTTGAAAGAAAAAGCAGTGGCTGCCATTGACGCAGGATCACTGATACCAATGGTTAAATCGCTTTCAATTCTTTTCTGTTTACCTCCCAGGAATTGATACAATGGTTGTTCTGCATGCTGTGCAGCAATATCATACAAGGCAAGGTCGAAAGCGCTTTTAGCAGTATAGTTGCCAGCAGTAAACAAATCGAGTTCCGCTAATCTTTCCTCTATCTCAAGTGGATTTTTGCCTTTCCAAAGCCCTGCAAAATCTTTGGCCATCTCATAACAGGTGGCTTGTGTTTCTGCTGCAATCATGGGAAATGCAGAACACTCACCTTTACCGGTTATGCCTTCAGTGGTATGTATACGGATAAATAAATTCTGTGCATATTCCATAGTGCCGGTGGCAATGGTAAATGGCACCATTGGTATGGAATATTTATAAATTTCAATGGAGGAAATAATCATGCGCGAATTTCAGGAATTATCGCAAAAACCGTTCACATTTCTTCCAATAACTAAAAAATGAGGGGTAGTACCCTTTGATTTCCGGAAACATCCAATTCCTTTCCTCTTTAATCCCCCTGTAATGATTCGATAGTGGATGTTCTTTGTAATGAATGCTTGTGAAACCTGTACGATTCACCAAATCATCAAAAGAACCACAAAATATCTTTATATCAGGTATTTGTGCTTTTGCAAGTGAAATGATAAAGGATAAAACCCGGTCACTCACAGGATACTTTTCAAAAAAGTCAGGTTCCAAAAGCAATACCCTGTTTCCCTTTTCATGAATATGCCATTTAGGATCTATCTGGTAACTATTGTATACAAACAATGGAGCATTGGGTAGGCTAACCGGCTCTTCAGATTCAGGTAGTATAGTGGTTAAATGCAATGGTTCTGAAACTTTAAGCTCATCTGGTACATCCAAACTGGCTAATGAAGCATAATCCACATCTAAATAGGTATTCCTTTGAACTGAACCCGTATAAGTATTGATATTCTCTTGATTGGCTATATATTTTTTACTGCTAAAACTACCCGCAACCCATTGCCAGCTAAGTGCATTACTGGCAAGGTCGCCATCGAGCAGGTGAAAATACATCCATTTTGCGGGAACAGACCAATGTGCTTTACCAATATTACACGCAAGCATTGCAGAATACATACGGCAATGGTTATGCATATAACCGGATTGGTATAAACCTTCAATTGATTGGTCGATAGCTTCTATTTTAGTTTCAGCATTTAATAAAACGCTAGGCATCTGGAAATGTAAAACCCCCGATTGCGTCTGTT
>CAZTCS010000099.1:0-3142 GCA_964611995.1 uncultured Sediminibacterium sp. | reverse complement strand
GCCATATTCTTTGGTAGTATTCTCTCCAGGCAAATTCCTGTATTAATTTGATGGATTGGTTGATAGGAAATGAAGCCAGTATCTTATCTCGCAGTTGTGGTAGATCAATAACTCCTCTTGATAAGTAGGGTGAAAGTCTGGTTACTGAACCAGTTATAAAATTTCTTGTCTTGGCATACGCAACTGGATCAATTGCATCAATCAATTCCTGAATAGCTTTGGGGTCGGTAGAGAAGCTATTGATATTCATATCCTGATCATCTTATGTGTTCTTAATGTATTCAAATTGAGTGGCTCACCATCGTTTAAGTTTTTCCATGCAGTAACATCGCAGAGAAACCCAGTATGATCTCCGGCATTTAGCTGAGTAATAACAGAAAGTTTCATAACTGCCAATGCTTCTTTCAATACAGGAAAGCCTTCCCAGGTAGTGAGTAATTTTCTTTTAGCTAATCTTGCAATCTTATCGATATCATGTCCTGATTTTTTACCCAGCAACTCAACAAGTCTGTATTGTTTGGCCGACAGCAATTGTAAAATGAAAACCGGATTTTGTTGTACATATTCCAATGTTTTGGTGCCTTCATATATGCCACAGAAATACCTTTTGGGTTGCATGCTGATCTGGCTTGCATAAGTTATGATATGCATGTTATAATGTTCGAAACCATCGGAACTGCTCACTGCATACACAGGCAGGTCTATTCTGTTCCAGGGACGTTTAGGCATACTGTAAACAATTAAGTTGATAAACTATGTAAGAAGGTTGCTGCATTTTGCAAATGTTTGTCTTGCTTTTCTTTTGGCATTTTATCGAATGTTTTCAAAAGCATTCCCAATCTCGGATTCGAGGCAAAAAAATCACGATGGGTGTGCATAAAACGCCAAAACAACCCATCCCAAACTTCCTGCCATGGTCCTGCAGGGTAGTTGCTCATTTTGCGTATATAATTACTGCCACTGATATATGGTTTAGTGGTCATCAATCCTCCGTCTGCAAACTGCGTCATACCATAAACGTTTGGAACCATCACCCAATCATAAGCATCAATAAACATTTCCATAAACCATCGATAAACTTCATCAGGATCAAACTCACACAGTAACATGAAATTACCCAATACCATCAATCTTTCTATATGATGTGCATAGCCACTTTGTAATACCTGTTTAATAACGGTATCTACAGGCAGGATTCCAGTATTTCCAGACCAAAAACTGGATGGTATTTTTCGGGTGAAGCCCCAATAATTTTTGGTTCTTTGTTTCCCTTGTTCTCTAATATATACAGCCCCGATAAATTCACGCCATCCGGTGATTTGCCTGATAAATCCTTCAAGTGAATTTAATGGGATGGCAGCATAACTAATGGCCTGATCAATAATTTCCTGTGGATTTAATAATCCAATATTCAATAATGGACTAAGCACACTATGATGCAGAATGGGTTGATGCATTACCATTGCATCTTCATATAAACCAAAATCTGCAAAACGAGTTTCTAAAAAATCATGTAACCATTGCAGCGCATCTTTGTGGTTAATAGGATAGAAATGGGTCCATGATTGTTTAAATGGATTTCCTGCATTGCCTGGGTTAGCACCAAAAAATTGATCAACATATTCAATAGCCGAAATCACATAATTGTTAACCTCTGGTAATTGATAGTCGGGAGGTATAGCTTTTGCCGGATATTTCGCCCTGTTATCTACATCGTAGGTCCAACGACCTCCTAAAGGTTGTTGGTTATTATCTACTAATAAGTTTCTTTTCTTTCGCTGAGTGATGTAAAAATCTGTTTGAAAGTAATGCTTTCGTTGATTGAAATAGGCATGCAATGTTTCAGAACTATTTAAAAAATTCGGACTCTCATAAATTACCTGTGTTATTCCAGATTCAATACATCCTTTTGTTATTCTTTTTTGAAGCCAGTCATCTACCGGGTCAACCAAATGCAGGGTGGTATAATTTTTTTGCTGTAAATATGGTATGAGTTTACGCAGATCGTGTAAAGTATCTGTTGCTTCAACATAAAACACCTGGTATCCTTTTTTTCGCAGCTCATCTGCATAGTGCATCATAGACGCCCTGTGTAAAACCAGTTTCTGTTTATGAAAATGGTATTGGGTAAAGAACAGTGATTCTTCTATTAACCAGATATCCCTGTCAGGTTTAAATGCAGGATTATTTTCAAATAACTGGTGCGGAAACACCAGACTTACTTCTTTCATAATAGAGTCCTAAAACAAATTCGATCCTGTATTGTTTATTTCAGTTAAAAGCAAGGCATGGAAACATTAAAGGGTAAAACGGTATTGTTAATTGGAGGTACCGGTGGAATTGGCAGTCAACTGGCAAAATTGCTGACAGGCTCTGGGGCAAAAGTTTATATAACAGGGAGAAACAGTGAAAAATTAGCGGTTGCGGGTACGTTTGCCGGCATACATCCTGATAGACAACTAAGTTTGGATATAACAGATGAGGAAGGCATCCATGAAAAAGTGGCATTGGTACAACAGGCTGGTCCGATCGATATACTTATAAATGCAGCAGGCATTGGGATTATCAAACCTTTGGAATCATTAACTATAAAAGAGTTTACAGATACATTACAGGTAAACCTTACCGGCAGCTTTTTACTCATGAAGGCAGTATTACCTGCCATGAAGGAGACCAGAAAAGGGTTGATTATTCATATTCCAGGAGTATTGGGAAAAGTGCCGATGGCTGGTGCAGCCGCCTATTCAGCCAGTAAATACGGCCTAGTAGGAATGATGCAAAGTATTCGGGAGGAGCTCAAACGCACGGAAATCCGCATAACCAATCTTTTTTTAGGTGGGGTAGATAGTCCTTTTTGGGATGAGATTGACCTCCGGGTTCAAAGGGATAAAATGATTGTGGCCGAAGAAGCAGCCAGGGCTATCTGGTTTCTTTGCCAGCAACCGCCTAGTGGCGTAGTAAGCGAAATGGTGTTGCAACCATTTAACCACCAGGCAATTTGATATTATTTATCATTGTTGTCGGGGAAGTTGGCTGCAAGCCATTGTTGTCCGGGGAAATTTACCCGCGAGCTATAGGTATGGGTATGATAGAACACAGATTATCATGATTTTCAAGATCTATCATGATAAATCTTGAAAAT
>CAZTCS010000098.1:0-15041 GCA_964611995.1 uncultured Sediminibacterium sp. | reverse complement strand
AAGCCGCAAGCTGCAAGCCTTGATTGATGCTTGTTTTAGGCTTTCTGCTATTAATAGAATAATAAAGGAGGCTGCGAATTGTATAATTTAAAATTAGCTGGCTAATGAAATAGTTGATTCCGGCTAATGCACTATCCGCTATAAATAGAACGCAGATTATCATGATTTTCAAGATTTATCATGATATATCTTGAAAATCATCATAATCCGTGTTCCTCATACGCACAATTACAGCTTGCGGTCAAATTTCCCCGGACAACAATGGCTACAAGCCTTGATTTGCGGTCACTTTAGGCTTTCTGCTATTATTAATATAAAGATGTTGGCCAGCGAAATTACTATTTAAAACTAGCTGGGTTAATAAATATTTGGTTGCTGTTATCACACTACCTGTTATTAATAGAACACGGATTATCATGATTTTCAAGATCTATCATGACATATCTTGAAAATCATGAAAATCTGCGTTCCATCAAACGCAACACCTAAAGCTCGCAGCCAAATTTCCCCGTACAGCAATGGTTTATAAAAGTAATCCTTGAGTAAAAATCTATGCATTAATACCTGATCTTTTCGATAGGCATTTTTAGGACATTGCCGGGATGTATACACAGGAACAGGTTTATCAATTATCGCTTACAAGAATACCGGATCTGGGCAGTATTCTCACCAGATACCTCATTGACCACTTTGGTTCTGCAACTGCTATTTTCAGTGCAAGGTTGAAAGACCTGGCAGCTGTGGAGGGAATTGGTGCATACAGGGCTGGACAAATAAAAAATTTCAAGGACCACAAGCTTGCTGAGGATGAACTGTCGGCCATCGCTGCAAAAAATATTGAACTACTTTTTATTACGGATGAAAAATATCCGCGAAGATTAAGGAATTGTCCGGATGCACCACTGGTATTGTTTTATAAAGGGAATAGCAACCTGAACCATAATAGAATGGTAAGTATCATCGGCAGCCGTCATCATACAGAATACGGACGATGGGCCACTGAACAACTGGTTAAAGCATTGCAGCCTTTTCAGGTAACTATAATCAGTGGTCTTGCTTACGGCATTGATGCGATTGCACATAAAGCAGCGCTGCAACAAAACATTGATACGATTGGTGTACTGGCCCATGGATTTAAAACCATTTATCCGGGACTTCACAAATCACTTGCACTGGAAATGATTGAACGTGGTGGTTTGCTTACAGAATTCATGTTTGATGATTTGCCAGATCGTCATCATTTTCCAAAAAGAAACAGAATTGTAGCAGGCATGTCGGATGCTACAGTGATTATCGAAACAGCAGTGAAAGGAGGTAGTATGATAACCGCAGATCTGGCATTCCAATACAACCGCGATGTATTTGCATTACCGGGTCGTATCAATGATACCAAAAGCAGTGGTTGTTTGCAACTGATTGCTGAAAATAAAGCGACTCCCTTTATCAGTAGTACTAACTTTCTTGAGGCAATGGGATGGATGGAAATAAAGAAGAAAAAAAACGCTGAAAAGAAATTATTCCACGACCTCAGTTCACAGGAACAAATCATTGTTGATTTACTTCAGACAAAAGAGTCTCTTCATGTTGATGAAATATACCTTCAATCCAAACTCAGTAATTCCGAAATGGCAGCAGCCATTCTTAGCCTTGAATTACAGAATATCATACTCCCGTTACCAGGGAAACATTACAGGGTGAGTTAATAGACCATGGTCCATAGTCCATGGACCATAGCACCAAAGATTTTTTCTCTTCCATGGACCATAGCACCAAACATTTTTCTCTTCCATGGACTATGGACCATGGTCTATGGACTACCCCCTATGAAAAAAATCATTTTTTGGACTAAATATACCTTACGCACTATCTTTGCACATGGCAACAAGAAAATCTTCTCCCCGTAACACCGCTGCCGCTTCCAGGTTATTTGGCGAAGGGCTCACCTTCGATGATGTACTCCTGATGCCGGCTTATAGCGAAATCCTTCCCCGCGAAGTTGACATTCGTTCCCAGTTAACAAAAGCCATCACGCTTAATGTACCCATTTTGTCTGCGGCAATGGATACCGTAACAGAGGCAAGTTTGGCTATAGCCCTTGCACGTGAAGGTGGTTTGGGCATCCTGCACAAAAATATGAGTATTGAAAAGCAGGCCGAACAGGTTCGCAAAGTAAAAAGAAGTGAGAGTGGTATGATCATCGATCCGGTAACATTATTGGTTGATGCTACCATTGGCGATGCCCTTAAACTGATGAAAGAAAATAAAATCGGGGGTATTCCAATTGTTGATGCCGCACAAAAACTGGTAGGTATACTCACCAATCGCGATCTGCGCTTTGAAACCGATAAGAGAAGAAAAGTGAAGGAAGTGATGACCAAAGAAAACCTCATCACCGCACCAGAGGGAACAGATCTTAGAAAAGCAGAAAAAATATTACGTTCTTATAAAATTGAAAAATTACCAGTTGTAAACAAACAAGGTAAATTGATCGGATTAATTACTTACCGCGACATCATGCAACTAAGTAATTTCCCCAATGCAGTAAAAGATAATTTGGGCCGATTATTGGTTGGAGCAGCACTTGGCATTACCCGCGATCTCATGGATCGTGCATCAGCTTTGCAACACGTGGGAGTTGATGTAGTTACACTCGACAGCGCACATGGACATAGTAAAGGTGTAATGGAAGCATTGAAAGCTTTGAGAAAAAATTTCAAAAACTTACAGATTATAGCAGGTAATGTAGGCACAGCCGAAGGTGCAAAAGCACTTGCGGATGCTGGGGCAGATTGTGTAAAAGTAGGTATTGGCCCTGGCTCTATCTGTACTACCCGTATTGTAGCCGGTGCAGGTGTTCCTCAATTAACTGCTATTATGGAAGCCAGTCAGGCTTTAAAAACCAAAGGTATTCCTGTAATTGCCGATGGTGGTATTCGGTATACCGGAGACATGGTAAAAGCGCTGGCTGCTGGTGCCAATATGGTAATGATGGGAAGTGTATTTGCTGGAGTGCAGGAAAGTCCGGGTGATACAATTATCTACGAAGGAAGAAAATTCAAAGAATACCGTGGCATGGGAAGTTTAGGTGCCATGAGCCAGGGAAGTGGCGATCGTTATTTTCAGGATGTTGAAGACGATATCAAAAAATTCGTTCCAGAAGGTATCGAAGGACGTGTTGCATATAAAGGCAGCCTAAGCGAAATCATTTACCAGTATGTAGGTGGTCTCAGGGCAGGTATGGGTTATTGTGGTGCTAAAAACATTAAAGCCTTACAACAGGCAACTTTCGTGAAAATCACCAACGCGGGAATGAAGGAAAGTCATGCCCACGACATCGATATCACCAAAGAAGCTCCTAATTACAGCCGTAAATAAAAAATCATTTTTAGATAGAAAAGAGCGCCCATACAATGCGGCGCTCTTTTGTTTTTTATTCCGAACTTAGTTTCCAAATTTTCCAAGTTGAAAAAATCTGCATTCATTCTAACAACGGTAAGTGGATTATTACTTTTTGCTGCATGGCCGGTATCGCCATTAATGCC
Source organism: uncultured Sediminibacterium sp. (assembly GCA_964611995.1). GTDB lineage: Bacteria > Bacteroidota > Bacteroidia > Chitinophagales > Chitinophagaceae > Sediminibacterium. Next base: position 11,499 of record CAZTCS010000098.1, on the reverse strand, counting down.
CTTGATTTTTGTAGCCTTGGTACCACTATTAATGGCCGCTGAAAACACCAAAACAGCGGCTCGTTTTTTTGGTCTTTCCTTTTGGGGTTTATTGGTATGGAATACAGGTACTACCTGGTGGATGTGGAACTCAACAGATGTAGGTACCATCGCAGCCATCATGTTTAACAGCATGCTGATGACATTTCCCTGGTGGGGTTATTTTCAGTTGAAAAAGAAAGGGAAACTAGCCGGTTACTTTTCGCTCATTGCATTCTGGATGTGTTTTGAATATATTCATCACAACTGGCAACTGAGCTGGCCATGGCTAACGGTTGGCAATGTATTCGCTGCCTATCCAGATACTGTTCAATGGTATGAATATACAGGTGTACAAGGAGGTACTTTATGGGTAATGCTGATGAATATTTTGGTGTATGAGGCATGGATATCTTATCAGCAAAAAAAACTGAATAAAAAACTCGTATGGTCTATTGTAATCGGACTGATATTTCCTTTATTCATTTCCTATTTTGTAAAACCAGTGTTACCAAGAGAAGTGAATCAGGAAAACCTGGTCATTGTTCAACCCAATGTTGATCCTTATGGAAAATTTAATGCTGGAACCGGTGCAGAACAAATTCAATCCTTACTAAACCTTACCAAAGAAGCGATAGACAGTAATACCAGGATGGTATTATGGCCCGAAACAGCCATGAGTATTGCCGACTGGCAAAGCAATATAAGCTATAATCCATATTACCAACCGGTTTTTGCATTCAGCAAAGAACACCCGGCAATAAGTATCGTATCCGGAATTGAAACATTCAAAAATTACGGAACCATCAAAGCTACCCCAACAGCAAGAGCAGGGGGAGATGGTAGTTATTATGATGCTTTTAATGCAGCGGTACATATTCAAAATGGACAGCCCATTTCATTCTATAATAAAAGTAAACTTGTACCAGGAGTAGAATCGCTACCAACATTCCTCAATTTTCTCGCACCTGTTTTTGAGCAGTTTGGAGGTACAACAGGTGGTTATGGCAGATCAGAATCGGCTGCGGTATTTACTTCTCCTGGCGACAAATACATTGCTGCCCCGATTATTTGTTATGAAAGTGTTTATGGAGAATATGTAGGTGAATATGTGCAAAGAGGCGCAAATATACTCACAATCATGACCAACGATGGATGGTGGGGCAATACACCAGGGCACAAACAACATCTACAATATGCAAGACTAAGGGCCATTGAAACCAGGAAATGGATAGCCAGAAGTGCCAACACTGGAATTTCTGCTATTATAGATCCAACAGGTACTATTATTGAAAGCCAACCCTGGAACAAAATGAGTACAATAAAATACAATGTACCAGTTGTTACAGGCTTGACAGCCTATGTTAAGTGGGGTGACTATTTATACAAGCTGGCAGCAGTGTTTAGCATTTTATTGATCCTCTGGAAATTAAGTGACAGGTTTATAAAACCAAAAAAATGATCCTGAAAAGCGCAAACTGGCCCGGTGGTACCATTACTTATAAAATTTATGGACAAGGTATACCTGTTGTACTGTTACATGGGTTTGGAGAAGACAGCAGTATTTGGGACAGGCAGGTAGACGTTCTTCAACATCATTGTATGTTGATAGTACCGGACTTACCCGGAACGGGAAATTCCGAATGGGAAGGAGTGAATGGTCAATTGTCAATGGTGAATGAAAGTATGAATGGTGAATTGTCAAATGTCAATAAAGCATCCCCATTCACCATTCACCATTCACCATTCACGCCTTCCATCGATGAACTTGCGGAATCTGTTTATCATCTTTTAACAATAGAAAAAATTGATGCTTGCTACCTGCTTGGACATAGTATGGGAGGATATATTACGCTTGCATTTGCCGGTAAGTATGCATCCATGTTAAAGGGTTTTGGTTTAATACATTCCACTGCATTTGCTGATAGTGAAGAAAAAAAACAAAATCGGTTAAGGGGTATTGAATTAATGGAACAATATGGTGGATATTCTTTCCTAAAAAACACCATTCCTAATCTTTTTGGAGAAAAGTTTAAGACAACGCATTATAACGAAGTAATGTCGCTGATAGAAAAAGCGGCTTCCTTTTCAACACCCGCCTTACAGGCCTATTACAAGGCCATGAGGAACCGCCCCGATAATACTGCCATACTCAAAAGCAACCCTTTACCTGTCCTATTCGTAATGGGTACGGAAGATGTGGCTGCACCATTGGATGATGTTTTACAGCAAACCCATCTGCCATTAAAATCGTATATTCATATACTTGAGGGAATAGGACATATGGGCATGTGGGAAGCAACAGAAAGGCTTAATGAGATACTCATTACATTCATTCAACAATAGTTTACCTATTTCTTATGAAGAAATTTTTCTTCATAATTCTTTTTGCACTGAGTACACTTTCAGCTTTGGCACGCCATGTAGCTGGAGGTGAGTTATACTATGAATACCTTGGGCCTGGCTCCGCTACCAATACCAGTACTTACCGAATTACCTTACGTCTTTTTAAAGATTGTGCTACAGTATCCCCTATTCTTGAAAACGAGCGTGTAAATGTGGGTATTTATGATAATGGTACATTAGTGAGTGAACTGTTTCTTCCCCTGCAAGGAACCATTGAGAAAATTCGCTTAAAAACAGAACTATTTCAATGTTTGGTAGGAAACCCTCAGGTTTGTTATGAGGTAGCAATATTTACGAATATAGTTTCATTACCTAATAACCAAAATGGCTATGTATTATCAAGGCTAGGCTGTTGCAGGGTAGATCGTATTTCAAACCTCGCTATCCCCTTGAGTGTTGGCAGTAATTATGTAACTCGCATTCCAGGAACTGCTGCACTTCCTGATGGAGAACATAACAGCAGTCCGCAATTCAGGGTAAGAGATACTGCATTGGTTTGCACAAACAAAAAATTCGTACTCGACTTTGGTGCCACTGATATTGATAATGATGTACTAACTTATTCTTTTTGTGAAGGTTTTACAGCAGCGAGTGGAAGTAATAATACAGCAGTTCCCAGATCATTAACACTCGACCCCTTATCCTATGCACCTCCCTTCTCTGGAAGTCTCCCACTAGGCGATAAAGTAAGTATAGACCCGGTTAGTGGCATTATATCTGGGATTGCCCCGCCTGGTGGACAATACGTAGTAAGCGTTTGTATCACAGAATGGCGCAATGGGAAACCGATTGCGGAACATAGAAAAGATTTTATCCTTAAAGTAGATGATTGTGATCTTATTGAAGCGGACCTTCCTGATAGAATTGTTAAGTGTGATAATAACACCGTTTTGTTCCAGAATGGTTCAACTTCATCTGCCATTACTTCTTATGCCTGGGATTTTGGTGTGCCTACTTCCCCCTTTAATTTTTCCTCACAGCCTACCCCAACATTTGTTTATGCCGATACTGGAAAATACATGGTTCATTTAACGGTAACCGGACCAGAAGGTTGTATTGGTAACGACAGTACTGAAGTGTTGGTATACCCTGGTTTTAAGACCAATTTTACCAGCAGCGGTAGCTGTTTTCAAAATCCATATTTATTTACGGATGCTACCACTACTGTATATGGAGTAGTAAATAAATGGAAATGGAATTTTGGTGTAGATACCACACTTGCTGATACTGCTTTCATTCGAAATCCATCTTATAAATATCCTGGTGGTGGCTTTAATGCTTCAGTTTTACTTGTATCTGAAAGTAGTAAGGGTTGTATAGACAGTTCAAGACAAATAATAGCCATTAGAGATAAACCCTTTATAGGTTTGCCTTTTAGAGATACCGTCATTTGCAGCATTGATAGTTTGAGGATACCTGTTACTGGAAATGGATCCTTTAACTGGGTACCAAATAGCAATATCCTTTTATCCAATACCAACAACCCGATTGTATTTCCCAAAGACACCAGTAAATACATTGTAACGATGTTGGAAAACGGTTGTATTAATACGGATACAGTTACAGTGAATGTGGTAGATTATATTTCTGTTCAACTTGGACCAGATACGACTATTTGTCAAACAGACGCATTTATATTATATCCAATATCCATTGCGAGTTCTTATGTTTGGACACCTGCCGTATCGCTTAGTGATCCCAACATAAAAAATCCGACAGCAACACCCGTTACAACAACAACTTATACGGTTACCGGCAATCTTGGACGATGTCAGGCAACAGATCAGATAACAGTAACTGTTGCCCCCTATCCAAAAGCTTCGATACTTACCAATGATACTGTTATTTGTTATGGCAACCGTGTGCAGCTATTGGCTACTTATACAGGAACACATTTTCGATGGTCGCCTGCTCAGTCTTTATTAAATGGCACACTATTAAATCCTATTGCCGGACCTACCCAGAACACCACTTATTTATTATCGGTTCGGGATACTTCGTCTGGTTGTCCAAAAACCGTTACAGATTCTATACGAATTGGTGTGATACCATTTATTAAAGTAAATGCTGGAAGAGATACTACTATTGTACCCGATCAACCATTACAAATTCAGGCTACGACTTCTTCGGGTAATCAGATTAGCTGGTCACCTTCAGTGGGCATGAGCAGCACAACTATCCTGAATCCGGTTGTTCAGTTAGGAGATGATATTGATTCAATTATTTATCGTTTACGCGTTACTGACCTTGGCGGTTGTTACGGAGAGGATGATATTAAAGTGAAAGTGTTCAAAGGGAAACCCGATATTTTGTTACCAACTGCCTTTACGCCTAATGCGGATGGACTGAATGATGTCTACAAACCAATAACTGTAGGAATTACTGATTTACAATATTTCAGGATTTATAACCGCTGGGGTCAGCTACTTTATAATACTAGTGCATTAGGACAGGGTTGGGACGGTAGTTTTAAGGGCGTTCCTCAAGGGGCGGGTACTTACGTATATATGGCCCAGGGGAGTGATTATACGGGCAAAACCATCTTCAAAAAGGGTACAGTTGTGCTTATTCGCTAGCAGACTTATCTAAACAGGAAACCGATATTCAGGCAACAGTTTCACCATCTTATGTGTCAAAATCATTGATTCGTCGAATATTTGATGAATAAAGCAGCAAAAAACGCCCCATATTAATCTTTCAGAGGTGTTGTTAACCCGTTAAAAACAGCTACTGTTGATTTTGCAAATGGGAAGGGTTGTATTTTCACGGTATTATTGACAAATCCCTAATTGACATTGCCCGGATCAGTTCATGAAGAAACTAGCTATTTTATTATGTATTTGTTTCATTGCAGGATTTGCAAAAGCCAACCACCTGAAAGGGGGGTGGATACAATATGAATATTTGGGTGATGGTGCAGCTGCAAATACTTCAAAATATAGAATCACGGTAAGACAATACCTCGACTCATCCTCTACTCCTAACCAAATTGACCAAAGTATTAACCTGGGTATATATAATCCTAATGGGGCTTTATTTACTCGAGTAGTAGTTCCTCTTTCATTTTCAGAATTCCCTTCAAAAAAATATTACGACCCATGTATAAACCCTAATCCACCGGATCCCAGGGTAAATTATAGAATAGATGTTTATGTTTTGACCATTGATTTGCCAAATCTCACTACTCCAACTGGCTACACATTGGCTGTTCAAAGATGTTGCAGAATTGCGAATATCGTAAACGTTGTCAGCGGTGGAAGTAACACTGGTGTTACCTATACTACAACTATGCCCGGAGTATTTGGAGGACAGGATTACTTCAAAAACAATAATCCATCATTTGTACAAAGAGATACTGTATTATTATGTTTCAGTGCTCCTTTTACTTTTGATTTTAGTGCAACTGATGCCGACGGAGATAGTTTATCGTATTCATTCTGTGATGGTGTAAACACACCTACACCAGACCCTAAGCCAGATATACCTAGTCAACCACCTTATCCTCAGGTAACCTATTTACCTGGCTACAGTGGAACTACACCTTTAGGTAGTACTGTTTCAATAAATCCGATAACTGGTATTATTTCAGGTATAGCACCAGCAGCTACCGGAACTTATGTTGTATCGGTTTGTGTAAATGAATACAGGAATGGTGTTTTGATTGGTACAACAAGAAAAGAAATTCATGTAAATGTGGCAAACTGTTCTGTAGCAGCAGCTAGTTTAAAACCCACTTATATTACTTGTGATGGTTTTACCATGAATTTTCAGAATGAATCTACCAGTGCTAATATCACCAGTTATTTGTGGGATTTTGGTGAAGTCAATGCACCGGTTTCTTCAAATCCAACACCAACGCATACTTATGCTGATACAGGCACATTCACCCTTAAATTGAAAGTTACCAATGCAGGTGGTTGCCAGGATTCAACCACTGCGCAGGTTCGCGTATATCCAGGCTTTGTACCCAACTTCAATGTACAAGGCACCTGTTACCTCAACACGTATAATTTTATTGATGCAACTACTACTGCTTATGGAGTAGTAAACAGTTGGCGCTGGGATCTTGGTGATCTTACAACAACTGCTGATACTTCTACCAGAAAAGATACTGCCTGGAAATATAATACCCCGCAAGCTGTTCAGGTTAGATTGATTACCTCAAACAGTAAAGGTTGTATAGATACTATTGTAAAAACAGTAAACATATTAGATAAGCCCATTGTAAACCTTGCATTCCGCGATACATTAATTTGTAGTATTGATACACTTCGGCTTAATGCCACTGTGGGTAATGGTTCTGTAACATGGGTTCCAGACAGGGCGGCAAGTATCAGTCGAATGTCGGGTAACAACACTCCTAATCCATTGGTATATCCGGTAGATACTACACGCTATGTAGTAACTGTAAATGATAATGGCTGTATTAACACAGATACGGTCACCGTAAACGTGTTAGATTTTATTAAAGTAGAACTGGGGCCTGATACTTCTATCTGCAGAACCGATCAGTTTACATTAAGTCCGGAAAGCGATGCATTGAGTTATCAATGGACCGCCTCCTCGGGCGTACCAATAACTGCCAATAGCAAATACCCACAGGTTCAGCCTGTTGTTAGCACTACTTATTATGTTACGGCTAACCTTGGTTATTGTCAGGATAGAGATTCCGTATTTGTTTTGGTTGCCCCTTATCCACAAGCAACCGTTCGTAGTGATACCATCATTTGTTTTGGTGACAGGGTTCAGCTGTCTGGAAATATTGTAGGGGCAGGCTTTGCCTGGTCGCCAACCAATTCGCTTATCAATGCCAATACGTTATTCCCGATTGCTGGTCCATCAAGAACCACGCAATATGTATTAACAGCCATTGACACCATTGGCTGCGATCGACCTGTTTCAGATACGGTTACGATTGTAGTTACCCCGCTCGTTAATGCAAATGCAGGTAGGGATACTTTTGTGGTTGCAGGAAGACCAGTCCAGTTATCTGCCTCAGGAGGAATCAGTTATTTATGGAGGCCATCCAGTTATTTAAATGACCCTACTACCGATGCACCAGTAGCAACCATTCCGGAAACCGTAGATTCTATACGTTACATTGCCCGCGTAACAAGTGCTGGCGGATGTTTCGCAGAAGATGATGTATTGGTCCGTGTTTTCAAGAACGGGCCAGATTTATATGTTCCAAATGCATTCACACCAAACGGTGATGGATTGAATGATATTGTTCGTCCAGTTGGTGTAGGTATTGCCCAATTACAACATTTCAGAATATTCAACCGATGGGGACAACTCTTATACTCAACTTCTGAATTAGGAAAGGGATGGGATGGCACATTCAGTGGCGTAAAGCAACCCGCAGGCACCTATGTATATGAAGCCGTTGGAACCGATCAGTTAGGTAATCGCATCTACAGAAAGGGTACGCTGGTATTGATTCGTTAGTGCAGTCCATGGTCCATGGACTATGGACTATCGTCTATTCACTATCTTTGCAACATGAATAATATTATCCTAATTACAGGCGCTACATCTGGGTTTGGTAAAGCCATTGCATACAAATTTGCTTCAGTTGGTTGGGACTGCATCATTACGGGCAGAAGAGCGGAAAGATTAGCTGAAATAGCAACTGATCTGAAAGAAAAATATTCGGTTAAAGTATTACCACTCGTATTTGATGTCCAGGATCGTCAAAAAGTTACCGAAACAATCACCGGTTTAACTGACGAATGGAAGCATATTGATGTGTTGGTGAACAATGCCGGATTAGCATTAGGAAGAGATAGTTTTGAAAATGCCAACCTTGATGATTGGGATACCATGATTGATACCAATGTAAAAGGACTCATGTATGTAACAAAAGCTGTTGTTCCTTTTATGACGGAGCGAAAAAAAGGGCATATCATTAATATTGGTTCAACTGCAGGCAAAGAAGTGTACAAAGACGGCAATGCCTATTGCGCAAGTAAACATGCAGTTGATGCCATCAGCAAAGCGATGCGTATCGATCTGCTTCCCTATCGTATAAAAGTTACAGCTATTCATCCAGGTGCAGCAGAAACAGAATTTTCCATAGTAAGGTTCAAAGGAGATGACGCTAAAGCTGATGCAGTCTATGACGGCTATAAAGCCTTGCAAGCTGAAGATATTGCTAACATCACTTATTACACAGCCTCATTACCCGAACATGTATGCATAAACGACTTAGTGGTAACCTGTGTATCGCAAGCGAATTCGTTTTATTTGCAGAAGTAGGCAATTTGAAAATTAGTCAATTTGAAAATTTGAAAATGTTGGATAACATTAGCATTATTACTTTATGAGTGTTCATGAATAAATACTAGTTTTATAGGAGAAATAAATCATTTCAAAATGATTATTTCCTCCATTTTCAAATTTTCAAATTTCCAAATTTTCAAATTACCATGTTCTCCTCCCTCCCCCATTTTAAAACCATCTGGATTTCAGAATCGGAAGCTACATTGAAGTGTTTACAAATGATAACCGACGAAAGTCTGCAGACTACTTCATTTGGTGACTATAGAAGTATTAAGCGAATGGTGAACCATATCATTGCCTGTGCCGATGGTATTCCATGGGAAGCAACACTTCCAATTCAATTCGAGAAAAAAGAATATCATACTGTACAGGATATGATTGAAGCCTATACTACAGCCACCAATAATGTTTTATCAGGTATAGACCAATGGACCGATGATACATTGCTGGAAGAAACACCCATGTATGGTGAAAGCTGGAAAAAAGGTTTTGCACTTTGGGTAACAGTCGTTCACCAGATACACCACCGCGGACAATTAACCGTTCTAATGAGATTGGCCGGACTTAAAGTACCCGGCATTTATGGACCAAATGCTGAGGAGTGGAAGGCTTATAATTTACCGGAAGCAGACTGATGAATTTGAAAATGACTACAGATATGACTTCGCCATAAATTTAATTCTTCATGTAAAAGCTTTGCTTTTACATGAAGAATTGCTTCCATTTTCAAATTTTCAAATTCTCAAATTTTCAAATTCCACAACTATCTCCTCCACTATTTCCTTCGCTGGTTTAATATCATGAATAATTGCGCTTACTTGTCCGATTTCTAGTTCGCCTTCGTTCATATCGCCTTCAAACATTCCTTTTTTGGCGCGAGCCCTGCCGAGTATAGTTTTTAATTCTTCTTCAGATGCTCCTCTTAATTCTGCCTCTCTTATCTCTTGAGCAAATTTATTTTTTAATAGCCGTACAGGTACCACCTTTTTCATAGCAAGTTGTGTATCTCCTTCCTGCGCATTTACAATAGCTTCTTTAAAGGCGAGATGTGATGATGCTTCAGGTGTACAAACAAAACGACTCCCTATCTGAACGCCTTCAGCACCCAATATCATTGCTGCGAGCATTTGTCTGCCGGTAGCAATGCCACCTGCAGCAATCACAGGAATAGTCACCGCTTCACATACAGCAGGTATTAATACCATGGTGGTTGTTTCTTCGCGGCCATTATGTCCACCAGCTTCAAAACCTTCCGCCACTACTGCATCACATCCGGCGTCTTCAGCTTTTTTAGCGAACTTGCTACTGCTTACCACATGAACCACTTTAATACCTTTTTCTTTTAGGAAGCCTGTCCATGTTTTGGGATTACCGGCACTGGTAAAAACAATCGGTACTTTTTCCTCCACAATAATCTGCATCAACTGTTCAATATCGGGATAAAGTAAGGGTACATTAACGCCAAAAGGTTTATCCGTAGCAGCCTTACATTTCTGAATATGTTCACGCAATACTTCAGGATACATACTTCCGGCACCTAAAAGTCCAAGTCCACCAGCATTACTCACTGCACTGGCCAACTTCCACCCACTAGCCCAAATCATGCCGGCTTGGATGAGGGGGTAGCGGATGTTGAATAAGGTAGTGATTCTGTTCATTAATTTGAAAATTAGGCAATTTGAAAATTTGAAAATGATTTAATCAATTTATTAATGATCGGGAATAAAATATATACTTTGGATACTGAAAATTAATCGATCAGATCATTTTCAAATTTTCAAATTAACTAATTTTCAAATTAACCAAAATCTATCTCCGTATTATCACCAATATTCAAGCTACGGCTGAGGCCTTTAACGGAGGCGTCGCTGCCTATGAGGGAATTGTCGAGTACTACTTCATATAGATTGGTATAAGAACCAATAATGCTATCTCGAACGATGGAATGTTTGATAGTGGTATTTGCACCAATAGCCACATGCGGACCGATGATGGCATTGGAAATTTCACAACCGGGTGCAATACTTACCGGGGGTATAATGATTGTATCCTTAAAATTGTGTCCGTCTGTAATGTTACCACCAAATTTTTTGAGCAAGGTTGCATTGCTTTCCAAGAGGGTTTCTTTCTTACCACAATCAAACCAGTTCTTTACCTTGAAAGCCTGAAACTTTGCTCCGCGTTTGATCATACAATCTAATGCATCGGTAAGATTGTATTCACCATAGGTTTTAATATCCTGTTTGAAAATATGGTGCAGACATTCAAATAAAAAATGGGTCTCTTTAATTTTATATAAACCAACGAGTGCCATATTGCTTTTTGGAATAGATGGCTTTTCCACTACTTGTTCAATAAACCCTTCTTCATCAACGGATGCAACACCGAAATTACGTGGGTCATCCACTTTTTTAATTCCAAGCATGCTATATGGACTATTCACCACTTCTTTTACATCGTATTCGCAGATGGTATCGCCTAATGCCACAAATACTTCATCGTCTCCAACAATACTTCTGGTAAGTTCTATTGCATGACCTGTACCCTGTCTTTCATTTTGGTAAACAAAATGAGCAACCATATCGGGATAAGTCTGCTTTACATAGTCTTGTATTTTTTCACCCAAATACCCAACAATAAAAATAAATTCATTAATGCCCGCTTCTCTGAGTTGATCAACGATATAACTGAGAATCGTTTTTCCTGCAATAGGTATCAGGGCTTTGGGTTGGGTATAGGTATGTGGCCTTAATTTGGTTCCGGCACCGGCAACTGGTATGATTGCTTTCATGG
>CAZTCS010000097.1:12039-15107 GCA_964611995.1 uncultured Sediminibacterium sp. | reverse complement strand
GTTAATAACCGCCATTTTCCCGGAAGGGAGTTCAAACCATTTAAAAAACAATCCCGCCTTAGGCGGGACAAAAAAAAGATACTATGCCACGTTCAGTAAATGCAGTAGCATCAAGAGCCCGCAGGAAACGTATCCTGAAGCAGGCAAAAGGATTCTACGGTAAACGTAAAAATGTATATACCGTAGCCAAAAATATTGTTGAAAAAGGTATGACTTACAGCTATGTTGGCCGTAAGTTGAAAAAGCGTGAGTACCGTCAGCTTTGGATCGCACGTATTAATGCTGCGGTTAGAGAAGAAGGTTTAACCTACAGTCAGTTTATCAACAAACTGGCGGTTAAAGGAATTGACCTTAACCGTAAAGTGCTTGCAGACCTGGCTATGAATGAGCCAGCTAGCTTCAAAGCCCTGGTAAACTCAGTAAAATAATTGAGACAGGAGCCCTGATCAAAAAATATAACCGGGAAGTAACTTTACTTCCCGGTTTTTTTATTTGCAGAACTGTACAAAGAGTTATTTTTGTAGTTTAATAAAAGGGTAATTTTCTGTTTACACTAAACAACCACTAACCCGGCTAATGAACAATACCTACACCTCACTGGTGAACCAGACCTTCCACTTCCCGCAAGAAGGATTTGAAGTAAATGATAATGGCTACCTCCAGTTCAATGAACTCGATCTGAAAAAGATCATTGAAAAGTACGGAACCCCGCTTAAGCTGACCTACCTGCCTAAAATTGGTATGCAGATCAACAAAGCGAAAAAAATGTTTGCCGATGCTTTTAAAAAGCACAAATATGAAGGCGAATATTTTTACTGCTACTGTACCAAAAGTTCCCATTTCTCTTTTGTAGTAGAAGAAGCACTGAAGCATAATATTCATCTGGAAACTTCTTACGCCTACGATATAGAAATCATCAATCGCTTATACCAGCGTAGGAAAATCAACAAAGAAACCTATATCATTTGTAATGGCTATAAACAGAAGTCATACACTTCACGTATAGCCAAACTGATTAACACAGGGTTTAAAAATGTAATTCCTATCCTTGATAATAAAGAAGAATTACTGGCATACAAACGCAGCGTTAAACAACCATTCCGTTTGGGTATCCGTGTAGCTGCTGAGGAAGAGCCGAATTTTCCTTTCTATACTTCCAGACTAGGAATTCGTGCAAAAGATATCCTTGAGTTTTATGTTGATGAAATTGAAGGTAATGAGGAAAAGTTCCAGTTGAAAATGCTGCACATCTTCCTGAATAAAGGTATCAAGGATGATATTTATTACTGGTCTGAATTGAATAAAATCATCAACCTGTATTGTCAGCTCAAGAAAATTTGTCCGGAACTGGATTCTATAAATATTGGTGGCGGATTCCCCATAAAACACTCGCTTGGTTTTGAATACGATTACCAATTCATGATCAATGAAATCGTAAGCAATATCAAGAAAGCCTGTAAAAAGGCAAAAGTGCCCATGCCGAATATCTATACTGAATTCGGAAGCTTTACCGTAGGGGAGAGCATGGCGCATATTTATAGTGTACTTGGACAAAAAATCCAGAACGACCGTGAGTGCTGGTATATGATCGACTCATCTTTCATTACTACTTTACCGGATACCTGGGGTATCGGTGAAAAGTTCCTCATGCTGCCCGTGAATAAATGGGATAATGAATACCATCGAGTCGTTTTAGGAGGAATTACTTGTGATAGTCATGATTACTACGATTCAGAAGAACATATCAACGAAGTGTTCCTACCCAAATTACAGAGTACAGAAGCAAAAGATGTAGAAATAAATAAAGAGCCTCTGTATGTAGGTTTCTTCCATACCGGTGCTTATCAGGATCAGATAAGTGGTTATGGGGGTATCAAACACTGCCTTATTCCATCTCCGAAACACGTGATTGTGGAGTATGATAAAAATGGAAAATTGGTAGACTGGGTTTATGCCAAAGAACAAACCGCACAAAGTATGTTGAAAATACTGGGTTATCTCAGATAACATAAATCCCGCTAAATGCGGGATTTTTTTATGAAAGGCTTTTAATAGCAGGTGCTTTGAGTTACTTTAGTATCAAATTAAACAGTATGAAAAAAATCTTCCTGATCATTGTATTAATTGGAGCAGGGTATACCTCGCAGGCTCAGACAGCAACAGATTCTGTAAAAGCGGTGATCGATCAACTTTTTACTGCAATGCGAAATGCAGATTCTGCGACGATTGTAAATTGTTTCAGTGAAAACCATATCCTGCAAACCCTGGTACGTGATAAGGAAGGTAATATGCTCGCTAAAACCGATAAAGTAACAGATTTCGGACACAATATTGGCAGCTTACCCAAGAATGCAGCAGACGAAAGAATAACCTATGCTGCAGTTAATGTAGATGGACCACTTGCTTCTGTCTGGACTCCCTACAAATTCTATTTCAATGGAAATTTTAGTCACTGCGGCGTAAACTCCTTCCAACTAATCAGGAGCAAACAAGGCTGGAAAATTCATTACCTGGTTGATACGAGGAGGAAGGATGCATGTGAATAGGGCGCTGTGAATTGTGAATGGTGAATTGTGAAAAAGCTATTGACAATTCACCATTCACAATTCACGCATTCACCACCTCCACAATCGTATCATAACTATTTTCCAATAAAACCGGTAGTTCCTGAGTTGGTACCCAGCGTATTGATTCGATATCTTCTTCGGTTTGGGGAGTTAGGGGTTGATTACTGGTTGCTGACATGCGATACCAGTGGGTTTCTTTGATAACGGTTTCATTCAGCCACTTATCGAAGTATTGGTGATGCGTCGTCCGGATAAATTCACCCAATGTTATTGCAGTTAAACCGGTCTCTTCTTTAACTTCCCTAATTGCACAGTCCGGTATAGATTCGCCCTCATCCAACTTCCCCTTTGGCAGATCCCATTTGCCTCTTCTAAAGATCATCAATAATTCATTGGACTCATTATAAACCAGTCCCCCCGCCGCCACGATCGTTTTCATTACCATACCCCAAATGTGCCCCTAATTTTCAAATTTTCAAATTCTCAAATTGAATCTCTCCC
>CAZTCS010000097.1:0-12029 GCA_964611995.1 uncultured Sediminibacterium sp. | reverse complement strand
ATAACCTCTCTTACAGTACAATCTTCTATACTTTCACCGGCGTCGAGCTTGCCTTTGGGAAGATCCCATTTACCCCTACGAAAGATCATTAATATTTCATCTGATTCATTAAGTACCAATCCGCCAGCCGCAACTATCGTTTTCATTTGCATGTTTCAAATTTACTCCGAAGGAGACCGCTGGACAAATTTTCAAATTTCCGAATTTTCAAATTTTCAAATTGAATTGCCTTTATTTTGCACCATGACAAATGAAAAAGCCGTTGCAGAAAAGCTGTTACAGGTAGCAGCAGTCAAATTAAGTCCCGAAAAGCCTTTTACCTGGGCAAGTGGGTGGAAGAGTCCAATCTATTGCGATAACCGCAAAGTGTTGTCATTCCCCTATGTTCGCGACTTCATTAAAAGCGAACTATGTAATGTGATTTTTGAAAGCTTTCCTGATGCGGAGTTATTGGCAGGTGTTGCAACAGCAGGTATTGCCTGGGGAGCAATGGCTGCTGACCAGTTGAAACTGCCTTATGTATATGTTCGTCCAAAACCAAAAGAGCATGGTATGGGCAACCAGATAGAAGGATTTTATAACCCCGGACAAAAAGTGTTGGTAATAGAAGACCTTATTTCTACTGGAAAGAGTAGTCTTCAAGTGGTAGATGTGCTGAAAGCTGCTGGTGTTGAAATTGTAGGCATGGTTTCAATATTCACTTATGGTTTCCCACAAGCTGAGGAAGCCTTTGCTAAGGCAGGTGTACCCTATAAATCACTGACCAATTATTCCAGCCTGATTAGTCTGGCAGTAGAAAAAGGACAGATCTCACCTGAATCGGAACAATTATTGTTGCAATGGAGGAAGGATCCCGCGGGATGGGGGCAGTGAGTGGTGAATGGTGAATGGTGAATGGTGAATTTTTATTAGTGAGTAGTGAATGGTGAGTAGTGAGTGATCACGGAGAGAATTTTATTTAACTTAACTATTGTTGAGCAGCAAATATGATTGCTAATACATCTAACTCAATAAAGAACTTACTTCCGGACATCCTGACGAAGGAAGGACCGACTCCCGGTCTCCCGGACTTTAAAAACACTTTGCTATGAAAAAGCATCTGATATTTAGTTTTTTACTCATTATTATCAGCATATCTGTAAATGCGCAGCAACCAAAGCCGGAATGGGTGACAATTAAGTCGCCAAATTTGAAATGCTGGGAGTGTAAGGAAGTGTTAGATAAATACCTTTTGCTCGAGAAAGGGGCAACCGATGGCGGTGTGATGCAATGGAAAATCAACCTTCTGCAGGGAGAGATAAAAGTACAGTTCCTACCGGATAGAGCCAGTGCGGATGGCATACGTACAGCACTAAACAATGCTGGTTTTGATGCCGATAGTAGTAAAGCCACAGAGGATGCCTATAAGAAATTACCTCCAGCCTGTAAACGCTCAGAAGATGGCGGCGGCCCTCAACCGAGAAAGCCTTGTCATGTGAAGCCGATATTTTAGTCTGGAAGTGCGTACTTCATTCGTCAGGATGTTCGAGAGTCCGGAAGTCCGGGAGTCGGTCCTTCCTTCGTCAGGATGTCCGGGAGAAAGTTGGTTTGTTTTAAATCTGTACAATAATTCATCATCTACCGGACTTCCGGACTCTCGGACATCCTGACGAAGGAAGGACGGACTCCAACCTCACCTCCCCAACTCAATCCTATGTCTCGCTTCATAGTTGAAGGGAATGGTTTTAAAGAATCCTGCTTTGCCGACCCTGGTGGTGCCCTTTACATTTACCAGCACTTCTTTATTAAATAGCACGGTCAGTATATTCTTAAATACGCCCTGCATATCAACCTGAATTCTTGATGGTAGTACGAACTCGGCCCTACGCTGTATATGCATGAGGGTATCCAGTTTGTACTTACCCAGGTAATGGTTGTCTATATAGATATCACAATCTACTTTTCGCAAGTCTACACCAAAGCCATTGGGGTTATAATAAACCAGGTCCATGGCAAGGGTAGATTTATCAAATCCAAGTTTTTCCAGTTTTACATTTTTAACGGCCCGATAGTCGAAGGCCTGTGGTTTCTGACAGGCTGCCAGAAGGATAACCAAAAATAGGAGTAAGCTAAGGGTTCTCACTTGTTCAATTTGATGCAATATAAGTGATATGCTTATTGGACATTTTCCGTTTACATAATTCCACCAAGCTTTAAGCATGTGGGCAGAATGTGAAAATGGGAGCGTGGATGCGTTTTATCTTTAAACGTTTTTTAGAGAGTGGGAGAGTTTGTGTTTTTGGTTATTGAGTTGAAATATTTACTCGATTATATTACTAAAAAATTTAGAAATACGGTAATTTACTACAGTATTTTATTATACCAAATAATTTAGTAGTTTAATTATATTAGTATAGTTTGATTAACAGTTAATTAGGTAATCTATTTTATGTAAAATGCAAATTAGAATTAAAAGAAATTTAATTTATTTCAAGTGATTTACATATTTCTCAATCATGCACGTAAATGAATAGTTTAGTAATTGAATATCAATATTTTGGAAGCATTAATTATATTAAAGCTTTGTTTCATTTTTCAGATATAAATTTTGAAGTATGTGAAAGTTTCCAAAAGATGAGTTTTCGTAATAGAATGGTATTAGCGGGGAGCAATGGACTAGTACATTTGTCGGTTCCGCTGGAGAAAGGGCGGGATCAAAAGCAGCTTTTGAAAGATGTTCGTATTAGCTATAGTTCACCCTGGCAGTTACAACATTGGCGAACCATTGAATCATGTTATAACCGATCACCATTCTTTGAATATTACCGGGATTGGCTAGAATCATTTTACCAGCGGCGGCCGGTTTTCCTGTTAGAAATGAATCGAGATCTGACGGCTTGGTTGGTAAAACAATTAAAACTCACAGCCGGGTTAAGTGAGACAACTGAATTTTCGCCTGTTTACCCGGCCGAGGTTACAGATTACAGAAGCAAGTGGCTACCGAAAAACTTCCAGCAATCTACTTCCAGTATACACTATCAGCAGGTGTTTGCTGACCGGATCGGGTTTCAATCGAACCTCAGTATCCTTGACCTACTTTTCTGTGAAGGCCCTAATTCACCGAATTTATTGTCAGGCAACGTTTAATGGCAATAAATTATCTTTTCTCAAATAGGTTTTAGCCCTAATTTTAACCAGTAACCCAAATTCGGGTCATACTATAAGACGTATGACCAAATAATCTGTGATGACTAAACTAAAACTGCTCCTGTTTTTTTGCTTTTGCATTTTCGCAACCTGTATATATGCGCAGGAGTTTTCAAATAAAGGAAAGGAGTTCTGGATTGCCTATCCTTCTCATATTGATGGAACTGGATCTGTAATGGGGTTATATATCACTTCAGAAGTAAATACAACTGGAACCGTAAAAGTGGGACCTACCACAACTTTAAATTTTACTGTTACGGCAAATCAGGTTACCCGTGTGTTTTTAGGTTCGGGTTCTGGAGTTGATGCCAGCAATGCGGATGTTTACTTGAATATCTCTGATGGAATAAAAGTTAATGCTGCTATTAAGGTAAATAGTAACGATCCGGTGGTGGTTTATGCGCATATCATCAGAAGTGCAAGAAGTGGAGCCAGCCTTATTATACCCACTCAGGTGCTGGGGGCTGAATATATAGCACCTAATTATAGATCAACCTCAAGTAGTAATCCAAACAGTGGTGGTACAGCTGGAGGGGTAGGGCAGATTACCGTTATTGCGACCCAGGATAATACTACTATTGAAATTACACCTACTGCAGCAGGTGGTTCAAGGGCTGTTGGTGTTCCTTTCCAAATTACTTTGGCTTCAGCGGGAGATGTATACCAGTATCAGGCTACGGTGTTAACCGATTTATCAGGAACCAAAATCAGGTCCGTGGCTGCCGCTGGTAGTAGTGGTTGTAAACCTATTGCTGTTTTCTCCTCTTCTACCTGGAGCACTTTCGATTGTACGGGTGCAAGTGGGGGAGATAATATTTATCAGCAAATTTTTCCAACAAGAGCCTGGGGTAAACAGTTTGTTACGGCGCCTTTCATCAACAGACCTTATGATATATACCGGATTTTTGTTCAAAACCCATCTACTACAGTTCAGGTTACAGATAACGGGGTTACTACTACCTTATCAGCGGCAACATTTAACCCGCTTGGAAATTTTTATAGCTATAACAGTGCTAACCCAATACAGATTCAGGCTTCAGAACCCATATCAGTAGTTCAATATATCAGCTCACAATCCTGTAAAACAGGTTGTACTACTGGATCCGGTGCAGCAACCAGTTGTTTGGCTGATCCCGAAATGGTAATCCTTAATCCGGTTGAACAAACCCTGAATGATATTACCTTCTTCTCTGCGCATAGAAATTTTGTGCCTTCTGGTCAGACTCAGGTTCAATTGCATTATGTAAATATCATCATCAGTAAAAATTATATCAGTTCTGTAAAAATTGATAATGCCCCAGTATCTGGTTTTATAGATATTCCTGGTACCAACTATAGTTATCTGCAACAAGACTTATCGGCTTCTTCAGGAGTAAACCCTGTGCACAGGGTTACAGCAGATACGGGCTTCTCTGCAATTGTATACGGTTATGGAAGTGTTGAATCTTATGGATACAATGGAGGTACTAACGTGAAAGATTTTAGTCGCCAGGCCACATTTGTAAATCCATATACACGAATCGATTCAGCCGTAACCTGCGTCAATACCCCGGTTAAGTTTTCCATTCCATTATCTTTTCAACCAACTTCCATCCGCTGGGATTTTTCTGCTGCACCGGGTATTAGTCCGAATGCAGGTATCGGCCCCAATAATGCTCCGGTAGCTGATAGTATTCCGGTGGTTAATGGACAGCAGGTTTATTATTACAGTACCGGGCAAACATTCACTTTTAGTGCAGCCAATACCGCTGCAGTGCGGGATACGATTAAATTATATACCACTTCATCTACACCAGATGGTTGTGGAAGTACCGATCAGGTATACACTATCCCGGTAAAAGTAAATAGCAAACCCAGTTCAGATTTTACCTGGACCCATTCCGGTTGTGTGAATGATCCGGTGAGTTTTTCAACACCCGCTAACTCCGGCGTACGATGGTTATGGGATCTTGGAAATGGATCAAATCTGGATATAACCACAAGTTTATTGGGAGCAGTTTTTAATCAGGCAGGTGTATTCAATGTAAAGCTTAGAACTATTTCAGATATTGGTTGTATTTCAGAAGAAACGACCAAACCTATATCCATTACATCGAAACCAGTTGCTTCATTTACCGCATCGCCTATATTATGTCTGAATACTAGTGTAGGCTTTACTGATGCATCCACCTCACAGGTTGGTACCATTACTAAATGGATTTGGGACCTGGATAATGGAACAGGTCCAATTGTAGTGAATAGCAACAATACACAAACAGTTCAATACAATAGTACAGGTGTTAAAAATGTTAGTTTGCAGGTAGAAACAAGTACGGGTTGTAAAAGTGATGTGTTTAAACCTTCTACAGCAGTATTAATTCACCCGTTGCCACAACCTGGCTTTATACTACCGGAAGTTTGTCTGAATGATGCATCAGCCCAATTTATTGATACCAGTAAAATAGCAGATGGTTCAGAAGCGCAGTTTACCTATCTCTGGAATTTTAATGCGGCATCACCTGCTGTTACTCCAGGACCGAATATTTCCAGCAGCACCCTCAAAAATCCTGCGGTTAAGTATAATAAATCTGATAATTACACTGTATCGCTTCAAGTAACTTCAAAAGATGGCTGTGTAAATACTGCGTCCCAAACATTCACCGTGAATGGCTCAATACCTAAAGCTGATTTTGAAGTACAACAGAATACGGTGCTTTGTGATAAAGTGCCCATTGTTATACTAAATAAATCTACCGTAGATTTTGGAACGGTTACCAAGTCAGAGATTTATTGGGATAGGATAAACCTGCCAACGCAGGTGCAAACGGATGATAATCCTTCCTCCAATAAATCTTATGCGCATAAATATGCAGCGAATAACGCTGCCGGACAAGATTTCACCATCCGAATGCTTTCTTATTCCGGAGGTAATACCTGTGTGAGTGAAGTAAGTAAAACCATAAAAGTTCACCCAAATCCAAAAGCTGCATACAGTGTTAATCCAGCAGCAGTTTGTTTTGATGAGCCCGTTTCTTTTACTGATCTCTCTGCAAATGCCTCACTAGCAGCTCCTGTTCGCTGGGAGTGGGACCTTGGAAAAGGGGTTACTTCAACCATCCAAAATCCGGTCAGGGCCTATCAGGATTCCGGGGTATTCAATACAAGCCTGTATGTATTTAGTGCAGCAGGTTGTGGAAGTGATACAGCCGAAGCTGGTTTTATGGTGTATCCATTACCGGTATTGGTTATGGGTACTAAAAGCACAGCAGTATTAGAGGGTGGAGAAACCCAATTAAAACCTTCTTTTGTTTATGGTAATCAGCTTAGCTATTTATGGACTCCACCGAATTACCTGAATAAAGACACGGCTTTCTCCCCAATAACAAAACCACTGGCAGATATCAGGTACACATTAACCGTAACCGGAGAAGGCGGCTGTACCACAAGTGATACCATTTTTGTAAAACTGCTCAAGTCATTGGAAATACCTAATGCATTTTCACCAAATGGTGATGGCATTAATGATACCT
This sequence comes from uncultured Sediminibacterium sp., assembly GCA_964611995.1. Classification (GTDB taxonomy): domain Bacteria; phylum Bacteroidota; class Bacteroidia; order Chitinophagales; family Chitinophagaceae; genus Sediminibacterium. The sequence goes on along the minus strand of CAZTCS010000097.1, from coordinate 5,334 downwards.
GGAACATAAGGTACCTGGAAAGTTATCCTGGTGCAACCGTGGAAGTATATAACCGGTATGGACAAATTGTTTTCAGGTCGCAAGGATATAGTAAACCCTGGGATGGAAGAGTGTCTGGATCGCCATTGCCGATTGGTACCTATTATTATATCATCAACCCTAAAAACAATAAACCACAGGTAACAGGGTCGATTACGATTATCCGATAAATTCATCATTTCGGAAATCATTATTTGATGTATAAAACAGACAATTTGGAAGTTTGTTTTTATACCGATCTCTTTCTTATTGTCATTTGTATAAAATTACTTCCGTTTATCTAAAAGAATATTTCTGACACGATAGTGAGTGTAAATTGACAACTTAATAAAGTTATCAATAGAACTACGCTACAGAAGGAAATAGTAATTCATGAAGCATAGAAAAGTTTTCTTTTTTCTCCTCTGTTTAATAAATGTTTCAGCAACTGCACAGCTTACTAATAAAGGAAAAGATTTCTGGATTGCATACACATCACATCTGGATGGACTTAATTCAACAATGGGTGTTTATATAACTTCTACTGTAAGCACAAGTGGTACCATCCAGGTAGGGAAATTAGCTCCCAAAAAGATTACCATTAAGGCCAATGAAGTTTGCCGCGTATTTATCGGAACACTCAATATTCCGGGGATGGATTTTTTAAATAATTCTGTATACCTAAGCCTGACAGATGGTATACATCAATCTGCGGGTATACATATAACAACTGATGAACCGGTTTCAGTATTCTCACAGATACTGAGGAACGAAAAAAACGGAGCCACTATGGTTCTGCCAGTTACAGCTCTTGGGTCAGAATATATAGTTCCCGGACATAATAGTACTGCCGAAGAAGGTCTTATTAAATACGGTGAATACTCAGCAATATCTGTTGTGGCAACAAGTCCAAATACGATTATAGAAATTGTCCCTGCCTTCGAAAGTCGCAACCTGAAACCCGCAGGAAAAGCATTTCAGGTTCTGCTGCCAAATGCAGGAGACGTTTACATGCTTGATAGTAAACGCAAAGATGATATTAGCGGAACTGTGATACGATCGGTATCATCGGGGATAGGAAACTGTAAGCCAATTGCTGTTTTTTCTAGCAGTACATGGAGCTCATTTAATTGTCAGGATACAACAGGATCGCCACCGGGAGATAACTTGTATCAGCAGATATTTCCAATACATACCTGGGGACGGAAATTTATAGGTGCACCATTCGGTAAAGCTTTTACTACTTACCGAATCTTCTTCAATGATCCTAGAACAACTATTCAGGTTCAACAAATTGATGGAACAATAATTACACTTGTAAAACCAGTCGCCAGCCTGTCTAATATGACTAGTTACACAAGTAATCAGCCAATACTAATTACAAGTTCAAGACCTGTAATGGTAGCTCAGTACATGGAATCCGGTAATTGTGCAAATAGTTGTGTAGTGCAAAAAGGTACTGATTGTTATGGTGATGCCGATATGGTCCTGTTAAATCCGGTAGAACAATTCATAAAAGACATTCAGTTTTTTTCAGCAGAGAAAACGTATACACCAGCAGCCGGATCCGCAATAACCGATCATTTTGTAAATATTATGATCGATAAGAAATTTAGTCATACTGTAAAGATAGACAATGCACCACCTAAAGGGAATTTTAAAGACATACAAGGCACAGAGTACGTATACCTGCAAGAAGACCTTACAACCAGTTCATTAGCTAATCCAGTTCACCGCATTACAGCAGATACAGGTTTCTCCGCCATCGTATATGGTGTTGGAGTGGGAGAGTCGTACGCTTATAATGGAGGAACCGGATTAGAAAATATCAGTTATATATCCACCATCTCTAATTCTTATGCAAGTATTGATTCAACAGTTACTTGTATAAATACACCGGTTCAACTTTCTATACAACTTGATTTCAAGCCAACGCGACTAACATGGGATTATTCATCTGCACAATATATCCAGCCAAACGCAACCGTCGGCCCCGTAATTAACCCGGTTGCAGATAGCTTTCATGTGATTAACGGAACCGTTTTTTACTATTACAGTTCCGGAACAACACATACATTTAGTCAGGCAGGTATAGATACCATAACAGTTAGAGCCTATGCAGATAATGTTGGGGGATGTGGGCCAATAGAACGATTTATACGTATTCCCATAAATGTTTTACCAAAACCGAAAGCAAGTTTTGTATGGAACCAAACTCATTGTGCAAGTGATTCAGTTCAGTTCAGAGCCCTGGGAGAAGGCAACAGGTTTTTATGGAATATAGGAACCGGGACCCTGTTTGATAAAAGAGATAGTACACTGAATGTATTGTTTAAGCAACCAGGAGAACATTTTGTTTCCATGCAAAGTGTTACAAAAATAGGGTGCATTTCAGATCCCTTAACATTAAAAGTGGTTATTCCCGAAGCCCCCAAAGCTGCCTTTATTACTTCCGCATTGCATTGTGTAGATACCGATATCATTTTTACCGATATATCATCAACACCAGACGGGCAATTGGTTGGATGGGAGTGGAATTTCGATGACGGTAGAAATATTGTTACAAAAAATACAAACGCACCTGAAACCATTCGTTATGCATCTAGTGGTGTTAAACAAGTGAGTCTTACAGTAATCAATAATTACGGATGCAGGAGTTTACCCTTTGCTCTTTCACCTGATTTTGTTATACATCCATTGCCAGAGCCAGGCTTTATTATACCAGAAGTTTGTTTGAATGATGCGGCAGCTCAATTTATAGATACCAGCAAAGTGCCGGGAAGCTCAATAACAGGTGCAACTTATAAATGGAACTTTAATGCAGGTACTCCTCCTGTAATCCCTGCACCAGATCGTCTTACCGCTACAGAAATGAACCCGGTAGTTAAATATAACAGGGCAGCGCATTACAACGTATCGCTTGAAGTACGTTCAAAAGAAGGCTGTACAGCTAATAAAACAACCGTTTTTACAGTAAACGGAGCAGTCCCCAAAGCTGATTTTGATATTCAGTCACCACAAAACCTATGTTCCAATAAAGACATAATATTAATAAACCGATCAACGGTAGACTTTGGTGATGTAACAAGGATCGAAATAACCTGGGATATCCTTAACAATCCCAATGATGTTGAAGTTGATGAAGATCCCCGACCAGATAAAATATATACACATAGGTATCCGCAAACCATTAACGGTACTGCAACCTATACCATTCGCATGAAGGCTTATTCAGGAGGAAATAGTTGTGTTCATGAAAAAACAACAATAATTAACGTTTATTCCGCTCCAGAATCACTGTTTGATGTGAATCCTGCAAATGCCTGTTATAATGATCCGGTGCTTTTTTTTGATAGAAGTAAATCCCCAGCAACATCTCCTCTTACCGGCTGGTACTGGGATTTGGGTAAAAATGATATTCGTACCAACCAAAACCCGGTAAAAAGATTCCTGGATTCAGGAAGGCAAATAATACGATTAGCGGTAACAAATGATAAAGGCTGTGTCAGTGATACAGCTTACCGGGAAATAGAAATATTCCCCAATCCCCTAATTGAAATGGGAAAAAAGTCGGTAACTGTAATGGAAAATACAGGGACAATACTTTCACCGCTTTGGGTATATGGAAAAAACCTACAATTTAGCTGGACACCAGTTAGTTATCTGGGCAGCATATCTACAGTTACAACTGTCTCTACTCCATTAGATGATATCACCTACCGGTTAACTGTAAAAGGAGTTGGTGACTGTAAAACAAGTGATACAATTCAGGTAATTCTTTTAAAAACTCCGGTAATCCCAAATATCTTTTCTCCTAATGGAGATGGAATTCATGATTTATGGGACATTAAATACCTGGATAGATATCCTGGTGCAACAATTGATGTATTTAACCGTTATGGACAAGTTGTTTACCGATCATCCGGTTATTCGAAAGCTTGGGACGGGAAAATGAATGGCAAAGTGTTACCTATTGGGACTTATTACTATATTGTAAATCCAAAAAATGGCCGACCGTTAATGTCGGGGGCAATAACCATTATAAAATAGTATGAATCGGAGAGGGGTTTACTGTTTATTGATAATGATATTACCTGTTCTGGTAAAGGCGCAGCAGCGACCTTACTATACGCAGTATATCATGAATAATTATATCATCAATCCGGCTGTGGCAGGTATTGAAAACTATTGGGATGTAAAAGCATCACACCGTATGCAATGGGTGGGTATTCAGGATGCCCCTGTAACCACTTATTTAACGATTCATGGGCCTCTGAAGAAAGATGATTTCGGTTGGGAAACCGCTACTAGCATGCGCGCACGTGGTGAGAACCCCAGAGGACAAGCATACTGGCAAAGTTATCGTGCTGCAGAGCCACACCATGGGGTTGGGTTTACCATGCTGAACGATAAAACGGGACCATTGAATCGTTTTGCCGCTTTTGGTACTTACTCTTATCATTTGGGTCTTTCAAATTCAACGAGTCTTGCAGCAGGTATTTCCGCTGGCTTTTCTAATATGAGTCTGGATGCATCTAAATTAAATTTCGGCACCACTGTTGTTGATCCTGCAGTGGCGAGTAGCGGTATGATCAACCAGATCAGACCCGATATCAGTGCAGGCTTATGGTTGTATTCAAAGAATTATTTTATGGGATTGGCGGCGCAACAGATCGTTCCTCAAAATGTTGCTTTTTCAAATAATACCGTTTATGTTGAAAAAGGAAAATTGGTGCCGCATTTGTTCTTTAGTGCTGGTTATCGGATGCAATTGTCGGACGATGTTAGCCTGTTGCCATCAACCTTAATCCGCTATGTATCTCCATTGCCTGTTGGCTTTGATATAAATGCAAAATTCATGTACCAGGATCTCTTATGGTTAGGCGGTTCATACCGTTACCAGGATGGTTTTGCAGGAATGGTAGGTATCAATGTGAGCCACAATATTAATATCGGATATTCTTACGATTTACAGACATCCCGTCTGAATACAGTAAGTAAAGGAACACATGAAATTCTCATCGGCTTTCAGTTGGGCAATAAGTATGGAGATTGGTGCCCGAGGAATTTGTGGTAGGAAAAGAGCTTCAAGCTGTTAGCTGCAAGCTGCAAGCCTTGAGTTGTGCTTGTTATAGGCTTTCTGCTATTAATAGAATACAGATTTTCAAGATCCATCATGATAAATCTTGAAAATCATGAAGATCAGCGTTCCATTCTAGCCAAGATTTAGCGCTAGTAACTAACTACTTCGGATAGCAATGATCCTCAAATCCCGACTTTCTTTTTTTGTTGGAGTAATAGTTCCCTGAATTTTTC
>CAZTCS010000096.1:7117-15371 GCA_964611995.1 uncultured Sediminibacterium sp. | reverse complement strand
AACGCAGATTATCATGATTTTCAAGATTTATCATGATAGATCTTGAAAATCATGATAATCCGTGTTCCATCATACGCACAATTATAGCTCGCGGTCAAATTTCCCCAAACAACAATGAATATCGAATGACGAAATAGGAATATTGCTTCTTTCGTTCAATATTCATCATTCGATATTCTGCTGTTCATTATTGTTTTTTTACCGGAATTTTCGGTAGCAATACCATGAGTTGTATGATGATGGCGCATGCAAGAATTGCGTATAGTGCCGGCTGTTTTTCAGGGCATTCGCCAAGCAAACAACTTGATACCAACACATAATTGCGTATGGCCCATGCTAGGTTTATGGCACCAATAAATACATTGGTTCTTTTTGACCAGATGCGGGGTATGATAAAGAATAAAATAGCTGCTGAACAAAATATAACATGAAATAAACCCGGTCTGCCAAAGCTTGTTCCTTCAGCGGCAAACCCACTTATAACCAACTGCTTGCTGGTTATAATGCTCCAGGGGAAAAAACAAAGGACAATCAACGTAATCGCTGCTACAATACCAATCTGCTGAGAATATTTCATACTAAGTACTTAGGCTGCGAAGCTAAAGATTTTTGGAGAGTTTTTCACCAAAACCCTTGCAACAGGAGCTGTCTTAGCCTACTTCAAAGCAATGTTCTGCAGTGTATTATTACTTGCCTGGCGTTCACCTCCCAATTTAATGAGCTGAGATACTTTACGCTCCTGACCCTGTACCCATTCAACTGCGTATTGTCCACCAGCGTATTGCTGCCCGAATTGAATGGTACTATTTGCAGCGATTGATTGACGTTGTTCAATTACCCTTCCGCTTAAGTCTAGCACGCGCATTGAAATTGGAAGAGCTGTTTGCGTACTCTTTAGTTGAACAGTGAAAAATGCAGTAGCTGGATTTCCTAATATAACCGGATTAAGTTGACCAACTTCTCTCCCTTTTTCGATTTTTACCTGAAAGGCAACTTTCTGACTGGCCACACCGTTTTGAATGGCAGCCACCCATATTCTGAAGGTTCCTGATTCATTTTTTAACAGTGGGTCAATGAGTTTAGCATTAGGATCACCAGTTTTATAAAATTGCAAAACAGTGCCTGGTTTTGCAGTTACCTGTTGATCGATCCTGATAAACTCACGCACATCATTATATATTTCATCTCTAACAACTGGCGATTCAGGTTGAACAGTTAATGGCACTGCTGCATGAATTGGACATCCATTTTCACTGGTTGTTTTAAATTGAATTTCTGTTTGACCTGGATTATTTCCTTTAATAAAACCATGTTGATCAACAACCGCAATTGATTCATCTTTTGAATACCACTGTCCTGTTTGTACTCCAACACTTAGCTGTCCCCTATTGCCTGTTACCAATTTTGTGTAGCCATTTATTACCGGTGCTTCAGGAACAGGTAAAACAGTAAATTCATTTTTACTTTCGGTAACACAACCATCAATATTAGCTGTATATGAAACCATTACTTTACCTGCTACAGCACCGCGAAGAAAACCTGCTTCGATTTTTGCAATAGCCGTGTCACTTGTTTTCCATTCACCTGCCAGGAACATATTGGTTAAGGGTATTTTGGAACCAGCACAAACCTGGTTTGATTGAATCATGGAACCGCTTGCATTTGAAACTACTTCCTGAGCAATGCTTACAGGTGGAAGTATAGGAGTTGCTTTTACCGTAATGTTTTTATGGGTTTTACTTTCACAACCAAATTCATTCCTGGCGATGTAAGCTATATCGACAACACCTTCTTGTTTACCCTTTAAGTAACCACTATCGTTTACTTCTGCAATTGCCGTATTATTTGATTGCCAGTATCCATTTACAGCAGCATTTTCCAATTTTAGTTGGTAGGTTGTTCCACTGCAAAGTTTTTCGTCTACTGTTATTTTGGGTGTAAGAGGTGAATCATAAATTTCCATTATTTCAGACTCAACAATACTTCCATCACGGTAAACAAGCTCGGTCTGGTATTTTCCTGGCCTGGTTGCTTTAAAGTTAAAGCTGTACCTGACAGGCGATTCAGGGTTCTGGTAATATTGTATACGATGATTGAACTGATCAGCCACATACAGGTTATCATCCTGGTCTACAAAAAGTCCATAAGGATAATCTAACTGATTATCGGCACTACCCATACCATTTCCTCCTGCCACCAACAACCCGGTTTTAGCACCTGGCTTCCAGCGAAGTATCCGATGATTGGTTTGATCTACTATAAACAAATCACCATTTGAATGAAGTGCAATATCCGTTGGGAAATAAAGTTGTCCAGGCCCCTTTCCCCTTCCCTCCTGTCCTGCAACAATTACACCTTTAATATGCTCTTTTGACCATGCAACAATGCGGTCATTTGCTGCATCGGCGATGTATATTGTACCATCATGACTCACCTGTACACTGCTTGGATATTGTAACTGATTTAATTTATTGCCTTTGCCATTTCCACCAGCTACAGTGATGCCTGTTTTTGCACCTGGTGACCAAACCTGTATTCTGTGGTTATAATTATCGGCTATATAAATATTACCTGCATTATCCAAGCAAATTCCTTGCGGCATATTTAATTGGTTGGCTGCGGCCCCACGTCCATTTCCACCTGCAACAGTAACACCTGTTGTTGAACCTGGGGAAAAGCGTTGAATACGGCTGTTGGCAGCATCACTAACATACATATTACCCTGCTTATCTACCACCACTGACATCGGATAGTTCAACTGATCAGGTTTGTCGCCCTGTCCGCCTACACCCGCAACAGTAATACCAAAGGAAGCACCTGGTGCCCATTTTTGAACCCTGTGATTAAACTGATCGGCCACATAAATATTACCTAAAGGATCTACAGTTACTCCGGCTGGAAAACGGAATGCATTATCAGATGCCCCTTCATTTGTTCCTGCTACAGTACGAATCAATGCGGGCAATTTGGATATGGCAATCTGCTGTTGGTTTAGCTTCCAGCTTATATAGTCTACTTTGGGACTTATACCCTGAATTCCCAATTCGGTATTTACACATTTTGCGTTGGCGGTTATGATTGGTTTATTGGGGGAATGTTGGCTGCTATCAGTTGCTGCATTTACAAAAAGAACCAATACTATCATACTAAATAACATAACCAGTCGGGAAACCGGATAGCTGTTCTGTTGGTATGATGGGTTCTTTTTCATTGGCTGATTTCACAGTTGAATCGATAATGCAAAGTGAAATCAAACCGGCCCCTAATAAAATAGCAGCATTTATGAAAATAAGGTAGTACCTGTTTCAGAAAAAGTAGCAACGCTACTACATTATAAAAAAAATACCTATTAAATAATTAACATGTGATTTGACGGAAACGGATGTCGGGATATTTGTCGTGTAGTAAGCAGGTCTTATTTTATGGGTATTTGAGCCTCCCCTACAAACTTGTACGTACAGATTATCCTACAAAACTGTAAGATGGGGTTAGATTAATTTGTAGTGTAGTTGCTACCAGGTAACCTGGTTAGCCATAAAAGAAAAAAGAGCCGTTCCGGTGGAACTGCTCTTTTCCTTTGGGCTTTTCAGGATCGATTTTTGGGTGATGGGGTTACATCAACTCGTTTTCAGCATTATTTTACTTTCAACAGTTGAACCACTTTTCTGCGGCTTCCCTGTGTAAATTCTGCATAATATGTTCCTGCACCAAGTTGTTGACCGAATTGTACGGTACTATTTGGCAATTGATTCGCTTTCGCTTCAACTGTTCTTCCATACATATCAAATACGCGTAGCTGAACGGCCTGGTTAAACTTGCTCTCAATTTTCACTGTAAACATGGTACGACTTGGGTTACCCATTACAGTAATTTTGAGGTTTTCCTTGGTTTCAGCCGGTATTTGCTTCAGGTTATTTTGAACCGCTGCAGTTTCTGCTGTTACTGTTGTGCTGTTACCAATTGCTCCGGTATTTGCTACCGCGCTTGATACACAACCGCCTAAACCAATTCCGAGTACATCATTCGGATATCTTTGTAAATGGGCAGCAACATCTGTTACTTTCATTTCTTCTACACTGTAATTGTTGCTATTGCCTTTACGTTTGGATACATATACTTTTTCCACTGTGTTATAACCGTAATAGTAGTAATACAACCATGAGTACCAACCCCAGCTATTACAATCTTCTTCAACACGGATATCTTTCACACAAATGCTTACCTGACTAGTGCTGGTGCAACCAGACTGTGCGGTTACTTTCACTTCGAAGGTATAGTAGCCTTGTTGTGAAGGTGTAAATACTGGTTGTGCACTTGATGTATTACTTAAGGTACCGCCACCAGAAACTGCTTTCCAGCTATAGCTGTAATTGCTGCTACCTGTTGCACTTACCTGTAAGGTTACTTTCTGTGGACCATAACCAAGATAGATATTGCTTGGAACACCACCTGTATAAGTATTGTTTTCAGGAACCACTGTGATACTGCTGCTACATACTGGGGCAGGTGGCGGTGTTACTGCACAACCTTGTGTTGCACATGAACCGAGTCTGTCGCCAGGATGGTTAGTCAGGTGAGCCTCAACAGCATTGATACTGATTTTGAGGGTTTGTGGATTACCTGAATTACCTGGAGGCACATGGCAGAGGTACACTTTATAATTCTCATAATTGTCGTCATCATCATCATGGTCATCATCATCATGGTCATTGTACTTATTCTTACAGCTCCATGAAGAATGTGATCTATGATCGCAATTGTTGTGTCTGTGTCCTTTGTGTTTACAAGACTTATTATCATGTCCTTTGTGATCACACTCATCATTGTCATCATCACCATCGTCATATTTGTCTTTACACTTGTCTTTGCTGTGTGATCTGTGGTCACATTTACCATGGTTGTGCTTACCATGCTTACAGTCTCTTGAGCTGTGCGATTTGTGGTCACATTTATCATCATCTTCCTCTCTCACACGGATATCTTTCACGCATATTGTAACAGTGCTTGTAGATACACATCCAGACGGCGTTCTTACAGTTACTTCGAACGTATAGTTACCTGCTGTACCTGGGGCAAATACTGGTTGAGAACTGCTGTTGCTGCTCAATGAGCCATTACCAGCAACCGCTCTCCAGCTATAGGTATAAGAACTTGCACCACTTGCATTTACTTTCAGGGTAACTTTTTGAGGTCCGTAACCGATATAAATATTGGTTGGTATACCACCGGTGTAAACTGTATTTTCCGGAACAACAGTGATAGAACTACTACATGTTGTAGGCGCAGTTATAGTTACTGTTTGAGATGCAGAAGCTGTATTACCAGCAGCATCGGTTGCTGTCCAGGTAACTACTGTTACACCCAGTGGATAAGTTGTTGGAGCATTGTTCGTGATAACAGGTGTTCCACAATTATCCGTTGCTGTTGCATTGCCCAGGTTAACTGCTGTACCAGAAGTTGCCGTAATATTTGCCGGAGCAGTAATTACCGGAGGCTGGTTATCAGTTACAGTTACTGTAAAGCTTCGGCTTGTGCTATTACCACTTGCATCTGTTGCTGTAACATTTACCGTAGTTACACCTACAGAGAACACTGTACCAGAAGCCTGGCTATAAGTATAGGTAATTGGACTTCCACAAGCATCTGTTGCACTTACCGTATAATTTACCGTTGCTCCACAAATACCAGCAGCACTATTGGTTGCAATATTTACTGGCTGAGTCATTACAGGCGCCTGATCGTCAGATACTGTAATTGTTTGAGAAGCACTGGTTGTATTTCCAGCAACATCGGTAGCTGTCCAGGTTCTTGTGATCGTATAGTTATAGTAATTAGCCTGAGCAGGGTTAGTGCCTTTGGTACTACTTTGAGTTAATTGTACGGTTATCTGAGCATCGTAATTGTCAGATGCAGTAACTGTAGCAGGTGTAGGTATTGTACCACAGCTTGCGCTTGTATTTGCAGGTACACCAGCTAATATCGGAGCTGTGATATCTTTTACAATTACCAGTTGAACACCAGTGGTTGAATTACCAGCAGCATCGGTTGCTGTCCAGATAACACTTGTAGTACCAATGCTGTAAACAGTACCGGTAGCGTTATTAGTAAGTGAAACTAATTGAACGTTATCGGTAGCAACCGGATTACCCAGTGAGCTTACAGTTGCAGTATTGGTTCCAGGATCAGCGTTTACTACTACATTGGTAACACCTGTAATAACTGGCGCCTCTACATCAATTACTGTTACAACCTGAGTTGCTGTTGTTTTGTTTCCAGCAGCATCGGTTGCTGTCCAGGTAATAGTTGTATTACCCATTGGATACTGAGCAGGTGCGTCGTTAGTGATGGTTACAGGAGCTCCGCTGTTATCAGTAGCAGAAGCTGTACCAAGGTTAACACCAGATGCATAGTTAACACCAGTATTGGTATTTACTACTTTATTAGCTGGTCCGCTAAGAACAGGTGCTTGTTTATCTTCAACAATTACCAGTTGAGTTGCAGATGCGGTATTTCCAGCAGCATCAGTAGCTGTCCAGGTAACAGTTGTAGTACCTAATGGATACTGAGCAGGTGCATTATTGGTAATGGTTGCAGTGCCACTGTTATCTGAAGCAGTTGCAATACCCAACGCAACACCTGTTGCATAAGCCTGGTTATTATTGGTTACTGTTATTACCGTTGGAGGAGCCGTAATTACCGGCACTTCATTATCAATAACCGTTACTTTTTGTGTAGCAGTTGCTGAATTACCAGCAGCATCGGTAGCTGTCCAGGTAACAGTTGTTTCACCTAATGGGAACTGAGCAGGTGCATTATTGGTAATTACCACACCTGAACTGCTGTTGTCAGATACAGTAGCAGTACCGAGCACTACACCAGTTGCATAGGCAACACCAGCATTTGTATTGATTGTGATATTAGCAGGAGCTGTGATAGATGGCGCCTGGTTATCGACCACCACTACATTAAAGCTTCCTGAAACCGTGTTACCAACCACATCTTTAGCGGTAACGTTTACAGTTGTTGTACCAATCAAGAAGAATGAACCTGATGGCAGGCTGTAAGTATAAGTTACAGGGCTTCCACAAGCATCTACCGCACTTACATTGTAGTTTACATTAGCACCATTGGTTACCGCATTTACTACAATATTATTCATGGTACCGAATACTGGTGCAGCATTGTCAACAACAGTGATTACCTGTGTAACCGTAGCTGTGTTCAAGCTTGCGTCAGAAGCAGTCCAGGTTCTTGTAATAGTATAGTTATAGTGTCCTACATTATTCGGATTAGCATCTTTGGTGCTTACTTCATTGAAGTTTACGGCAACAACACCATCAGTTTCGTCAATTGCTGTTACGGTAGCTGGAGCCGGAATAGTACCACAATTAACGGTAACATTAGCAGGTGCAGTCATTACAGGCGGAGTTACATCCGACTTAATGATTTGTACTTGTTGAGTTTGAGATGAAGTGTTTCCATTTCCATCGTTATAGGTCCAGGTAATAGTATATGTACCTGCTGTAGTATAGGTTAATGGACTTGTAGTCGTTGCTGTAACTAATCCAACACAATTATCAGTTGCAGTTGGGCGGAAGGTAATCGGAGCACCAGTATTACCAGACAGCATCGGAAGTGATGCTACATCAGGTGTAGGTGCCAGGTTATCTACCACAGTTACAGAAATTGGCGCTGAAATTTGCAGGTTACCATTTACGGTTACACCAACAGTATAGCTACCAGTTTGAGATGCATTATATGTTGCAGCGTTTGAATTTGGTATTGCTACTTCATTCAGGTACCACTGGTAGGCGGTTCCTACAGTTGAAATAGACAGGGCTACGTTAGATGAAGGACAAATAGTTGTAGGTCCGTTCGCCTGAATAGCAGGTAAAGGTGTTACCGTTAAGCGTACACTTCTGAAGATAGTACACTTAACAAATGGAACAGCTACAGTATAAGTACCAGTATTTACAGCCTGTGCATTTGTAATAAATGGATCAGGAACTGAAGCGGTAAAGTTATTAGGACCAGACCACTCATACGCTGTACCACCATTAGCAAATAAACGGATGGTACTACCGATTCCAAATACGGCAGCGTTTGCCTGAGCAGTTACCGGAGGTTCTGCATAAGTAGAACATGTTCCGTTTACTTTAAATTCAGACCAGTTTGAATTGTTGCCAGTAAGTGCAAAATCAACAAGTGATCCATTATTACCATTTGTGCTAGCATCTATTAAGGTAGTTTCAGT
>CAZTCS010000096.1:3871-7107 GCA_964611995.1 uncultured Sediminibacterium sp. | reverse complement strand
AGGTGCATTAACATAACCCTGGTTAAACTTATAGTAAGCAACCAGACCAGTTTGTGCTGGCTGCAACTCACAATTCATGTTATTGATGATCTCACACTGGTTCAGTGCACGATTCCAGAGTTTAGCTTCTTCTACTTTACCTGAATAATATTCTACGAATCCAGGTTGCTGACCAAATACAAGGTTATTGGTATTAGCGGTTATTTGTCCAGATGCTTCAGTTGTAGCAGCCAAAAGACCATTAACATAAATACGCATGAAATAACCATCATAAGTAGCAGATACGTGGGTCCACTGATTAATACCAGGATAATTTGCTGTCAATACTTTCCATTGACCATCAAGGTGCAGGAAGAAAGAAATTGTTTTCCAGCCATCATCTGTACGAGGGAAGATATATCCGTTATTATTAGTAGCGGTAGACTTACCCATTACATTCTGGATAGCTCTGGTTCCATCGGTTGGATAGAGCCATGCTTCCATGGTAATGTTTTCGGTAATATTTAGTGAATTGTTATGAGGAACAACCACATTATCATCCACACCATCAAAAGTCAATGAACCGGCTTTATAAGCAACAGTTATATTGGCACTGGCTGTTGTAGTACAGCTTCCGTTTGCAACAGTAACAGTATAAATACCTGAATTATTGGTTTGCGCATTCGGTATTACCGGATTCTGCTGATTAGAAGTAAAGCTGTTTGGACCGGTCCAGGAATAACTGGTTCCGCCAGATGAAGTTAATTGTACAGTGTTTCCAACTTCTAATATTGGGCCGTTTACTGAAGCTGTTGCCGCGATTGGAGTGAATTGAGCACATATGCCATCTCCAACATTACCGGAAGCCCAGTTTGATAAAACGCCTGTTAGGCTAAAATCATTTAAAGTACCGGTATTATTATTACCGCTTTCATCTTCAACGGTTGTTAAATGAGTATTATTAACCCCAACCAGTCCTTTGTTAAAGCGGTAGTATGCAGCCAATCCGTTTTGTAGTGCAGGGTTGAGTTGACAGGTCATGTTGTTATCAATCTCACACTCATCCAACGCACGATTCCAGATACGTACTTCATCTACACTACCCTGATAAAACTCCCCGCTAAATCCAGGTTGTGTACCAATGGTTACCGGGTTGGTATTCGAAGAAATAGTACCAGTTACTTCTTTAGTAGCTTTTAATTCACCATCAAGGTAAATTTTCATTACGAACCCATCATAAGTAGCAGCAACATGATGCCATTCGTTAATGCTCGGATAAGTAGCTGAAATGATATTCCAACCTTGCCCTTCAAGGTGTACATAGAAGGAGAATGATTTCCAGCCATCATCTGTACGTGGGAAAATATATCCTCTAACTTGCTGGGTAGACTTACCAATTACACTTTGAGATGGTGTAACTCCATCAGTTGGGTAAACCCAGGTTTCAACCGTAATACCAGATACAGGATTCAGGTTGCTGTTATGAGGAATTGAAATATAATCGTTATCTCCATCAAAATTTATAGCGCGAGCTGGAGTAGATACCTGAATGGTAATACTGGCCGGTACAGAACAACCAGATGCAGTTGTTACAGTAACTGTATACAAACCAGCTGCAGATGGTGAAACATTTGTAATTACAGGATTCTGATCTGTGGAAGTAAAGCCATTTGGACCAGTCCATGAATAACTAACCCCGCCTGATGCTGCCAGTTCAAGCTGACCACCAACAGGTATTGAAGGTGCGTTGCTGGCAATGTTTACAGTAGGAGCAACAAAAGGAACACAAGTGGTTCCGTTAGTTATAGCGCCATCTGTCCAGTTAGAGATCGTTCCTAAAAGTCCAAAATCAACAAGATCGCCATCGTTGGCGTTAGGACCTGAATCTTTTAATTTATTTTCCAATAAGTTGGAAACACCACCTAAAAGCCCTTGGTTAAATTTATAATAAGCAACCAGGTTTTGTTGCTCAGTTAATTCACAATTACGGTTGGCAGCAATTTCACAAGGACTTAATGCACGATGCCAAACACGGAGTTCGTCAAGTTTACCTTTAAAAAATTCATTTGTATACCCATTCTGGTAACCGATAGTAACTGGATTGGTATTTACAGTGATGGTACCGGTAACAGCCATTTGGTTTACCAATAGACCATCGATAAAAATGCGCATGTAAGAGCCATCATAAGTAGCAGCTACATGGTGCCAACTGTCTTTACCAGGATAAGGAGCAGTTAATTGTCTCCATCCAAGTCCGTTGAAATTGATCAAAAATGCAATATTGTTCCAGTTATCGTTGGTACGAGGGAAAATATATCCTGTTTGTGCAGAGGTTGGAGAACGCTGAGACTTAGCCAATACAGACTGAACATTGAAGTTTGCACCACTTTCAGGATAAATCCAGGATTCGATGGTTATAACATCACTAATGTTGAAGGAAGTATCTCCGATTGCAACATTACCTGGAGGAGGGGTGGTACTTCTGACGATTCTAACTTTGTCGTTTACTCCGTCGAAACTCAATGCACCGGCAGTAAGCTGGCTAAAACCAGTACTGGCAACCATTAACGAAAAGGCGGTAAATAAAGCAGTAAGAATTCTCTTTCTAGTAAAAACACGCATAATGTTCGAATTGGCTCTGATTGTATAAGTCAACAGGTATTTCCTATTGAGGCTACACAGGATAAAAGAATAATCAGTTGAACTGATGGCGGATAAGGAATTCTAAAGACGGTTTATTCGGAGGATTTTTGAACTTTAACAGCATTGATTCTTAAAAACCCAAACAATGGAAAAAATCAATGACTTCTGTTAATGAATTCCAAAATTAAATTATAAGATCGATAAACACAAACCCAAACAGGTTTTTTTCTAAAACATATTTATAAAAATAGAATATTACCCGCAAAGGTTTTCGAAAACCAGCTAATAGTGTTTGTTATAGTTATTAACAAATATATTTTTATAATTTCTAAAATATTGATTAGTAATATTTTATTCATCTTTTAATGCACATTCAGCAGGCATTTTTTTTGACTCAAATTTGTCCTGGTTGGTGTATTATAATTCGATTAAAATTTGATTAAATCAGTAAATTTTTAGAACAATAGCTAAAAAATGTGTGGCTGATTCGGTGTTTTTCCCACCACTCTGCGTGGAAAACATCTACAAAAAAGCGGAGAAACACTACAATTGATTTACAACATTTTATGAAGCATAAAAAAAAGGATCGCAATTGCGATCCTTTGAGGTCCCGA
>CAZTCS010000096.1:0-3861 GCA_964611995.1 uncultured Sediminibacterium sp. | reverse complement strand
GTGATCAAACGTTGAAATCATTTTTGATAGTAAACAGGGGATTATAATTCGATTAAATTTTGATTAAGAAGTAGAAAAATATCAACATTTCACAAAAAAACTGAATGGCAAACGGTGTTTTCCTCAAAGCCGTCCGGTGAAAACATCTACAAAATGGCGGAGAATTACTACAACTGATTATCAGTACTTTATAAAAAAGGATCGCATTTGCGATCCTTTGAGGTCCCGAGCGGATTCGAACCGCTGTAGAAGCTTTTGCAGAGCTCTGCCTAGCCACTCGGCCACAGGACCATTTTTCTGTAGCAGGCTGCGAAAATAAAGCAATCAAAGGAATTTCAAAATTCTAAATGCGAAAACCCGAAATTTGTCGGCATTAAGTCTAATTTATGAACCGTATTGCTGAAAGTGAACTGATTATCAATAACAGAGGTGCAGTATATCATTTGAACCTCAGACCCGAAGAACTAGCCCAAAATGTAATAACTGTTGGCGACCCTGATCGGGTTGCAGAAGTGAGTAAATATTTCGATACTATTGATGGCAAATACCAACATCGTGAGTTTGTTACACATACCGGATGGGTAGCCAATAAGCGTATATCCGTTGTTTCTACCGGAATTGGAACCGATAATATCGATATCGTACTAAATGAACTTGATGCATTGATAAACATCGATTTCGAAACCAGAACCATTAAACCTACCCTATCTCAACTTAACATTATTCGGGTTGGTACTTCAGGATCTCTGCAAAAAGATATTCCGGTTGATAGTTTTGTGGCAAGTACACATGGACTTGGCATAGATAACCTGTTGAATTTCTACCAGCAACAAACAAATACCGAAGAAGATGCATTATTAGGCGCATTTGCCAGCCAGGTGCAAATCGGAGCAAGTTTCGCAGCACCCTATATAGCTGCTGCAAGTGCTTCCCTACTAAAACATTTTGTTACAGGTTTTAACCATGGTATAACTGTAACCTGTCCTGGATTTTATGGTCCGCAAGGTCGTGTACTCCGGTTAGGTTTGGTAAATACTGAATTGATTGACCGCTTAACAACCTTCTCTTATGGCAATCACCGGATCACTAACTTTGAAATGGAAACCAGTGGAATATATGGCTTAGGCAAACTACTCGGACATCATTGTCTTAGTCTGAGTGCCATTGTCGCCAATCGCATCAGTCAAGAATTCAGCAAAGACAGCGCAACTACTATGGAAAAATTAATTCAACTAACATTGGAAAATATCGGGCAACTGAAATAGTGTATCATGACAATTCAATTTTATAAATACCAGGGAACAGGAAACGATTTTGTAATCATCGATAACAGAGATGGAGCGATTCAACTCAGCACGGCTCAGATAAATCATATATGCGATCGCCGATTTGGAATTGGCGCTGATGGACTCATGCTGTTAAATACTTTGAGTGGATATGATTTTGAGATGAAATACTATAATGCCGATGGCAGAGAAAGTAGTATGTGTGGCAATGGTGGTAGATGTCTTACACGTTTTGCATACGATATGGGTATCCACAAAACTATCTACCATTTTTTAGCTATTGATGGTGAACATGATGCAGAACTTACCGACCATGGCTGGATTCGTTTAAAAATGCAGGATGTTCATGAAGTAAAAGAATCTCATGGTGATGCAGTATTAAATACTGGCTCCCCACACTTTGTAAAAACAGTACAGAACATAATGGATCTGGATGTTTTCCATGAAGGCAGACATATTCGCTATAGTAAAGACTTTGCAGCAGAAGGCATCAATGTCAACTTTGTAGAACCAGAAAATAAACACATCATTGTTCGCACCTACGAACGTGGTGTTGAAGATGAAACGTTTAGTTGCGGAACCGGTGTAACTGCTGCTGCCATTGTGTTTGCGCACAATGAGAAAGGGTTTAACCGGGTTGAAGTAAAAACAAAAGGTGGAAACCTTGCAGTAGAATTTGAGAAACACAGCGACCAGGATTTTACCAATGTCTGGCTCTGTGGCCCAGCAGAACTTGTATTTAAAGGAGAAATAAATATTTAGTTATCTCAGATATCAGATTTCAGATGGCAGATGTTAGATAATAATTTAAATCTGCCATCTGAAATCTGATATCAACAATTACATTATGATTCAGTATTTCAAAAATATCAATGGTCAAACCGCTGAGATAGACAGGGCAGAAATGGGTGTATGGGTAAACCTCGTTCCTCCGTTTAAAGAAGAAGAATTTATTCAGCTAGCTGATGATCTGGAAATTCCCATTGAATTTTTACGCGACTCCCTTGATATCGACGAAAGACCACGTTACGAAATTGAAGACAATGTAAAATTTGTGGTTATTAAAACACCAACAGAAAACAATTCCTTCAACGATAGCGATGCATTTTATATTACCATTCCTATCTGTATCATACTCACCCACACCCAAATTATTACCGTTAACTCCTTCGACAATGGGGCCATAAAAAAATTCCTGAATTCCTTTCAGAAAAGACATCCGGATAAAAAGAATATGATGATCCTGAAAGTGTTTGAAAAAGTAGTACAAAACTTCATGGAATTTTTGAAAGAAATAAACCAGCGTCGAAACCAGTATGAAACAAGTTTATACCAGAGCAATAGTAATGTTGATTTATTAAACCTCATGCGTATACAAAAAAGCCTGGTGTATTTTGTTACAGCATTAAGAAGTAATGAAATGCTGATGATGAAACTTGAAAGAACTAATTTCCTTAGCCTGAATGAAGAAGAACGCGAGTTCCTAAACGATTTAATTGTAGATACAAGTCAGGCCCTGGAAATGGCAAATATTTATACCAATATTCTAACAAGTACATTAGATGCCTTTGCAAGCATCATCAGTAATAACCTGAATAATGTAATGAAGCGACTTACTTCCATCACCATTATTCTCTCACTTCCGGTAATGGTAGCAAGTTTGTATGGCATGAATGTTGACAATATTCCCTGGGCACACTCATCCTATGCCTTCTATGTTCCCATCGGATTATCGATTGCAATTGCAGTGGTAATCAGTTGGTATTTTATGAAAAAGAAATGGTTTTAATATGCCCCTGTTTAATGTACGCGTGTATGGAATATTACTCGATGAAGAAAAAAAATTATTAGTGAGCGATGAATTTATTCGCGGTGCCTATATAACTAAATTACCTGGTGGTGGCTTAGAATTTGGAGAAGGAACACGCGAATGTTTGAAGCGTGAATTTATGGAAGAAACCGGGCTTGATGTATCTGTGGGCGATCATATTTACACAACCGATTTTTTCCAGATCTCTGCATTTAATCAAAAAGACCAGATCATTTCTATCTACTATTTTGTGCACCCCTCCACTCCTTTTTCACTTAACACAAAATCAACCCCATTCGATTTTGCCCCGGAACAAACCAGCGATCCAAACGGAGAATCAGAAGTATTCCGATGGATACAATGGAATGACCTGAATGCAAATAGCATGACTTTACCGATTGATAAAATTGTCATTGAATTATTAAAAAATAACAGCTAGCATTCGGCTATTACCTATTAGCAATACTTTAAAGAAAATTTGGCCGTTTCTTTATGCGTAGGATGGAACACAGATTATCATGATCTTCAAGATTTATCATGATAATCCGTATTCTATAAAAGCGAAAACCCTATAACACTTGCAGCTTGCGGCTTGTAGCTTGCAGCTAAAAAACTCAACCCTCTCTCCCCATTGCCGCATCTTTCATCTTCTTTGCGGTTTCTGCTCCGAGGTAATGATCGATCCTTTTTTCTGCGGCATAAATTACGGGAGTAAGTATGATGGCCATGGTAAATTTATACAGATAATTTACTACACATATAGCC
>CAZTCS010000095.1:0-15472 GCA_964611995.1 uncultured Sediminibacterium sp. | reverse complement strand
TTGTCTGACTTCTCACGCTTCACAAGGCAAGACGGCGGATGAAGTCTTTATCGCGCAACCCGCCGCTACGTTTCCGGCGACAAACGCTAAGCAATTTTATGTGTCTGTGTCCCGCGCAAGGGAAAAGGTACATATCTACACCAACGACAAAGAAGAATTACTGGTCCGTGCCAGTCAGGCAGGTGACAGGGTTGGTGCAATGGAACTGGTGAAAAACAACAGTGCCTTGCACATGGAGCATGTCTTGATGCTGCAACGTCAGCAGGACATTGTCCCTGCCATAGACTACACCCCTCACCCTGCACAGGAAATTGATAAAACAATGGAACAACTCAACAGATACGAGGACTATGAACCAGGACTTTAAACTGAAGTTTGACGAGTACAAAGACAATGACCCGACTGAAAAGCCGGGCGGCGATAATAATCCCGATTATTATCCATCATTCGGCAATACGCGTAACTTGGCATTTGTCCTGCCGGATGGTAAGATGCAGTTTTTCAATTACAGTTATCTGGTCACCTGCGCATACAATCCTGAACAAAACAGCATTAAAATGGAGTTCAGCACTCACTATATGGAACTGAAAGGGCAACGACTGGAACAACTCTTTTATGAACTGATGGCGCAGGTGAACAAAGTTATACGCTGTTCAGAAAGTCGCTATAGTGCTTTAGATACCAGTGCCGATAAACCGGTTGTGAGTGAAATAATTATTACTGAAAAGTAGAAAGCGGTGTTTCCATGGTGTCTAAATAAGAGCAAAAATATAAGATGCATCAATTAATCCTGTTGAGTTTTGTCCTGTGTTGGTGTAATGTTTATCTATAGAAAGGAAAACAGGAAATGAACGCACAAACAATTTCGATGGAATATAATTGCCAAACTTTATCATACCCATTAATAATAAATGATAGCGGTCGATCAAATTCAAAGCGGTCTAAACAGACCAATGATTGTACCGTACGCGCATTGTCGAATATTCTCGATATCGATTACGACATCGCTTATGATTATCTGGCATCACGTGGAAGGAAATCTTCGACAGGAACATTTTTCCCCAATAAAGCCAAAGATGATCATTGTTTCAACCATAAATTTGTGTGGAGGGCTTTCCCTGCCATTCGTGGTGAGATGCGAATGAATCCTGCGAAATTTTCAGAGCAGTATAAAACTGGCCGCTTTATTGTAAAAACTGCAAAACATGTTATTGCAGTTCGGGACGGTGTATTTTTTGACATATTTGCATCAAGGCCTAACAGATGTATTTACGGTGCCTGAGAAGTGGTTCCTGAATAAATGCAAAAGAATAGACAACTTTCAAAAGGAATTCCACAATCACAAATGCCCCGCTGTAGCGGGGCATTTGCAAATATTTAAGAGGACGATTTGTCCCTTGCATGAAAGGCTTGCATCAGCAGTTTTTCATCAGTGGTCACTTCCCTCTGAACAAGCGAGGCACGCCAGTAAGTCGTCAGCGGATATTGACTGTTTGCAGCTTTCATTGAAATAATCGGCAGAATTGACGCAGACATGGAAAGCTCAGCAATCTCGTTTAAGTCAACATATCCCATTTCCGGGAAACCCATGCCCAGGTCACATAGACCGAAAGCGATATTGGGCATTTCAGGGTCAAGTTCTGATAACAACCAGTGACATTTTGTTCCTAATATAGAGATATAAACTACTGGTGGATGATCCTTATCCTTGTTTTCAGGTTTACCGTTTTCAAGCAGCTTTTGCTTTACTTCATTATTGATGAGTAACATCTGTCTTCCTTTCTTATTGGTGGATGGTTAGAAGTGATGCACAACCGGGGTATTAATGAATGAGCAAGCAGAATTTTGGTTGGGCGGGTGAATCGCGCAGCGAGAGCGAAAATTGTGCTTGCGGAATGAATGACCACGGTTATCACTTCGTTCAAACCATCTGCGGGTATGAAAGAAGCCGATACTTGTTTAATAACGATACTGAAAAAAGAGGTCGGTAAACCGACCCCAAAAATCTTATTCAAGAATTTACAGCTACTATATTCGTTACAAAATAGAAAGCGGAGCTTCCGTAAAGAAGCTCCGCTTTTTGAGTTATTAAGTTTTACCCGTAAACGACTAGCTGTTCTCGGTTGAATAGAAACGCCGTAGTTTCTCCGGCACGGGTGTTAAACGTGATACGTAGACCTTTCTGGCCTTTACGGACGGTTTCATTTTGGGCATTCCATTGTTTCATGGTAGCCCATTCGTTGGATGTATAGCCCTGTTGAGCCATAGCCTCCAGCAGTAGTTGAGCATTATCGTTTTGGTATTCTTTACCTGTGGCAAAGTTGATTGGATTTTTAGTGATGCAATGTGTCATTGTAGTTCCTTTCTTTAGGGGTTAACAGTTGCAGGTGATTGACCAATCGGGGAATAGCGACCAAACCAATTCAAATCTTGTTTGATGGAATGCCGAAGGCAGGAGAAGATTTTATTTGGTAAAGGGAGTGACCCGATTAAATCTCCTGCATGAAACTGTTTTCAGCTAAAAGAAGCATTGACAGAAGACAAATGTCACTATCCACAATATATTATACTATTACGTAAATAATAATTAATTGACATACAATGAATAACTTAGTCAAAATAAATAATATTTTTATTCGGCATTAATTACACAATGTGTCCTAATACGTTATAAATCAATGTTAAAATGGCAATTCTTAAAAACTTTAGGCATATAATTTGCGTTTAAATACAAAAGGATAGTTATGTGGATAAAAATAAAATACTACTTTTGCCCACTAAATTATTCACAACGTAAAAAAAAATGGTGGATAACCCCTTAACATGGTATAACGAGCTTCACTATCACGCATAGTAAAGCTAACTTAGTCAAAAGGTTTTTTAAAATGTCAAGATTAAAAATAAAAAAAAGGCCAACATTCGACCCAGATACAGGCAAAGCAAAATTTGCTCATACAACGCACCATCAAGAAATGCGTCATAATGGTTCGAGTACAAACGATGCTCCTACATCTGTAAAGCAAAACTTATCAGATGTAACCATTATGAAACAGGCGATGGAGGCAATTGATACTATCAAGTATAAGCCTGTATTCTAAATTTTTCTGCTCATCATTTTAGCCCCCACCAATTTAGTTTTGGCAGTAATTGACGAAAAAAAAGATTTACGATTAAAAGAATGGAAAAACTGGGTAGGCTTCTATTGCGAGGACAAGCGTTCAAAAGGCCTAAACATTTCAGCTATAGAATTCGCACCGGAAATTCTGAACGAATACTATTGGGCGATAGCAAAGAAGTATATTAAACCGCTCCTCAAGTCAACAGACAATCAAGAACATAATATCCATTACTATAAAATTATCTCATTATCTGAGCTTACTGTAATGGCTATTACGCCTTTTATTTTTGACGATAGCGAAGATCCAGTGTCAACTATTGCCATTAATGCAGAATTCGCATTTTTTGTTGCAATAAGTATTATGCTAGGATGGAAAGTTGGAGATGACCATCTTATTGATGCTGCATCTTTGTCGAAGGCATATTCGTATACAGAGATTATTGACGTAGAAGAAACGGGAGGAAGCAGTAAAACATATCCCCAAGATTTCCGAGTGGATCACATTGAATGGCTAAGAGGCCTAAATCCAAGTGCACCAATGCCTGTAGTCTCTAATAGCCATACATGGAGAATGCTGTTTATTGCAGCAAAATTTTCAAGCCAACAATAAGTTTATGGATTATCAAGAACTACTCAAGCTTTTCCTTCATCCAAAAAGAAACCTGCCCTATGTAGAAGCTAACGATAGTAAGTCCTTCCTGTTTCATTACAGAGAAAAAATGAGCGATTACATTAACGATTTAAAGGAACTGGATGAGGATTGCTTTGGGGATGTGATGAAGGATACATTTATTGAAAGGGTTGAAGGTGTGATCAAACAAATAGATAAAACACTTCGATACTATTTTAAAGGCGATCCCCCAAGAGCTTTTAGGAATTTTAAAAGGCTAATTAAGAAAGAAGATTTAAAAATCGAATTGGTTTACGGGAGAACAATTCGACTTGAAAGGAATTTTAAGTTCTATCGAACTAAAAAAGAATACGACAAAAATAAACTTAGTAATCTCATTGCGGGTAATGGCTTTACTAGTAACCTTGCTTCGATTGATTTATTCCACGTACCCTTTCAAAACCGACGTGCGATTGGAACAAATCGATTTAGCATTCCCGGATATCCCTGCCTATATCTCTCCGACAGTTTAAAGACATCTTGGTCGGAATGTTTTGAGGATATTGAAGAATTCCATGCATCATCTTTCAGAAATCATCGCCCTATATATGTTATAGACCTAGTGCCGCTAGATTATATCGTTAAGCAAAATGGTGGGGCACTCCCTGATGAAATGTATTTACAAACGGACACTCAAAAAATCCTAAATGATTATGCCGTTATGTACCCAATAATTTTTGCATGTCATTCAAAAATCAAATATGCTGAAGCATATAAAGGAGAAAAAATTTTATTTAAATCTGAGTATGTAATACCACAACTGTTACTACAATGGTGTAAGGCTAAAAATATATTGATAGATGGGATTAGATATCTTTCTTGTACAGCTGAAACACGTTTCCCAACTGAGTCTTTTGACAAATTTAATTATATTGTTCCTGCTATCAATTCATTAGAAGAAGGATATTGTAATAATTTAATGATTAGTTTTTCGGCAACACCTGTTTATTCTTATATAGAAAAGGATGGGAAAGATGTCGACACTATTTTATCTGAAATAAAGATGGGATTGGATACAGCCATATATGATACTTTAAAACCGAAAACAGTGTAACGGTTTCCGGTTTCAATTATTAAAGTTTTAGCTTATCTTTTATACTCTGAAAAGTCTGCATCAAAAGCTTATCATCCCTGGTAATACAGCACTGCACTTTTGAAGCTCTCCAGTAGATTGTCAAAGGATACTTGCCCTCAAATAACGGATTATTGAATATAGTGAAACCAAATGGACCAATTTTTAGTCTCAATAATTCATTTAGGTCAACATATCCCATTTCAGGAAAGCCCATACCCAAATCACAAAGCCCAAAAGCAATGGTTGGATTCTCAGGGTCAAGTTCTGATAAGAGCCATTCAGCTTTAGTCCCAGGCAAAGTAATGTGAACAACAGGCGGGTGATCCTTATCCCTGTTTTCCGGTTTGCCGTTTTCCAGCAGTTGTTTGTATTGATGGTATGTAAAGAGTTTCATGGAATGTTCCTTTCATATTGGTTGATGGTTACAAGTGTGGTACAACGCAGGGTATAGCGAGTGAACAAGCTGTATTTTGGTTGGGCGGGTGAATGGCGAAGCCAGAGCGAAAATACTGCTTAGAGAAATGAGCGCCCGTAGTTAGCACTTGTAAGGAACCATCACACCAGCAATATGAATGGGACTTACATGAAACAGACTTGCTTTGAACAACAATATGCACTGCTTGAAAACTTCATAAAAAAGAGCGCAGGTGCGAATGTACTTGCGCTCTTTTTCAGATTTAGGTTATTGACCGGGTTGCGGCTGCAAGTGCCAGAGGTAGTCCACTGCTTTGGACGCTGTGTTGGCGGCAGCAGTAACCAGGTACTTGTTGTTCTTGAGGGCCGTTAGCCAGTTAGCAATATAATTCGCATGGTCTTTACGAGGTTCACGGGTGATTTCCAGTTCGGAGCATAGGAAAGCTGCACCGAGTTCTGCGACCAGTTCTTCGGCTGCATAAGTATGGTCACCAAAGCGGTTGCCGAAACTACGGTCTAAACGGTTTGGATGCCCCGACCAATGCACCAGCTCATGCAGCAAGGTACTGTAATAATTCTCCGTAGCCGTACTATGGTCGGTATCTACAAAGGCTTCTTTCTTGGGTATGTGGATTTCATCTTTAGATGGGACAAAACATGCAGACTTGCCTTTGTGTTTGATAATGGCTTTAGTATTTGCGATATAGGTTTCAACCTGCTCCAATCGTTCTGCCAATGGCTCTGAAGGCAGGACGATTTCACTGTCTGGTTGATAGCTATTAAGCTGGCATCGGTTAAAAACGACATAGGATTTAATAAAAGGGACCTTTTCGATTTTACCGTCCACTTCTTTTTCAACCTTGTCGTAATAGACAACCATCGTCCCCTTCTCGCCTTTGCGGATGCTTTCCTTTTCCTTGTTCCACTGGCGGAAACTTGCCCATTCATTGGAAGCAAATTCCTGGGCGAAGGAAGAACACCAGAGTAAAAGAACATTGATACCGTTATAGGGCTTATTAGAAACCATGTTTTTAGGCATACGGAACGGGTTTACTTCATTGCCAAGCCAGGGCTTTTGCCAAGGCGTCGTGCCTGCTTCAAGGTGCTGAATGATGGTATCTGTTACTTTCTGGTGAACATCAACACGAGGTTTGTTGTCAGTCGTAGGGGTTGGCGGTGTGGTGTTTTGCATGGTGTAATGTCTTTCTGTTAGGGTTAATGAGTACAAGGGATAGAACAACCGAAGGACTAGCGACCTAACCGGCTGTAATTTTGGATGGGCGGGTGAATGGCAAAGCCAGAGGAAAATTATAGTTGGTGGCGGGAGCGGCTTTGGTTAATCCCTCGTACCAGCTTCATTAAGCCTGACCGAGGACACACCTTGCAAAAACACGCGTGGCGAATGCTGCACTTCTGCCATATACCAGTCATTGACATCCTTATAGCCAAGATAGTGACGGTTCATCGGCTTATGCTTCAGTCCCTGCTCCGTCTTGCAATAGGCTGCATAGTTGCGTGTAGCAGCCCAGCATGTTTCATTATTGTCCAGCCAGGTATATAGGACGCTGTACCCGTAGCTCTTGATAAATGCTGATGATATGCGCATATTGGAAAGCTGGTTCAGGATAATGACATCATCATCAAATGGCTTGCCTGTACGGCGGGCTATGATAGACAGGTAATCCATTACATCCTTAAAGATATGGACACCTCTGGGCTTTACAGTCTGACCGCGAATAAATGTAATATACGGTGTGCGGAGATTTGCCTTGATATGCGGACTGCGGATAAACAGACCACCTTCGTCATTTACAAAGCCAAGGGCAACAAATCGTTTACCTGTTTCCCTGTTGCGCAACTGCACTTCCTTTATCAGGTACCGGGCATAGTCCAAAGGGATGCCCCGTTCCTGCTCCAGGTATCGAATTAGTTCGGATGATGTAATGGTGCCGTGGTCTTCATACTGATATTTCCGGTCGCTCTTTGAAAAATCAGGGATATGTTCGGGACAGTTCAGGACAACATACCCGACCGTGTCTTTAAGCCATTTGAGGGCATCTTCCACCCGAGATAACCGTCCCTGTGATTTCAGGTAACGGCATACAAGTGTAACGACATTGCCGCGTGTTTTATCAATGGAATCAATCCATTGGTTACTTGCAATCTGGACGGTAATCGTGCCTTTGCCTATCGGACAAAAAGGCGACAGGTAAACAAGGCCTGTCTCTGTCTGTTCAATCGGGTGCAGACAGAGCTTGTCAAACACAGTGCGCATAGGTATAGTGTTGGCGTAATCAATATTCATGATACTTCCTTTGATCGGGTGGTGTTAGGATTGTTGGCTTAGAGGGGGAAAGTTCTGCAAAACTTTTTCCCTCAATTTTTTTCAGGGCTATTCAGGCATGAAAAAATATTTGTGGGCGAATTCGCGCAAATAAGTGGGCGAGTACCGTACACTACGCCCTATTTTGATGGGCTTTAAATCATATCGCTTGGTACAGTCCCACACCGCAAGAGTGCCGGGTTGTAATTTCAGGTAATCGGCAGCCTGATGCCTGTCCCAAAGTGGTTCAGACAAGTAATGCTGCACAGGGCTGGTGTCTTTGTTATTCAAATTACACTCCTCTTTTTGTCGTTGAGAATTCATGGGATATGAAAACGAAGCGGCTTTGATAAACAAAAACGACAAGCCCTGTCAAATAAAAGTTGAAAAATTAATGACAGTAAAACTCAATACATACGTGACTGCTTTTTGCACATGCCACTTCTAAGTAGTCTTACGGATGCATATTAAAAAATATGCGACAATTCACACTTGAAATACAGCGAATCGAGTTTGTCGCGAATCATGTCGAAATTGAATTTGCGATGACTATGTTTCTTGATTATAATAGTGCAAAAAGCACAGGAGAAAGCAAATGCCTCAAAAAGAAATAAAGCAATCTTTATCTGAAAAAAGTGAACTCGCACCTTTAGCAGAAACGATTTCACAAATGGCAGGAGCGTTGGAAAATATGGTTACATGGGCAGAAGATCATTTAGCCATGTGCAAATCATCAGGCGAAAAACCTGCAATTGATGCATACAGAACAAAACTGGCCAGAAAAGCTCTCGACCAGTTTTATAAAACCATTAAATAGCACTTCTGCAATTTCAAGGTGTCAGGCAGCATTTGCTACCTAGTTGTATTCGATTCGCTGATAGGTTATACTAAAGTTGTTCGGTATGGATGTACGTTAATGCAGTGAGTTACCTAAAAGTTACCTATTTAGCCTAAGAAGAAATCAATATCAATTAAGTGATTGAAATAATGGTGGGCGTAACAGGGATTGAACCTGTGACCTCTCCCATGTCAACTGGCTCAGTTATGTTATACTGACATTTACTGAGGCACAAAAAGTCAATTTTTTCTGCAGCCTAATTAGGTTTCCTGTAGCGTCTCATTTTCCGGCATTCACCGGGTTATATGCAGTCGATTACCTTTTCGTTACCTAGGAGGCCCCATGAGCAATGCAATGAATTTCACCAAAACCGCCCTTGAAGCGCTACCCATCAAAGAAACTCAATATGAAGTAAGAGACACCAAAACCCCAGGTTTGATATTAAGAGTTAATCCTGGCGGCGTTAAAACCTTTATGTTCTTTCGCCGGGTGGATAGAACACTTAAGCGTGTCAAAATCGGGCGGCTGGGAGAAATCACAGTTGAAGCTGCCAGAAAAGGAGCTACCAGCCTTAATGGGCAGATGATTACCGGCGTGAATATAAGCCGTAACCCTCGGCGTCAGGAACCAACCTTCCAAGAACTGTTCGACAAATACTACACTCAATATGCCCTGGTTCACACGAAACGGCCTGAAGACAACAAGGCAACGCTAGAGTTTCACCTGATGCCTAAAATCGGGCCAATGAAGGTTAGCAAGGTGACTAGAGAATTTCTAAAGGAACATCACCTTGCCCAAGGCATGTCCAGAGGCAAGCAACAGGCGAATCGCATCTTAACCATTGTCAGCGCGGTCTATAACTTTGGGATGCGCGAAGGCTTATACAATGGTGCAAACCCCTGCCTGGGTATTAAGCGTTTTAAATCCAGGAGCAGAGATCGCTTCCTAAATGGCGACGAACTGAAACTCTTCTTTGATGCCCTAAAGCATGAGGAACAAATCTATCAGGACTTCTTTATGCTCTGTATTTTTATCGGGGCCAGGAAATCAACAATGCTGGCTATGAAATACAGCCAGGTTGATTTTGAACTGAAGCGCTTCAGGCTTTCTGAAGAGGAAACCAAAAATGGCGAGGTAAATGTGTACGTCCTTTCGGATGCTGCACTGGAAATCTTACAAAGACGTCATATAGAAAACCAATCACGGGAACATCCGTCTGAATTCGTGTTCCCCGGCGACAGTGAAGATGGGCATCTAAAAGACCCTAAACGTGCATTCACCCGCATTAAAGAAAGGATGGTGGTAAATGATATCTGGATACATGACCTACGAAGAACACTTGGAAGCTATATGGCGATTAATAACACGAGTCTCCAAATTATCGGACAGGCATTAAATCATAAGAGCACAGTTTCTACCCAAATTTATGCCAGACTATCAAAAGAACCCGTGCTGGATGCCGTTAACATAGCCGCAAAAAACATGTCTGACTTGATGGGAACTGTTTAGCCATGACTAAGCCCACTCAGCATACTTAAGTAAGGCATCATCAAGATGGTTTTTCAAATCCACGATAAGATTTCTAAGCACATCTTCTTCTTTGGCTGAATTAATTGAAACCTTGTGATCTTCCATCCATATTGCATCAACAAAATTGTTGTGAGAAAAAATAATCCCACCTATTAGAAAAATCTCATCGTTTGGCAATGGTATTAGTCCAATACCACCATGAATGTACTTACGACCCTCAACTAATGTTCCAGATGGAACTACAACACATAAACAACTTTTATCTCCAAAAGGCGGGCCAGGTAATTGCAGACGAGACTGTTCAAGGTAAGTACAGACAATCAGGTCTGGTCCATCAAAATACGCATCATTGCCAATTTCAGTTGCAATGGGTTCTAGCTCAATGCGAATGTATTCCCTAGTTTTTTGAAGGTACTCGTCCATTCTCTGCCGCATACCAGCTTCGACCAATGCAGGTTCTTTCTTTGCAGCTAAAAGCATTTTTACTTTTTGTAATTTGGTGAATTCTGGCATTTCAACTTTGCCCTTATCATTAAGAAATAGGGTTAGTTCACTTATGAATTCGTCCAAACTTATACGTTCAGTGGGATTGCTTCTAGTGGCTCGTACTATAAGGGAATCAATTTGTGCTGCTTTAGGATGTTTATTCCAGGTTGACACTAAGGTATTAGAATCATCCATGTGATGGCTACCAGGTATTGGATACTTATTTCCAACTGCGAGCACAAATAAACTCTTTGCAAGTGCATAAACTTCGCTTTTCTCTCCAAATTTCTGTTCATCTATAAATTTCTCATTATTCATGAGCTCCGGGGCGATATAGTACATCGAGCCAATACGATCACCTGATTCCGTGATGTTTTCTTTGCCGTCAAATTGCACTAAACCAAAATCTCCTAAACACCAACGCTCATCATAGAAGAAAATATTCTCTGGCTTTATATCTCTATGAAGAAATCCGTCTTTGGCATTTATACACGCGCACAAGGCATTAGCAGTATCTCGAATTGCTTGTACCACTTCTTCCAACTTTGAATAATTTCTCAACTTCTTTTTTGCAGTTTCAGCCTTTGGCATAGCTAACCAAATTGGGTCATCTTGCTCTGGATCATCTGGTAGGTTGTAGTCTAATAATGGTAAAACAGCACCGCATCCGTTCTCCGTCAGCTCTTGCTGTATTGCAATTTCATCTTTCAGCCGTTGATAAACGTTACTCCCCTTAGCTACATCATGCTTGATAACTTTTAAAGCGACATTATTAAGATTTCCATCAACGCTTTCCACTTCATGCACAGTTGAGTTTGCACCATTTCCAAGCACACTGAGCAGTATCCACTTATCAGAGATTATTCTTTTAGGCTTAGATGTCATGGCTCCACTCTATATCCTATATTTCCATTTTTTAAATCAATGCATATGAGTATAAGCTGACAAGTATTTGTAAATATGTGCAATAGCAAAATTGCCGATACTACGACCACTCCCTGTTCAGGGGAAAGTGTTACCTAATCCATTTGAAATGGACTTTTGCAGTTGAACTAAGTCTTTGAAAAAATTGGTGGGCGTAACAGGGATTGAACCTGTGACCTCTCCCATGTCAACCGACCCTGTTATGTTATATGGGTTATCACCGAGATTGATAAAATCAATTTTTTCAGCAACTAAGCAGGCTTTTCAGTAACGTCGATTCTCACCGTTATGTACGGATATTCATGCGGAAAGTTACCTATGAGTTACCTATGAGGACGTTATGACTAATACAACAAACTTCACCAAGCATACATTAGAAAACTTACCCGTCACAGCTTTTCAATATGAAGTAAAAGACGCCAAAACACCCGGCTTAATCATTCGCGTTAACCCTGGCGGCAAAAAGACCTATATGTTCTTTCGGCGCGTCAGTGGTAAATTGCTCCGTGTAAAAATTGGTTATGCTCATGACATCAGTATTGAGAATGCCAGAAAAAAGGCTATTTCTTTAAATAGCCAGATTATTTCAGGGGTCAATCCGAATGAGATTTTAAGGGGGAAGCGTAAAGAATTGACCTTTAAGCAGCTTTTTGAAAAATACTACTTTGAACATGCGCTGGTGCATACAAAAAGACCTGGTGATAATAGGGCAACGTTAGAGTTCCATCTTCGACCTGCATTCTGGTCAAAAAAATTAAGCGATATAAATAAGCAGGACCTCCGAAGCATGCATATCAAGCAGGGCAAAGCGCGCGGTAAGCAGCAAGCAAATCGTGTGCTTAATATTATCAGCGCTGTATATAATTTCGGAATCAACCAAGACTTGTATGAGGGCAAAAACCCCACTATTGGCATCCGCCGGTTCAAATCCAATAGCAGAGACCGATTTCTTAATTCAGAAGAACTAAAAAGCTTCTTCATGGCGCTGGAATATGAAGAACAATTATTCCAGGACTTTTTTGCGCTATCTATTTTCATCGGCGCGAGAAAAACGGCGATGCTGACGATGAAGTACAAGCAACTCGACCTGGAGTTAAAACGGTGGAGGCTTTCTGAAGATGAAAGCAAAAATAACGATGTCAATATCTATGTGCTTCCAGACATAGCCGTGGAAATATTGAAGCGCCGCGCAAAAGAGAATGCCCTGCTTCCTGTTCCATCCGAGTATGTGTTTCCTGGCGATGGCATCTATGGACATTTAATAGACCCCAAACGCTCATTTGACCGCATTAAAACCCGGATGGGCGTGCATGATATATGGATACATGATTTAAGGCGAACACTGGCAAGCTACATGGCTATTAACAATACCAGCCTTCCGATTATTGGCCGGGCGTTGAACCATAAGAGCCAAATCTCAACGGCCATTTATGCCCGTCTTTCCGTTGACCCGGTAAGAGATGCAGTGAATTCAGCGACAACGTTGATGGTGCAAAAAGCTATCAAGAAACCGCCCGTTGCAGCCATCAGTACAAATTATAGTGCAGCAGCCATTTCCTATAACTTTTCGCTAGCGCCCTAATGCCAGTTGCGGCCGTCAGTGCAAATTATGGTACGGCAGCCATTTCCCACAACTTCTCGGTAGGACCCTAAAAGGCACCACAAATATCCATACTTAGAACCGAAGCCAGAGACATACTCTTTGGCTTCGGTATACCTGTATAATTTTAAGACCATCTTTTAAACACCTGAGAATAAGCCCATATTTACTGTATTTATGCTGCAAATACGTTATTTGTCCAGTTATTTATAAAATAAACTGGACATTTCTATATATTTGCATTATTATACTGACTATGAAGGTTACTGATTTCATTGAAAATAAACTAGATAGGTTACCCAAGGGGTATATATTCACCTATATTGACTTTATGGACAATGTAAATAAGAAAGAAGCTGTTATTAAGGCTTTAAACCGGATGGCCTCTTCGGGCAAAATATCCAAACTGGCAAAGGGAAAATATTTTAAGCCCGAAACAACAGTTTTTGGCGATCTCAACCCCGACCTATCTCAGATTGTAAAAGATTTACTTGAGGACAACGGAAAGGTCGTGGGATATCTGACAGGATACAGCATATATAACAAACTCGGCCTTACCACGCAGGTAAGTAATGTTATTCAGATCGGTAGAAACAATGTTCGCGCCCAGTTCAAAAGGGAGCGATATACTATTTCCTTTATCAAACAGAATAACACCATTACTAAGGAGAATATCCCTCTGCTCCAGATATTGGATGCAATAAGATATATCAAAAAAATCCCTGACGCAGCGTTGGTCAAATCAGCTAAGCGGCTAAAAGCGATTATTCAGGACTTATCAGATAGCGACAAAAATTCCCTTGTAAAGCTTGCTCAAAAGTATCCTCCGGCTGCCCGGGCGTTGTTGGGATTGCTATTGGAAGATACTAAAAACATCAACCTGACGGCGCTACTCAACAAAACATTAAACCCGATTACGACCTATAAATTTCCAGGATTAAGCGAAGCTTTCCCATACACTGAAAAATGGAATATTAAATGAGGTTACACAAAAACACTAAACTGTTTAGACAGGCGATTGAATTTACCGCTCAGTACATGTCCATTCCCACTATCTATGTAGAGAAGGATTATTGGGTCACATACGCATTATATATCCTGTTCAATAACGACTTGTCTAAAGAAATTGTATTCAAGGGTGGTACATCCTTATTGAAATGCTACGAGTTCATTAAACGCTTTTCGGAAGATATTGACCTGGTTGTATTAAGATACGAGGGAGAAAGTAATAGCAGGATGAAAGCAAAGCTAAAAGAGATTAGCGACATCGTTTCAAGCGCACTTCCTGAAATTCAAATTGATGAAGTCACTCAAAAAATGGGAATGAATAGAAAGACTGCCCATACATACCAGAAAGAGTTCAATGGCGACTATGGACAAGTAAGAGATAAAATTATTCTTGAGTCAACGTGGCTGGGATATTTCGAACCATACTCCAACATGCAAATTGGTTCGTTTGTTTATGATATGATGAAGGCCACAGGTCAGTTGGCCATTGCTGACGAGTACGACTTACTTCCATTTGAGGCTCAGGTATTAGCTCCTGAGCGTACAATCTGCGAAAAAATCATGAGTCTGGTCAGGTTTTCATACGGCGTTGACCCTATAGATGATCTTAAAAAGAAGGTCAGACATACATACGACTTACATCAATTACTTCAGGATGAAAAACTTAAATCATTCTTTGAAAGTGATGGCTTTGATGAAATGCTCCTGAAAGTTGGTGCCGACGATGTGGAGAGCTTCAAGAACAACAATAAATGGCTTGAGAACCACCCGAAGGATGCAATGATTTATGCAAACCTCGAGAATGTATGGCCGCTGTTATCTGACACTTATAAAGGTGATTTCAAAAAGCTGGTATTTGGTGCCGGTTTCCCGGATGAAGTTGCGATCTTACAAACATTACGTCAGATTAAAGAACGCCTTATGAAGGTAACGTGGGATTTGAAAGTGTCAGAGTAAACATTCAGGACTTTATTGCCCTTCTTCTAGTATGGATGAATAAAGCCAACAATTCATAGAGCAGTTTATTTTAACCAATATTTAGGTACTATTAGTACCTTTAAAGGTGTTTTAATAAACTATTTGTGGACAAAGTTTGAAATTAATGCTGGGTGAACCAAAGCATAAAAAAAACTCCGTAGAGCAATCTCTACGGAGTTTTACGTTCAAACTGTGTTTTACAGTTTGAACGTCAGTATTTCATCGTCAAGTGCAGAAACCTTATCTCCCAGCACTGCTACAAAATACGAAGTCAGCAATGTAATGAGGTTGGTATTATTGGTCTCAAACTTGTTATTCTGGCTATCCAGCAATACCAGCTTGCAATTCTCATCACTTGCAAAAGTGAAGCCCCGCAGGTTGTGCAGGATGTTTAAGGTATTCTGTCTTTTCCCTGTCAAGGAGCGCAGCTCTTCAATCTTTTGGATACGCTCATCTAATGAAGGCTTGACAGCTTCTGCCTGTTTCTCGTTTTGAGGTTTTGTAATCG
>CAZTCS010000094.1:0-15505 GCA_964611995.1 uncultured Sediminibacterium sp. | reverse complement strand
GTTGATTACATCAACAGCAACAGTTTCTTTTACTTCTCTTACCAGTTCTTTCAGTTCTTCTGCTTCTATTTGGACAATAGAAGGCATGACATTACTCTTCATAATATTTCGTTTTATTCTTTACAACAAAGTTTCTGTGAGCAGTATCAGGGGGAAATTAAGTCAATCGTTGGTGCAGAATGCAAAGCGAACCCGCGAGATGTTATTACCTGCTCATTTTCAGTTTGCAAAATTACGACATTGCAAATTCATAAAAAAATAAAACAATAAAATACTTGTTAAATCGGTCCTCAGGAGGTTTGAGTGGTTAAATCTGGTGTTGATTGGTCACAAAGTGGCACTGCTCCCCTGTTTTTGCGTACAATACGAGAGTATAAACTGATTTCTTTATCGAATAAGAAGCGGAAAAACAGTTTTGTCCAGGAAGTATGATATGCTAATGAATTATAAAAAGAAGGTGCAGTATCTCTGATCTTGGGCAACCTGTTCCAGGGTATAGAAGGAAAATCATGGTGTTCATTATGGTAACCCACATTGAATGCTACCTTGTTAAAAACTCCATAATAGCTATAGGTTTCCTGTTCACCATGTGTGAGGTAATGTTCCTGGATCCAACGGGCACCCAATGGATGTAAGCCAACCGAGAAGAAAAAGCTCAGTACCATAAATACCAATGCCTTGGGACCAAAAAAGATAGTAATGGCTGATACAAACGCGATCTGTGCCACCCAATTCAATAAAATCCATTTATCAAAAGGTTTGATCTCTTTCAGTCTTGATATACGGAACAATTGAAAAAAGGGATAAAACAGTAGCCAGATTACTTTTCCAATAAAATAATTATCGATCAATTTCGCCTCCCAATGATTAGGCAGATCACCATCAAGTTCATGCACTCCCTGAAAAGAATGGTGCTTGATATGATATCTTTCAAATGAAACCGAACTGGGAAATATCAGGGGAAGGTTTGCGAATATACCTGCCAACCTGTTTGCAACGGGCGATTTAAAAATAAGTCGGTGCGCACATTCATGTATCATTACAAACAACGCATGATCAATAAATGCACCAATAATATACGCAGTTGCCAAAACGATCCACCAGGATTGTGCGCCCAAAAACCACCCAATAAGGGTTTGTGCAAGTACCAGTAAGAAAATGGCAATAAAAGTTAGCCTGTTCTTACCAATCAACTGTCTGATCTGGGGATGTGCTTTAAGAATTTTTTTGGTCCGATGACGATGTGGTTCTGATTCCTGAGAATAGATAAAGCTTTTCTTTGGCTGCATATTCGGACAATATATGCATAAATACACAGATAGGGCGCTATTCGAGCAATTATCTGAATATGATGGTGCAACATGAAATATGTGTAGGTTTCCGCAGACCGTATTACCTTTATCAAAAAAAGACCTTGAAACAATTGATATATGCAGTGTTGATACTGCTGATGGCATGTGGACAATCGCAGAAACCTTATACGAATGCAGAAAATGCACTTGATGCAGGCCGTGAGTTTATTGACGCTTGTTTAAAAGGCGATTTTGCCCGCGCAAAATGGTATATGGTAGATGATAGCACTAATCAGGGTCATCTTGACCGAGCTGAAAGCAAATACAGGAATTACGATAAGGAAGGGCGCCAACAATTGAGGTCTGCATCTATTAATATCAGCGAAGTAAGCGATGTAGATACTGCAACTTCTATCATTTATTATAGTAACTCTTTTGACCAGCAGCCGCTTAAAATCAAAGTGATCAAACAAGCAGAAAAATGGTTGGTTGATTTTAAATATACCTTTAACCCGAATTTATAATTCAGCAGTTTTCAATTAAACCATAAAGCAAGCAAATGACACATAAAACAGTTCTTCACCCCTGGCATGGCGTTCATTACGGTGAACAGGCCCCACGTATTGTAAATGCAGTTATTGAGATCCCCCAGGGCTCCAGGTGTAAATATGAGATAGATAAAGAAACAGGCTTGTTAAGATTGGACCGTGTTATCTTTTCGTCTTTTTACTACCCTATTAATTATGGTTTTATCCCACAATCTTATGGCGGAGATAAAGATCCGCTGGATATCCTGGTTATTACTTCATTATCGGTGCAACCACTCACATTAATGGATGCAAAAGTTATTGGTGTTATGCAAATGATAGACGGTGGCGATCCGGATGATAAAATTATTGCCGTAGCTGCCACCGATCCGGGTGTTAACCATTACAATAATATTGAGGAATTGCCCAAACACTTTTTCGATGAATTGAGGCATTTCTTTGAGGAATACAAAAAGCTTGAAAACAAATCAGTAGTGGTTGAAGATTTTGGCGACAAAGCCAAAGCCCTAACCATTGTTCAGGAGGCGATTGATTTCTATAAGGAGCAATTCGGCCACAAATAAGCAATATGAATAGTACAACGATTGTTTTATTGGTCCTTATTGGACTTGCCGCAGGTTTTTTAAGTGGACTTGTCGGAATCGGAGGTGGTATCATACTGGTACCAGCATTGGTTTTATTACTTGGATTTACCCAAAAACAGGCCCAGGGAACTTCATTGGGCATTATGCTACTACCCATCGGCATTCTTGCGGTTATACAATATTATAAACAGGGGTATATCAATGTTAATTACATTCTCATAGTAGCCGTTGCTTTCGTGGCAGGAAGCTTTTTGGGAAGCAAACTGGCACTCTCCCTAAGCGATGAGAAAATGAAGAAGGTATTTGCTGTACTATTGTTTATCCTGTCTATTAAAATGCTTTTTTTCGACCGTTCTGGCGAGAAAAAAGCGCATGCCAGTAATACCCAGGTTCAAACAACCGAAAAAAACCATGAAAAAGGCTGATGCCGATTCAAGGCAGCACCCTATCTTTGCCAAAATTGAAAAAAAATGGAAGCGAAAAAATCCACTGCCAAATATTGGGCACTCTGCTTTTTCTGGTTAGCCTTGATGATCGTATTACTGATTGTATACCGTGAGTTTTTCTGGCTAGCTTTACCTGGCACTGTAACCTATTTTGCCAAAGCCATGGATATTATGTAAGCTATCCCTAACTATATTTATAAAAGAAAAGCAACCCCTGGGTTGCTTTTCTTTTATAAATACCTTTTAATGATTCTTAACTGATGTGTTCGTTTTCCGTTTCCTGAGTGAACAATACCCATATTGTCGATTCGGTCGATCCTGACCTGTCCGGAAGCATGAATAATTGTGTCAGGGCTTAACATAATCCCTACATGCGTGATTTTCCCATCCGGATTATCGAAGAACGCTAGGTCACCACAAATTGCTTCCTGCAAAAAACCTACTGTTTCCCCTTTTTCTGCCTGTTGATAAGCATCCCTGGGTAAATGTTTACCAAAATGACGATAAACCTGTTGCGCAAATCCGCTGCAGTCTATACCAAATACCGTTCTTCCTCCCCATAAATAAGGACTATTCAAATATTGCTTTGCAATAGCAGTTATGCTACTTTCATTGAATTCAGCAGTTCCTGTTTTCCAAGTAGGGCCAGCATAGATAAATTGGTGATCCGGCAATGCTAATTCCTCGCCTTTAAACAGATTCAAAGGTGTACCCACTCCTATCATGATTGTTGTATCATGGTATTGAATTGCTGAAGCCCATCCCATACTAAGCTGATCAGATTGTATATCTGGTGCGTTCTCCAAATAAATTAATTGAGACTGCTGGCACCATCCTTCATAATCATCGTATAATGTTTGCACCAATACAAAATCGGCACTTGTTTCTTTGACAATGGCAAGCTCTCCAAATAATAACTGACTCACCATTTCTGACCTATGAGCAGGTTCTTTTCGCATAGGAATTACTGCCACTACCGGCATAACAAAAGACATAATGAATATTTGTGTTCAAGATATGGAATTTTAAAGGTTGGGCATCTAATAAGAAATAGCTATTTTAAAGCGTGCATTCAGGAAAGTATTCACATATCAGCGATAACGAACTGTTGGAATTCTTCTATGCCGACAACAATAATGAATGGCTGGGTATTTTGCTGGAACGCTATACATACCTGCTGATTGGTGTTTGCATGAAATACCTGAAAAATGAAGAAGAGTCGAAAGATGCCGTACAGCAGATATTTTTAAAAGCCATAACAGAACTGGGTAAATACAAAGTTGACTACCTGAAAAGCTGGCTATATATGGTTGCCAAGAACCATTGCCTGATGAAACTGCGCGACAAACATGTGATTGTTTCTGCAGAAGAGCAAAAAGGACTAACTGCACCTGAATCTGACAAGGATGCACTGATTGAGAAAGAAATTACCCTTAATTATCTTGAAAAGGCATTGGAAGAACTCAATGCCGAGCAAAAAACATGTGTAACTTTATTCTACCTGCAAAAAAGGAGCTACCAGGAGATTGCTGATACAACCGGGTTCTCTCTTTTACAAGTAAAAAGCCATATTCAGAACGGAAAAAGAAACCTGAAAATATTGGTTGAAAAGAAAATGAAACAAGCCTGATGAGCGACCTGAAAGACATATTACAGGATGATGATGGATTGAAGCAGGAGGACCTGCTGCGCTATCTGGAGGGTAAAACTTCAGCAGAAGAGCGCTATGCCATTGAGAAGCAGATGGCCGATTCTGAATTTATCAATGATGCTGTTGAAGGGTTACAAGGATTTCAGGATAAAAGAAAACTGGATCAATACGCCAAACAATTAAACCTGCAATTACACAAACAAACTTCCAAAAGCCGCAAGAAAAAACGCAGGAGACAACTCAATAGCCAACAATGGACCTTAATTACCATTGTTACGATTCTCCTTTTATGTATACTGGCTTATTGGGTAATCCGTATCTACCAACATAATGGTTGATTACCTGCATAAACGCTGAATTAAAGCCTCATGCTGTGGAAATGCTTTCACTAAAGATGATGCTTCTGCCATTTCAAAATCAGCAAAGTCAAAAGCCGGAGCCACTGTGCATCCTACAAATGAATAGTCGCCCCCAGGTGCTGTTTCAGAAGCAAACCAATAACCTGCAGGTACCACGTATTGATAAGTTGTTCCAGGCCTGTTACCCAGTTGAACGGTTGTTAATGCTCCTTCTGGTGTTATTATATGAACCAACAGCGTATCCCCAGCATAAAAATGCCAGCATTCATCGGATTGTATCCGGTGAAAAGCAGAAAAATTTCCTTTCTCTAATAAGAAATAGATGGCTGAAGAAAAAGCACGCTTGCCTTTGAATCGAACGGGCAGGGCATTATGATCAATATTTTCTGAAGATTTGTAGGTTTCCCGATAATAGCCACCTTCCGGATGTGGTATTAATTGAAACTGTTCAATAAGTTGTTTTGCGGATAAATGCATATCCAAAGATCAGGTAATCAGGATTAATTTTTGCGGGAGTGAGAAATATTCATTCTTAATCTTTTCCAGGTTTTCTTTTTTGTTGAAAAGATCATAATACTCATCGATATCTATATTATTATTTTCCTTGTTAACGTAAACAGGCCCTGATACAGAGCTGTTTGTTTCGTTTTCAAACAATGCGGTCCGAACGACCCCACTAACGGTGGCTTCTTCCTGTAAGTGACATTTATTTTTACAAATAATGTTTCCCTCGATAAGTCCACCAACAACTATTTCATGACATAAAATATCACCGCTAACAGTGGCTTTACTGTCTACGATCACTTTGTTGTTACAAAAAATAATGCCTTTGAAATCGCCCTCTATCCTGATAGGTGAAATGGTTCTGATGATGCCAAAATAAAAGCCACCCGAGACAACCTGAACGGCTGGAAGCATGGGCTCTGATTTGTTTTTTTTAAGGGAAAACATGGGATTGGATTGGTTTTATGAGGAAATGGACGTTTAAGATAGCCAAAATATGTGGTTTTACCTCGATTATAACGCGTTTCGTAAATGTTTACAAATAAATAATAATTTGTATCTTGACCTTCTAACCGCCAACAGGCCTTAGCTTTGTGTCTGTTATACGTTTATAAAAAACCAACACATGAACAAGTTCAGGGAGCAATTATTGCATGACCCCAATGCAAGTTTCGGCACACAGTCTTTTCCGGAAGACAAACAATTGTTGATTACTAAATCAACCAATGTATCTGGTATCCTTGATTCAGAGAACGACATCATTCTTGACGGTAATTTCAGTGGTGTATTGTACAGTAAGAAAACTGTTCATATCACTCCTACTGGTGTAATGACCGGTGTTATTATCTGTAATGATATTAAAGTAGAAGGTGAGTTTGAAGGATCTGTGTATGGTTTAAGGGTTAATCTTTGTAAGGATTCGGTATTAAAAGGAAATATCCATTGTACCATCATCAATACAGAAATGAACCAATACGTTGATGCGAATATTAAATTGATCAGTCTGGAAGCTGCTGCTTTTGAAAGCAGTTCAATGGATCTGTTTACACACCTGAAAGAGGTATTTGGTAAGAATAATAAAGACAATAATTACCTGAATATTTTCCAGGAGAAAATGAATCTGGTTAAACCTTCAAATAAGTTTTACCACCAAACCATTTATGTAGCTCCTAATCCGGGAACAACGGCTGCACCTGAAAGCGACGACACTCCTGAAACTGAATCTTAACAGATATCAGTTTATCATAAAAAGTAAAAGGGATACTGTTCAGTATCCCTTTTACTTTTTATACCCTTTTGATATGTTATGGTATCCAGATTTTATAAATCAGGTAGCAAATTATTCCGCCTATTAAAGCTATCAATAGGCCATTTAATCGTTTTTTCTTTAAAAAGAACAACATTACCAACCCACTCAATGAAACAATTATCAGGAATGCTGCCGAGAGGTCAATAATCCATTTCCATGCATTTCCACTGTCGCGCCCCTTATGGAGGTCGTTGAACAATGCGATAACACCCAGTTTCATTTCTGTTAATTGCATAGCACCGTCTTCCCTATTTATAAATGCATCGGCGCTATATCCTGGTCCACGAAAGGAAACCATGCATTGGTCGTCCTGGATCATAAAATCACTTACATAACCCTTGATTCCATATTGTTTTCGCAACAACTCAACCACTTCCAATTTCTTAATCAGGCCAGTATCTGACATATTAACCCAATTGGCTGGTATATTACCATTTACTTTATTTTCCCGCTCAACCGATTCATCAAACCATTCCAAATGGTTTAAGGTGATTCCGGTAACAGAAAAGAAAAGCACGATTACAAAACTGAACATCGACAGGTAAATATGTAACCAGCGAGAATACCGGGCCGTTAATTTTTTCCACTCAGATTGTTTTGATCCAGCTTTTTTGTCTTTTGTACCGGTCTGTTTAATTTCCATTCGCTTTCTTTTGAAAATCCAATGATGCTGAGCTTACTTCCAGGTTTCCGGGGATATCAATATGTTGTGCTTTTGCCGCAATTTTTATTTCCTGACGCATCAATTGGTAGGTACCATGCTCCCTTGCTGCTTCTATATGAATTGTATAAGTACCCTGGTTCACCAGATTGCCTTTATCATCTTTCCCATCCCATTTAATAGTGTATTTACCTGGTGTTCTTGTGGCACTGCTTGTTGAACTAATATTATTAGGACCTGCGGAAAATTGATCGTAATAAGTTGCATACCATGTACGCATATCGTTTAGCCATTTCGGTTTATTATACCATATTGCCAGTAAACGAACAGGCTTTTTCTCCGCATCTGTTACCCAAATAGCCAC
This sequence comes from uncultured Sediminibacterium sp., assembly GCA_964611995.1. Taxonomy (GTDB): domain Bacteria; phylum Bacteroidota; class Bacteroidia; order Chitinophagales; family Chitinophagaceae; genus Sediminibacterium. The sequence continues at coordinate 7,787 of CAZTCS010000094.1, read as the reverse complement.
AAATGGTCTTCTTATACGTGTTCCTTCAATTGTTGCCAATTCAAGGTTGATGGCCAGTTCATATTTATCGTTCCATTGTTTATCAGCAAAATTGCTAGATACCGGTGCAGGAGCAGTTTTATTAAATGGCATGCTTGCATCCCATCCTTTGCTTTCAATTCGCTTTCCATCTGCAGTAATGAGCATATATTCTGCTCCAGGTACAGTTGCTACGAGTTTTTCGCTTTCTGCCGGACTCAACACATTCAATGCAGTTGCCAGTGCTCCTGCGTCTGTAGCATTATCTGCAATAACTGTAGCACTGATTACTTCACTGGTGGGGAAGCCTGTTCTTGGGTCAACAATATGGGAATACCATTTACCTTCAATCATATTACCCCTTCTGTAGTTACCGCTGGTAGCGATGGTTTTATTTGCAACCTCGATTTGTGCAATTGGAAGATCATTTTCAGCATCTGCTTTCGGGTTTGCTACTAGTACCTGTTCAGTATGTGTTCCTTTTACGAGTATGTCTCCGCCAATATTTACTACTACCCCATGTACTCCTGCAACAGCAAGTGCAGCATCTGCTGCTTTTTGAAGGATATAACTTTTCGCAAATGAATTCAACATAAGCGCCGCATTGGTTTTATGGGTTGCGGTTTTATTTGATTCATTTAATGAATAATGTTGTTGACGAACTATGTTTAAAACTGCTGCTATCTCCGCTGCATTAGGTTTACGGTTTTCTTTTGCAGTAGTTTTCCAAAGCTTACCTATCGCTTCGGCAGAGGCATCAAGTGCCCCATTGGTTCTGGTGCGCCACTGTTCAAAGAGACCGAGTACTTCAAATAATTCAGCCGAAACCGGAGTTGCTGTATTAGTTGTACTTACCCATTTGCTGAATTCACTGTTTGCGTCGTAACCACTTAATATTTTATTGAGCCTGTCAATTTCGTTTAATGCAGCCTGTTCTGCTTTGTTGGCAAATTGTTCCTGATCGGCAACAATTTTTATCTCCATAGAGGTACCCAGTACATTCTCATAATCGGCGATAAAGATTTTGGCGGGTTTTGTTTTTTTAGGGGTAGCGCTGCAGAAAAAAGCTAACAGCAGTAAGAGGAAACTGATACGTCCGGATGTTTTCATGAAGTACAAATGTTTGTGGGCTATTAAAAGTTAATTTTAATTCAGGCAGGCTGGATTCAGCGTTAAAAGTAAAATCATTCACGCTGAACCATTTACCAGATCGGTAAAAAAGGCGTAAATAACGACCAAGTACAATTTCGCGCTAATGCTGTGTTTACAGCATTGGATAGCAGAATTTCCAATAAGTTTAACGGGTTCATTGTCGAAATCGGTATAAAAATTAGGAGCTGCGAGCTTCTAGCCTCTAGCTGCTAGCCTTGATTGGCGATTATTTCGGGCTATCTGCTTTAACTGGAATATATAAGAGGGAATTCGATTTTTTTATGTCATATGTCTACATAAAAGAGCCATTTAATTGCCACACATACACTAATAGAAGGTTCAGTTCATAGTAAAAAAGCTAGAAGCTAGTGGCTAGAAGCCATTTCTGTCCGGGGAAGTTTGACCGCGAGCTATAGTTGTGCGTATGATGGAACACGGATTATCATGATTTTCATGATCTATCATGATAAATCTTCAAAATCATGAAGATCTGTGTTCTATTAATAGCAGATAGCCAAAAATAACTACTAATCAAGGCTGGCAGCTAGAGGCTAGAAGCTCGCAGCTGTTTTCCCTACAGTAATCCTTGAATATTCGTAACTTTGCAGATTACCCGGGGTCGTACTGGTTTTGACAGCATATGGTACGGTTGGTGTAAGCATGCAGTGCGTTGGATAATTAGCACTTAAATCTGAATATTCAAACTTCAAATGGCAATACACAGTATGCCATGGCTGCCTAATCAGTGATTAGATAGTCATTTGGGCCGCCGCACAGGTTGATCTGTTACCAGGTGTCGCCGCCGACTCAAAATAAACACAGGTTGCTGCAACAAAAGGCTGTGACTGTTGCTTAAGACCATCCAGCTAAGTGTATTGTTGGTTTGTTCATGTCCGGCAGTACACCGACAAATAATCATGAAATAAGCATGTAGAAAGCTAATGGTAGCGATGTTTGGACAGGGGTTCGACTCCCCTCGACTCCACAACGCATTGCAATTTTTGCAATGCGTTTTTTTATGCAAAACAATACAAAACCTTTCATTGTAACCTCGGGATAAATTGACATTTATTGCTATTGAACTACCCGGCAATTTTTTGTATTTTTCATTATGAGCTTTACCAGCTATATACCATGTGTCGAATTACAACCTTTTGTGAAATCTTTCGCTATTACGAAAGCAGAAACAGAGGAAACGTATGGTGTCTTGCCCGATACAGGTATTGTGATCGGTTTTCAATATTCAGGACGACTTTCTTACATTGAAAATAATACGGAAGTTGCCTTGTCACATAGCGGGATAACCGGCTTACGTGACCATGTAAGAATTTTTCGCAATGGCCAGCATACAAATACATTACTTGTATTTTTTAATCCTGGTGGGGCAGCAACGTTCTTCAGGTTTCCATTGCATGAACTTTTTCAGCAAAGTGTTTCGCTGGATCATCTGATGTTGAGATCCGAATTGATGGTACTTGAAGAACAGCTATGCGAAGCTAAGAAGGATACGGATCGTATAGCTGTTATGGAACATTTTCTGCTGAACCGTAAACGGCAGGAAACACCTGATCAATTGATCATGGCTGCCATCTCACTTATTTATCAGTATAAAGGGAATATCAGGATCAGGGATCTCGCAACGCAACTTCATACCAGCCACAGCCCTCTTGAGAAAAGGTTCAGACAGTTGGTGGGTGCATCACCTAAAAAGTTTGCTTCGATTGTAAGATTCCACCATTTGCTCAGCCAGCACGAAAAGCAGGATTCATTGACAGGAGTTGCTTACGAAGCCGGATTTTACGATCAACCGCATTTTATCAAAGAGTTCAAACGCTTTACAGGCGAGACACCGAAAGAATTCTTTTTCAGAAGTAGCAGATAAACGGATTTTTACAATCCGGTGTAAAGCATGAGGGGCAATTTTGTGATTAAAAATACTTCACATGCCAAGAATTACTTCTTTCGCTGCGCCTCATAAGGGCCTGCGCAATGTACTCGCACAATTTTCATTTTACCTGGGATGCACAGATTTCGCCGACGCACAGGAACTGCAACAACTCATACAATTGGGTGATGATATGTTCGTCCTGTTGAAAGATCATGTTCACACAGAAAATGAGCATACACTTCGGCATCTCGAAGAACGGGTACCTGGCGCTTCTGACCATGACAAACATGATCATGAAGAATTGGAATCCATCCAGGATGCACTCGAACAAAGTATGCACGCTTTTACCGGCAAGGAATCTGCGGAAGAGATTCATCGCTTTTATATCGATTTCTCTATTTTCCATAGCCGTTATCTTGAACATATTTATGAAGAAGAAACTGTAACTGAACTATTGCTTCAGCAGCATTTTACCGATGATGAACTGGCACAGCACAGGATGGCCATCATGCAGCGGATATCATTTCCAGTAATGCTTTTATGGATGAAATACACTATTCCTGCGCAGCGTGATGCGGACAGCTTGAGTATGCTTACTGGTTGTAAATCCTTTATGCCTGCAGAAGCGTTTTCCATGTTGATGGAAGCGATCCGGGAGCAGATGAGTGCCGCGCGATATACCAGACTTGCTTCCGTCTTAGACTAAGCAATCCGGGCAGCATAATTCCGTGCCTAAATGGTATAAAGGTATTCCACGGCGCAAGTTTCCGGAAAAGGATCATTCTCGTCGTGCCATAATTATAGGATTAGCGCATTGTTAAGCATCATAAAATCATATTTAGAAATGATACCAATGGCAGAAGGGGTTCGATTGTACTCCCTCCGACCCCACAGAATAAAAAAGACCGTCTTAGAAAGGCGGTCTTCTTTATTTTGAATAGCATATCCCAGGAACTTATTTTTCTAGTTAAGTAGCAATTCATGAAAGTGAACTGATCAAGTTGATATATGTAAAACACTGTATTTTTACCCTTGATGAAATTTTGTACCATCTTCCTTTTACTGATCTATTCTTCTGTATTATCAGCAAATGATAGTCTGATTATTACCAGGCTATTAGAACGCATTGATGCACTACAAGTGAAACAGGATGGTATTTTTCCAAAAGGTAGTATTCCCTCTTATCGTCGATATGCATTAAATCAGGACAGCTGGAAAGCGGATATCAATCCATTTTATACCGGTCTTGTGGCATTTACATTGACAGACATTAAAAAGGATTTCAACGTTTCGCAGCAACAATTGGCCGACAAGATCATTGAGCGAACTTTTGCGGCTTATCCAAAATTTCAAAACCGGAAAAATAACAGACCCACTTATAATTTCTGGCCCACAGATACACCACGTATTTTTCCGCATGCAGGCTGGCTAAACCTTTTTGATAAAAGCAAGGCTTTGCCAGACGATTTAGACGACACAGTAATCATACTAATGGCACAGCAGTGCAATGACTCAATAGCCAGATTGGTTCACCAAATAATGCAGCTTTATACTAATAATCCGGAAAAGCAAATCAGCAATACTTTTCCGGAATACCTTAAGGTTGGTGCTTATTCAACCTGGTTTGGCGAAAAAATGCCAATTGATTTTGATATCAGTGTATTGTCGAATGTGCTGTATTTTGTTCAACAACACAACCTCAAGTGGACATCTGCCGACTCTGCCAGTCTTTTCCTGATTGAAGATGTGATTAAAACAAAGAAGTATATATCATTCGACAGTTATGTTTCACCGCATTATGCAACCTTACCCAATATCCTATATCATATTTCAAGACTGATGTCTTTAAAACCCATTCCAGCACTTGAAGCATTGAAACCCCTGTTGATTGAGGATACTAAGACTGCACTTGCATCTGCTAAAACATTTATGGATCAGGTAATCCTGAGTACTTCATTACTTAGGTGGGGAATAAAGCCTCCTGAGATCATTATTGACCAATCATCAACTTTGGTTGACTTGATTGAAGACGAACAATATTATTTCTTCATTGCCAGCATGGCTTCTTTTTTGCCCGACCCATGGAAAAAAAGGGTAACAGATTTAGGTTTTGGTACTTTTTATTATTACTCTCCTGCTTTTAATAACCTGCTTTTATTAGAGAATTTGGTTTGGAGAAAACGAAGAGGACTGAATTAATAAAAAATGTTTTTGTGTAATAGCTGGTTGTAAAAAATAAATGCCCGACAATGATTTTGTCGGGCATTTATTTTTTGGGTATATAAGTGTTACTTAAATAATCTCCAGAAATCCAATCCCAATGCATAGGCCATCAAACCTAACAACAATACCATTCCCACCATTTGGGCATACTCCATGAATTTATCGCCAGGTTTTCTACCTGTGATCATTTCAATAAGGGTAAACAGTGCATGTCCACCATCAAGTGCTGGTATGGGGAGAATATTCATGAATGCCAATACAATTGAGAAGATACCTGTAAGTGTCCAGAAACGCTGCCAATCCCATTCGCCAGGGAATGTATTACCAATACTGATTACGCTTCCCAAAGAATCGTTCACATCCTGCTTACCGGTAAATAATTGTTTGAGACCAGTCATATACCTGTCTAACGCTTCCCAGCAACGATTAAATCCTTCCGGTATAGCTTGTGCCAGTGTATATTCTTTTTCTACCGTTCCAAAAATTACCAGGGGTGATAAAGCCCAAAAACCAGCTTTGCCTTTTTCATTTAGTAAAAGTCTTACCTGCACAGTATCTGCTCCACGTAATACAGATAAGGTTATGATTGAATCAGCATATTTTTTTGCCAGTTGCTGGTATTCGTGGTAATAAGTGATCGGCTGTCCATTTAAAGCTGCAAGGGTATCTCCCTTTTGTAATTTTCCGGAACTAAATACTGCATCTTTTGCCGAAACGCTGTCGACGATTGCAGGATACCGAGGCAGGATCATGCTACCTAGTTTTCTGTTTTTCACCATTTTCTTAGCGAAATCATCTGGCACTTTCAATGCTACCTCTGTTCCATTGCGTTGTACTTCGATGGTTGCTGCCTCTTTAAACATAATTTCAGATTCAAGGGCAGAAAAATTTTCGAGTGGCTTACCATTGATGCCAGTAATCAGGTCTCCATCTTGTACACCAATTGATTTTGCAAGAGAGTCGGCATGAACACCATATTTAAGGTTTTTAACCGGTAGGTATTCTTCGCCCCACACCCATGTGATGCCTATAAAAATAACGATCGCCAAAATTACATTTACTACAACACCACCAATCATGATGATGAGCCTTTGCCAGGCTGGTTTAGCACGAAACTCCCATGGTTGCGGGGGCAGTTTCATCTGCTCTTTATCCATGCTTTCGTCGATCATACCAGCTATTTTCACATAGCCTCCGAATGGTACCCAGCCAAGACCATATTCTGTTTCTCCCTTTTTTTTCTTCCATAGACTGAACCATGGGTTGAAAAACAGGTAGAATTTTTCTACACGGCATTTAAACCAGCGTGCTGGTAAAAAATGGCCCAGTTCATGCAAGATCACTAAAATGGAAAAAGATAGAATGAATTGTCCGGCTTTAACTGCCACACTACCCCAGTCAATTGCTAATAAAGTCATACAGGTTTACTGATTGTTTTAGATGTTATACCTCAATTCGTGCAGTATATTGGTTGTGAAAATAGGCAAAGATTACATGTGAATCAAAGAAGCAGCGAAATTACGTGCCTCTCCGTCGCTTTCGAAATACTCTTCTAGCGTAGGTTTTTCGATAAATGCCGTCTTTTGCATGGTTTGGGCCACTACTTCTGTCATGTCGAGAAACCCAATCCTATTCCTAAGAAAGGCAAATACGGCTATTTCGTTGGCTGCATTTAAAATGCAGGGCATATTGCCCCCTTTATAGAGTGCTTCTGTTGCCAATGCAAGGTTGCGAAAGGTTTTAGTATCTGGTTCTTCGAATGTAAGTGTATTGGGTTTTCTGAAATCGTACCTGGGAAACCCATTGGGTATTCTTTCAGGGAATGCCATAGCATACTGAATTGGTAGTTTCATATCCGGCAGACCCATCTGAGCTTTGAGGCTGCCATCTTCAAATTGCACCATACTATGAATGATACTCTGTGGATGTACCACTACTTCAATCTGATTGGGATGAAGGTTAAACAACCATTTTGCCTCAATCATCTCCAACCCTTTATTCATCAAGGTAGCGGAATCGATGCTGATTTTGGCTCCCATACTCCAGTTTGGGTGCTGTAAAGCGTGATCACGTTTTACATTAACCAAAAAATTGGGCTTTTTGCCTAAAAATGGACCTCCGCTTGCAGTAAGTATGATCTTTTCTATTTTGTTCCTGCCCTCACCTACCAGGCATTGAAATATGGCTGAATGTTCACTATCAACGGGGATAAGGGGTACTTTTTTCTCCATGGCCATTCTCACTACAATATCTCCTGCAACCACCAATGTTTCCTTATTGGCCAAACCAATGGCTTTCCCATTAGAAATAGCCATCAGGGTAGGTTTTAATCCTGCATAGCCAACAATTGCGGCCAGCATCATATCGTAGCAGTCCATCCCTGCAGCTTCCACCAATGCTTTTTCACCTGCAAATACCTTAACATCGGTATGAGCAAGTGCTTCTTTTACTGTGGCATATTTTTTTCATCACCAATCACCACTACATTCGGATTAAAGGTCAAAGC
>CAZTCS010000093.1:0-15716 GCA_964611995.1 uncultured Sediminibacterium sp. | reverse complement strand
TCCATCATACGCACAACTATAGCTCGCGGTCAAATTTCCCCGGACAACAATGGCTTCAAGCCGCAAGCTGCAAGCCTTGATTGATGCTTGTTTTAGGCCTTCTGCTATTAATGGAATAAATGAAGGGGTATAATTTGAAATGAACTGGTTAATGAAATAGTTGATTCTTGCTAATGCACTATCCGCTATTAATAGAACGCAGATTTTCATGATTTTCAAGATTTATCATGATAGATCGTGAAAGTCATGAAAATCCGTGTTCTATCCTTCGCTTTCGGCTTGCAGCCTGTAGCTTGCAGCTAAATTCCAGTGATAGCAATAAATCCAAGCCCATACGTATAATTCTGACCGGATCGGGGAAACTAACCTATTTTTGCAGCATAAATAGTACTATGGAGCAGGTTCAGGTGGGAAATTATAATACGTTAAAAGTATCCCGTAAAGTAGATTTTGGATTTTACCTTGAAGATGGGGGTGATGGTATTTTGTTGCCTACACGGTTTGCGCCTAAAGGACTTAAAATAGGAGATGAGATTACCGTATTTGTGTACCACGACTCTGATAATCGTTTAATAGCTACTACCCAAAAAGCGAAAGCTTGTGTGGGAGAAGTAGTGAAAATGAAAGCCGTAGCCGTAACCAGACAAGGTGCTTTTTTGGATTGGGGATTGATGAAAGATCTTTTCGTGCCAGCTTCCAAGCAATTAGGGGGCATGCGTGAGGGAGGGGAATACCTGGTGAAACTTTATATAGACGAAATGACGGGTAGGGTTGCGGCTACTGAAAAGTTAGAGCAGTCATTGAGTAATGACCAACTAACCGTAAAAGAAATGGATCAGGTTGATCTCTTGGTGTATAGAAAATCAGAACTGGGTTTTGTAGTAATCATTAATAACCTGCATACTGGAATTATACACCAGAATGAAATATTCGGAGATGTTCAGATCGGAGATAAGCTAAAGGGCTTTGTAAAAAAAATATTGCCAGGAAATAAAATAGATGTAGTGCTAGGTAAACCGGGCTTTCAGAAAGTGGAAGACGAGGCAGGCAAAATTATTCGGTTACTGGAAGAGAACAATGGATACCTGCCTTATCATGATAAATCTGCTCCCGAAGAAATTTACGATTTCTTTGGTATGAGTAAGAAAACTTTCAAAATGACAACGGGCAATTTATATAAGCAAAAGCGAATTGAATTTACCCAGACCGGAATCAAATTGCTTGATCAATCTGCTGATTAGTTGTACACCCTGTCTATATATTTGTTTTTATATAGCTGTAGCACTTTGATAAGTTGTGTTTTATAATCATCTACACTAGGCATTAAATCGCCATCAAGGAATGCACTCGATTGAGATGAAGTTCCTCCAGATAATAGGTAGCCTCGATTTTCAGGGCTTCTATATCTAGTAAATGAATCAACCACCCGATTGTTGAAGCTATAAGAAGGCATATCGGTCTTACGTTTTGTAACGTAAACAGTGCCGCCGAGTTTAAAAGTTAGCTGTTGATTTTTTCGTGTATGAATTAAAACAGTATAATGAAATTCATGCGTGGCTTGTGAGAATTTCAGTCTGCCACCCGAACCACCTGAGCTACTCGTTGAAGCAACGCCTCCATTGGGGGTATGCAAACGTTGACTGTCTACAAGAAACCCAATGATAAAATCGGGGTTTTCAAAACTTAATGTTTTACCTTTTTTCAAGAAATGAAATACTTCTAAAAGTTTTCTCTGATGTAGGGGACCTAGTTTGAGTTTATCGGTTGATTCAAAGGGTACAATGTAAAGACTATAGGTTTTAAGAGATTCAGTCATGTCTCTTAAAGTCCGGTAAATCTGAGCAAAGCTAGAATCATCCTGCGCCTTTGTTTGTGAGTTAAACAAGCAAATAAAGGATAGAAGTATCAGGTATTTACTTTTCATAGCATATAGATTAATTAGTTATCTACTCTGTCTACATAAAAATTGATAAACCGTTCTAATAATTTCGATAATAATATTTTGTAGTCACCTTCCTGCATATGCAGTTCTCCATACATCTGCGATTGTGATTGTGCAACGGTAATTGGCTGTGGTTGCGGGCTTAGGCTATAACCTCTTCTACTAATCGAATCTCTTATTTCGTTGTATGGGTTAAACGCTACCATTGTTTTCTCATGCTTAATGTCTCCACCAAGGTTAAAGCGTAATTCCTTTCTTTCTTTGGTGTGTATGAGAAAATTAACCTTATAGTGGTAGGTTACTTTTATTAGGTATTGGTCGTTAACACCAAATTTCCCATTTGGTAATATTTCAGGTTCGTCAATCCGTTGGCTGTCAATCAGTATGCCGATAATAAACTCAGGGTTTTTAAAATCCATTTTTTTATTGCGCTTCAAAAAGTGGTACACTTTTGATAAACTGCTCTGATAAGTTCCGGTGAGTTTTATTTTCTTAGTTGACCCATATGGGATTAGGTACAACGCGTAGCTGGATAGAGAATCTGTGATATCCCGGAAAGTCTTGTAGTTTTCTTCAAATACCTTGTTATCATACTGCGCAGAAGTGGTATGGCTAACAGCAAATAATAAAAAAGCCAGAGCGAAGACTTTTTTTCTCAAAGGCATAAACGGGTTTATCCTAAAATATACAAATTCCGTGCCGAAATATTTGAGAAAGTTTAATATTTAAAGCTTAGCCGTAAACCAGGTGGTGTCTGTTGAAGTACTACTCCCATTTGGCGCTTTAACAGTAGTTGTGCCTATATAATAGTTATCAGCAATTTCCTTAACCTCATAAAACAAAAAACTGCTTTGGTAAAATGCTTTTTCTTCTGGTGTTTTTTGTCCTGAGCCAGTTAAATAAGTTGCAGCAAAACGACAATCGCTAAGCCAATCTATTTTCCAATAGATCGTATCATTGGTGCTGGTGTTAATATCCTGCTGTACCCCATTCATTCTGGTGATAATGATATGAGCACCGGTAGTTTTGCTATAGCTATGAAATACCCCTTTCTTTAACTGTGCACAATCCAGATTTGGTATGATGAAGCTGGTTAGCATCAGTCCAAAACTTAAGACTATAAAAAGGGTAAATATTCTCCGGAACATGCAATGTTATTTTCGCTAAGTTAAGTTGGAATAAGTACTGTGTTTGCCAGCTTCGTTAAATATCAGTGAAGCTAACGATTGTTAGTATGATTGCTTTATATTTGCATTTCAAAATTATAAAATGGCAACAAAAACTGTATACATCGTTTCCGCTGTTCGTACGCCTATAGGTTCATTTGGTGGTAGTTTAAAAGATTTTACGGCGCCGCAACTTGGTGCTATCGCTATTAAGGCCGCTGTGGAAAGAGCGGGTATTCAGTCTGCCGATGTTCAGGAAGTTTTAATGGGTTGTGTAATACAAGCTAATACAGGTCAGGCACCTGCCAGACAGGCCGCTAAGTTTGCCGGTTTACCTGATTCAGTGATCTGTACTACGGTGAATAAAGTTTGTGCAAGTGGAATGAAAGCCATTTCGCAGGGTGCACAGGCTATTTTATTGGGAGATGCAGATATAGTTGTGGCAGGAGGAATGGAAAGTATGAGTAATGTGCCTTATTATTCAGGTAACCTTCGCTGGGGAAATAAATATGGTAATGTTCAAATGATAGATGGACTGGCAAAAGACGGACTTACCGATGTATACCATAACTATGCTATGGGTAACGCAGCTGAATTATGCGCCAAAGAATGTAATATCTCGCGCGAGGAGCAAGATGCATTTGCAATAGAAAGTTATACCAGAAGTCAGGCCGCCTGGAACAATGGATCATTTGATGCCGAAGTGGTACCAGTACCAATTCCGCAGAGAAATGGTGAGCCAATTATGTTTGGTAAAGATGAAGATGCCTTCAACGTAAAATTTGATAAGATACCATCCTTAAAACCTGCATTCATAAAAGACGGTACCGTTACTGCCGCAAATGCTTCTACCATGAACGATGGTGCAGCAGCAGTGGTTTTAATGAGTAAAGAAAAAGCAGATGCAATGGGCATTAAACCACTTGCCATTATTCGCAGTTATGCCGATGCTGAACAAGCGCCGGAATGGTTTACCACAACTCCTTCACTCGCATTACCAAAAGCGGTAGAGAAAGCTGGTCTTGAGATGAATGAACTAGATTTTGTTGAATTGAATGAAGCATTCTCTGTTGTAGGGATCGCCAATATCCAAAAAATGAACCTGGACGCCGCTAAAGTAAATGTGCATGGCGGTGCGGTTTCTTTAGGACACCCACTTGGTTGCAGCGGAGCAAGAATTATTGTTACCCTTCTTCATGTGCTGAAGCAAAAAGGCGGCAAGATTGGTGCAGCCGGTATTTGTAACGGTGGTGGTGGAGCCAGTGCAATGGTGATTGAAAATTGCGCATAGATCAACATGAATATTACCATCCGTAAAGCAGACGAAAAGGACGCAGGACTAATAGCCGCTATAAGTCGTGAAACATTTTACGACACATTCGCGGCAGATAACAGCGCTGCTGATATGGATCTGTTTATGGAAAAGCAATTCTCCATACCTAAACTGGAAGCAGAAGTTTTCGATGAAGAAAATAAGTTCTTCCTGGCTTATGAAGGTGATACACCTGTAGGCTATTTTAAGTTAAAGCATGCTCCCCATTTAGATTTACCTGAATCTCCATACACCGTTGAACTAAGTCGCTTCTATGCCCGTAAAAACAGCATCGGAAAAGGTGTTGGCAAAACCATGATGCAGTTTGCCTTAAATGCGGCCAGGGAAATGAATGGAAAAGTAGTTTGGTTAGGTGTATGGGAGCACAATACCAGGGCCATTAAATTCTACGAATCATTCGGCTTCCAAAAATTCTCCACCCAAAGTTTTATTCTCGGGAATGATGTGCAGAATGATTGGCTGATGAAGAGGGGTGAATTGTGAATGGTGAATGGTCAATAATAGCAGGGGCTCAAAATTCAAAATTCAAAATTCAAAAATCAAAAATCCGAGATCAGCGATCAGAAATCAGCGATCACCTAGAGTCTGCTAATCCCCACCCTTTGCCCTATATACTGGTTGTTGCTGATGCATTGTAGCATACAGTCTGCCAGGTCTCCGGCGGCGATTTGATAATGATTGGGTTGGGGGGCAAAATTTGCAGCCGTGATGTACTGTCTGTTGCCCGCTAAGTTTAAAATGTCGGGAGAGCAGATGAATGTCCACTGAAGTTTACTAGCTTCCAGACTACGAAAAGCAGCCAGGTGTTCTAGTCCAACAGGTTTATACTGTTCAGGGTAGTCTGGCTGATCAATCAGAAAACCATCGGCAGGTTCAGTTGCATTTAAAATACCCATTCCTCCCAGCGCTACAATTCTTGAGAGGCCGGCTTTTTCCATTTGGGCCACGATATTTTTCATGCCAAGACTTCTGGTATGGTCTTTTCCGTCGAATGCGCCACCAAGTACAGAGATAACCGCATCGCTTCCTTCTAAAGCGCCAAAAACATCCGACTCGTCAAAAATATATCCCTTAATGGCGGTTAGCTTTTCATTGTTATTGTCTTTGTCGATCAAAGATTCAATAGAGCGGCCAAAAGCCCGAACGGAATATCCCATTGCGAGGGCCTGAGATACAACATATTTGCCTACCTGTCCGGTTGCACCAAATACAGTGATGGTCATAAGCTCAATTTGAAGCAATATACTGAAAGTAGGGGTTGGGATTTACTATGGTCTATGGTCTATGGTCCATGGTCCATAGTCCATAGACCACAGTAAGGCTATGCAGCAGCGGCCTGCGCTATAATTTCATCCATTTGAATTCCCTGGTGACTTTCATCGTAGATACACTCGCCGTTTTTGATCAGTAATACCTGGGGTGATTCGTGGTATACGTCAAATGTGGAGGCGATTTCGTTTGAAATGTCACGGTATGAAAGCAAATCGAGAAGGTAGAAGTCTATTTTTTCAGGCATATCACTTCTTCCCAATCTGTTTAACACCATTGAGCTGATGCTACATCGGGTACTGTGTTTGAATATAACCTGAGGTTGCTGGTAAGAAGCGGCTTTAATTGCGGCTATTTGCTCCGGAGAGCTGAGTGTAATCCAATTCATCTTTGAGAAGCGATCCTACATTAAACAAATCATCATTCATTCCTGTTTAACTATCAGGGTTTAAAATAACGTGGATTGGTTGTTGGGCAACCTCTACTCTTTGAGGAAGTACAGGAGCTAACCAATGCGGTACTGAATACAACCAGTAACAGTAAAACGGTTATCTTTTTCATGTGAATTGTTTAAATGGGCGTTTTGACAGTATTTTCGCTATATAAAGATACGAATTATATCAGAATGTTGCCTAAGGCCGCGTTTTTGATAAGTTAATATGCATAAAACGATTGTAATCAATTAATTATTATGAGGGTTCACTTTATTTCTATAGGTGGGAGCGTAATGCACCAATTAGCCATTGCATTGCATAAAAAAGGATATCAGGTTACAGGTACAGACGACGAAATATTTGAACCTGCCAGAACCAATCTCCAAAAAGAGGGTTTATTGCCTGCTGAAATAGGCTGGCAACCGGATATGATTGTTCCTGAATTGGATGCGGTAATCCTGGGGATGCATGCTAAACAAGACAATCCGGAATTGCAAAAAGCCATTGCACTTGGACTCAAAATATACTCTTTCCCGGAGTATATCTTTCATGAGAGCAGGGATAAAAAGAGGGTGGTGGTAGGAGGTAGTCATGGTAAAACCACCACTACCAGTATGATCATGCATGTGCTTAAATCATTGCATCAATCGTTTGATTACCTGGTTGGCGCCAGGGTAGAAGGATTTGAACAATCTGTAAATATTACCGATGCCCCTGTCATTGTTTGTGAGGGCGATGAATACCCCGCAAGTGCCATTGAAAGAAAACCAAAATTTCATTTCTTATATCCACATATCGCGATATTAACTGGCATTGCATGGGATCATATCAATGTTTTTCCAACATTCGATTTCTACCTGGAGCAGTTCATCATATTTATCAATAGAATTGAAAAAGGAGGAGTGCTTATTTATAATGAATCAGATGCAGTATTAAAAGAATTGGTTACTGCCAACCCAAGAACAGATATAAACTACCAGCCTTATCATATACCGGCCCATGAAATCAGCAACGGAAATACAAGTGTCACTATTGAAGGAGTAAGCGGATCATTAAAAGTATTTGGCAACCATAATCTCATGAATCTTTATGCTGCCTATTATGCCTGCAAAGCATTGGGCATATCTGCTGAGGCATTCATTCCTGCAATTGGTAGTTTTACGGGTGCGGCCAAAAGACTTGAATTACTTGCAAATGCAAGTGATTGTGCCATGTACAGAGATTTTGCACATGCACCAAGTAAAGTAAAAGCAACGATTGATGCGGTTAAGCATCAGTTCCCGGATAGAAAGCTCATAGGTGTACTAGAATTGCATACCTATAGTAGTTTGAGTGAAGCATTTATGGAAGAATACAATGGAGCTTTGGAACAGGCTGATGAGGCGGTGGTTTTTTATGCAAAGCATGCCCTTGAACTGAAGAAACTTCCTGATTTACCTGCAGATGCGGTTAGAAAAGGGTTTAATAAAAATGAACTGGTTATACTTACTGACAGCCAGGCTTTGAATGAATGGCTGCATGCACGAAATTATCATAATGCGAATCTTTTATTAATGAGCAGTGGTAACTATGACGGATTGGATATTCCTGCTTTGACAAAAGAACTGATGGAACAACACCAAAATCTCAAGAATTAACAATTAAAGTATTTACTTCGCAAGATGAAATTGCAACTTACCCGCCCAATCGCATTTATTGATCTCGAGACAACTGGAGTTAATATCAGTATCGATCGTATTGTTGAGATAGCTATTGTAAAAATCAATCCCGATGGAACCAGGCAGGTAAAAAGAAAGTTGATTAATCCGCTGATGCCCATTCCTCAATCGTCGAGTGATGTGCATGGCATTACCGATGAAATGGTTAAAGATGCTCCCAGCTTTAAACAGGTAGCAAATGAAATTAAACAGTTTATTGAACTGTGTGATATAGGAGGTTATAACAGTAACCGTTTTGATATACCCATGCTTATTGAAGAGTTTTTGAGGGTAGGAATTGAGTTTTCTGTTGATGGCAGAAAACTGGTAGATGTGCAGAAGGTATTTCACATGATGGAACAACGCACTTTGAGTGCAGCCTATAAATTTTATTGTCATAAAACCCTCGAAGGTGCACATAGCGCAGAAGCCGATGCTACTGCAACCTGGGAAGTGCTGGAAGCACAGGTAGAGAAGTATCCTCAAATTGGGAATACGGTAGAAAGTATTGTGAAATTTACCGGTGAAGATGATATTGTTGATCTTGCCCGCCGCTTTGTAAAAGAAAAAGGTGTAGAAGTATTCAATTTCGGAAAACACAAAGGAAAACCAGTTGTGCAGGTTTTAAAAGAAGAACCTCAATACTACGATTGGATGATGAAAGGTGATTTTCCCATGAATACCAAACAGAAACTCACTGAGATATTGAACAGAACCTTGTTAAAAAAAGGATAAGTCTGTAGTATTTACGAAGTATTTACCGCATTTCTGCTGATGATAATGCGTACAATCATTCTGTGTTGTATTTTAGCGTAGCAACCTGTACTGCCTTGGAAAAGTTAGTTATCATACCAACCTATAATGAAAAAGATAATATCGCTGCAATTATTGCGGCTGTATTTGATTTGCAGGCAGGGTATCATGTGCTTGTTATCGATGATGGCTCACCAGATGGCACGGCGGATATTGTGAAGTCGTTAATGCTACAAAACCAGCATCAATTATTCCTCGAAGAGCGAAAAGGTAAACTCGGTTTAGGTACCGCTTATATTCACGGTTTTAAATGGGGTATTCAAAAAGGGTATCATTTTATTTTTGAAATGGACGCCGATTTCTCCCATAACCCCAAAGACCTGGAACGATTATATGATGCCTGTAAGAACGGTGGTGCAGATATAGCAGTTGGTAGTCGTTATGTTCCCGGCGGTAAAACCGAAAACTGGCCATGGGATCGTCAACTTTATTCTCGAGGCGGTGCCTTATATACCCGTTTACTCACCTGGATGCCGGTAAATGACCCAACTGCAGGTTTTGTATGTTATAAAAAACAGGTACTGGAAGCGATTAATCTTGATGAAATTGAATTTGTCGGTTATGCATTCCAGATTGAAATGAAATTTGTGGCATGGAAACTTGGATTCCGCATCAAAGAAGTGCCCATCACTTTTGTTGACCGGAAAATCGGTGTCAGCAAAATGAGCAAGGGTATTATTAAAGAAGGCGTTCTCGGGGTATTGAAAATTCAATGGCATAGCTTATTCAGGAACTACCGTAAGCGAGTGGCCAATAGTGCAGAATAAGTTTTTTACAGCCATCTCTTTTTCCTATTTTCAGCATATAATCCCACCTGTACTGCATGAGAGATGCCCTGATTAAACTACATATTTCCGTTTTTTTAGCCGGGTTTACAGGAGTGTTGGGAGCACTTATTCAACTCAACGAAGGATTGCTGGTTTGGTACAGAATCATGATCACTGTTGTTAGCCTGCTTTTTCTGCTACAGGTTAAAAAACAGTTCCAGCGTATTCCAGCATCAATGGTTTGGAAATTGCTTGGTATCGGCACGCTGATAGCCATGCATTGGGTGTTTTTTTATAGCAGCATAAAAATGGCCAATGTTTCAATTGGATTGGTGTGTTTTGCTTCAACCGGTCTATTCACTGCTTTATTAGAACCGGTGTTTAACCATAAAAAAGTCAATTTTTGGGATATTGGTTTGGGTTTATTAAGCCTGTTGGGGATTCTCCTGATTTTTCAATTTGATCAGCGTTATAGGGAAGGTATTATCGCTGGTATTATTTCGGCCATACTCGCAGCCTTATTTACTGTACTTAATAAGAGGCAGGTAAATAAAGTTGAGCCAAGGGTTATGATGGTCTATGAACTAAGTGGTGGTTTACTGTTGTTAACCTTATTGATGCCTTTGTACCTGCATTATTATCCCGTAACATCCATACTACCTACTTTAACAGACTGGCTTTGGTTGCTGATGTTAGGCTGGCTTTGTACTGTGCTGGCAATGGATTTAATGCTTCAGGCATTGCAAAAAGTGTCTGCGTTTACACAGAACCTAAGCTTGAATCTGGAGCCTGTTTATGGTATAATACTGGCATTCGTTTTATTCGGAGAACAAAAGCAGTTAGGGGATAGCTTTTATATCGGGGTATCTCTGATTACTTTATCTGTGGTATTACAAATGATCAGGGTAATCAGACAGCATAAGCAACTGCAAAGACCTTAACAGATTATTCATGTCTGGTATTGTAAACAATTTGCTGGATTACATTGTCCAGTCTTTCTGCACTTTCACTCAGGTGGTCAAGTACAAGTAAAATTTCGGGATCATTGGTTTTCTCTGTATACAGCATCAATACGTTGATGAGTCCGAGGATATTGCTAAGTGGTGCCCTGGCTTCGTGCGATTGGAGATAGGCTATTTCGCGCATTTTATCGTATTGCTGCAGCAGTTTCATTTCAGCTTTTTTCCTTTCATCAATATTGGTAATATTCATGGCTACACCCATCATATCGCCGGTATCATTATAAACCGGATAGTATAAAAACTTAAACCATATCGCATCGCCATTTGGTATTACTACAGGTCGCTCAGTCGTGAGTTGCTCACCTGATAGTGCGGCTCCAAAATGCTCTTTGAAAGAATCCCTGAGTTCAGGCATCACATAATCCATAAAATGAGCATCAATCTTTAGACTGGTATTAAAATATGTTTCAGCAAGTAGATCAGCCGTTCGGTTAAAATTCATGATCCGCAATTCAGGGCTGATCATGATATTAATATCTGTGGTGCTATCCAGTATAGCTTTGAGTTTTATTTCATTGGCCAATAGATCCAATTGTTGTTTTTTCTGCAGCGAAATATCAATGAAGTAACAAATGATTCCTTCCTTTGATGGACTTGCAGATACGGCGAAATGATAGGCTGGGGGCCAGGGTTGTTCAAAAGTGATGGTTTGGTTTTCATCGAAAGCCTTGCGCATGGCTTTCGCATAAGGTTGATCAGGTGATTCTGGAAAAATATCCCAGAAATTTTTGCCGATCATTTCCTCCCTTTTCATTCCAGTAACTTTTTCAAAAAACCGGTTTATCCTGGTAAAAACCCAGTTGCGATTGAGGGCAAAAAAACCGTCTTGAACCCCATCCAGATACTCGTTAAATTGCTCGGCATAACGGGTAGCGGCAAACTCTTCAAGAGGGTCTCCCGTTAGCAAAATACCAATACCAACTGTCGACTTTTCATTACCCAAAGAAGCTGCAGATAGTTCCCATTGTATGGTATAGGTTTTATCGTCAAAGATATACCGAACTGATATGGTAGTTTTTTTTCCGGGATGCTTCAGGATGTCGTTGCATGCTTGTCTAAACAGTTCCTTGTCTGCATAATGAATATGTTCATCCGCTGTTGAGTTTGGTATGTTATTTACTTCACACCCTGTTAAACCTGCAAATTTTTCATTGACATAAGTATAATAGCCCGCTTCATTTACTACCATGAAGGTAAATAAACCGGAATGTTGCATCATTCCAATAAGTTCCTGAATACTATGGACGCTATTATTCATTTACAATAAATGCAATTGTCTGCTTAATTGGTGACAAGCGGGGAGTGTTCACCAAAACGAAATTTCAGTCTTTTAGGGATAACAATATCGTAAAAATGATTAAAATGGCCTTAATTATTATTTTATCTGGTATGCCATCACTGAATTCTTAAAAAATGTTGGCACATAGACAATCTTCTTTTTTACATCATACCCAATATCGGCTGTATTTATTTTTTCATTCCTGCTATCGAGCAATATTGTTTTTTGTCCATTTTCATGAACATAATAAATAACACCACTCCAACAACTTACAATGTATTCCCTGGGTTTTACCATTTCAATACCATCGGTGCTGGGGTCCATACCATCTGCTATTTTAGAAAGTTGTCCGCTTGAGCTTAGTTTCAATAAGCTTCCTTTATCTAAAATAAATAACCCGTCTTTTACTGCAAGCAAACCGTTCGGCCCCTGTAATTTGTCGATTAGCAGAAATACAGTTCCCTTTTCAATTTTATGCAGTTTAAATGTTCTGGTATCAGTTACATAAACGGTTCCTTTTGCATCAATACTTATATCATTGAGGAATACGGATTCTGGTACAGGTATTTTTTCAATTATTTTCCCTGTTTTAATATCAATAACCACTACTTCGGTTAAATCAGCTACATAAAGTTTGCCTTTGTATTTCCCCATTCCCTTAGGTGCGTTCAAGCCACTAACCCAATTGGCATTAATAATTTTACCATCCAATGCAACTTTGGCAATAGAGCCTTTGCCATCTTTATCTCCCGACTGACCATCAATGCATGATACATATAGTATCTTATTTCCCTCATCTAATAAAACTGATTCAGGCACTTTTAAGGTGCTATCGGTAGTCCAGATGAGCTCAAGTTTTGGTGTCTGGGCCAACAATAGGCAGGTATAAAGGGTTGACAGTACTGTAAGTGCCTGCTTTTTCATGCGGTAAATTTTAGGTAAAAATAACCATACAATGGCTAATCTGAGTTATTCACCCATTGGTCATTTTCCTGGAAATGCCTAATCTGATAATCAATGGTTTAGTTATCTTCGGAAGATATAAAAACTACTGCTATGAAAAAACTACTGCTGGCTTTGCTTCTATTGCCGGCTTTACAAGTACTTGCTCAGAAAAAACCATTGGATCATACTGTATATGACGGTTGGGAGGCTTTGGGCGAAAGAGCCATCAGTAATGATGGTAAATACCTCGCTTATGCTGTAAACCCCCAGGAAGGCGATGGTATGCTTTATATTCAGGCTGTTGCCGGCGATTATAAAGTAGTTATACCCCGTGGCTACAGTGTTAGCATCACTGAAGATAATCGCTACGCTATATGCCGGATAAAACCTTTTTACAAGGATACCAGAGATGCCAGAATAAAAAGAAGGCGTCCGGATGATATGCCAAAAGATAGTCTGGCTATAGTGGAACTTGGTAAAACCAATGTTCAGAAAATCCCAAGAATTAAAAGTTACAAAGTACCTGATGAGTCTGGTACCTGGCTTGCCTACCTGTTAGATAAAGCATTGCCAGAAACCAATCGTCCACGTACACCAGATTCACTTACCAGAATCAATAATCTTATTACTATGGCCGATAGCCTGATGCGTGTGGCCGATAGTATTCGCAATAAAGCCAATCTGGCTAAAACAAATGGATTAAGTGTGTTACAGCCTGCAAGGGGAAGCCGTCCTGCAGTGCGTCCACCGGCAGAACCAGTGGAAGAAGGTACAGAGTTGGTTCTTCGCAATTTATCTACAGGTGAAGAACGCAGGTTTACGCTGGTTAAAGATTATTTCTTCAATAAAACCGGAGATGTTTTATTGATTGAAACAACCAGGAAAAGCAATGATGAATCAGTAGCTGCCAGTGTGGTTAAGTTGAACCTTAAAAACAATACTTCGGCAACCGTATTCAAAAAATTCAACGAAGCCAAAAGCTATCGCATGGATGAAGCGGGAACACAGGTGGCTTTTGTAGCAGAAAGAGACAGTAGTAGTAAAGCACTGCAGAAATTCTTTAAATTATATTATTATAAAGACGGGATGGATAGTGCCAGATTATTGGCTGATAAAACAACCAAAGGCTTGCCTGCTGATTGGACCATCAGCGACAATCCTGGTAGTATTACTTTTAGTAAATCGGGGAACAGACTATTCCTGGGTACATTACCAATATGGCCCGTGAAAGATACTACCGTACCTGAAATAGACAGGGTGAATGTAGATATATGGCATTATAACGACGATTATATTCAGCCAATGCAGTTGCGTAATTTGAATAATGAATTGCGTAGAAGTTATACGGCCTTTTTTGATATGTCGAAAAATGAAGTGGTACAATTGGCTAATGAAAAAATAAGGACCGTTATTCCTACAGAAGAAGGGGATGGGTCAGTATTTTATGCCGTATCTGATTTTGGCAAACGCGTGGCTACCCAATGGCAAGGTTTTACTTTGAATGATGTGTTTAAAGTAAACCCGCTTACAGGTGAAGCAACTATAATCAGAAAAGATTTGAAAGGTGGTAATCTTCAACCATCTTACACAGGTAAATACCTGATGTTCTTTGATGAAATCAAGCAACAGTATTTTGCTTATAATAATGCAACACAGCAGTTGTATCAGGTTGCAAAAGATATTAAAACTTCATTGGTAGATGAAGAGAATGATGTGCCGGATGATCCTAATCCCTACGGAGTAGTTAAATGGCACGCGGACGACCAGTATGTTTATATCTACGACCGCTATGACATCTGGCAGGTAGATCCTGAAGGGAAAGCTGCATCAGTTTGTTTAACAACAGGCCGCAAGGATAAAGTAAGTTTCCGTTACATTAATACCGATCGCGAAGAACGTTTCATTAAACACGGACAAACCCTGCTTTTACGCATGTTCGACGAACGCGATAAAAGTTCAGGATTAGCTACATTAAATCTTTTCAATAAAACAGTAAGCCTGGTATTTAAAGAAAAAGTGAGTGTGAGTCCGGCAGTGCAAAAAGCAAAAGATGCCAATGTAATTACCTACACAAAGGAAACTTACCAGCAGTCGCCTAATCTTTTTGTGCAGTCATTCGAAGGACCAGCAAAACAATTATCAAATACCAATCCTCAACAGGCAAATTATAATTGGGGAACTGCGGAACTGTTTAAATGGAAAGCATACACAGGTAAAGAAGCAGAAGGTATTGTTTATAAACCGGAAGATTTTGATCCAAAGAAAAAGTATCCCATGATTGTCTATTTCTATGAAAGAAGCAGTCAGGGTTTATATGGATATAATGCCCCGGCTCCAACACCTTCCAGATTGAATATCTCCTTTTTTGTAAGCAGAGGTTATGTGGTATTTGTTCCGGATATCTGGTATAAGAAAGGTTATCCTGGTCAGGGTGCTTACGACTATATCTTAAGTGGAACAAGAGCTGTGGTTAAACAGGGATATGTAGATAGTACCAAATTAGGTCTGCAGGGACAAAGTTGGGGAGGTTATCAGATCGCTTATCTGATCACAAAAACGAATTTATACGCGGCAGCATGGGCCGGTGCTCCTGTGGTTAACATGACAAGCGCCTATGGCGGTATTCGTTGGGGTTCTGGAATGAACAGACAGTTTCAATATGAAAAAACGCAAAGTCGTATTGGTGCTACCTTATGGGAAAAACCCAATTTATATATCGAAAACTCTGCACTGTTCCAGTTGCCAAAAGTGAAAACTCCATTGGTAATTATGGCCAACGATGCAGATGATGCTGTACCCTGGTA
This sequence comes from uncultured Sediminibacterium sp., assembly GCA_964611995.1. Lineage (GTDB taxonomy): Bacteria > Bacteroidota > Bacteroidia > Chitinophagales > Chitinophagaceae > Sediminibacterium. Next base: position 245 of record CAZTCS010000093.1, on the reverse strand, counting down.
CCAAGGCATTGAATATTATACTGCAATGCGCAGACTAGGCAAAAAAGTATGGATGCTGAACTATAATAATGAGGCTCATAACCTGGTTGAACGCAAAAACAGAAAAGACATACAAATCCGTGAACAACAATTCTTCGACTACCTCCTGAAAGGCGACAAACCCGCTAAATGGATCACAGAAGGAGTACCAGCTACGTTGAAAGGAAAAGAAATGGGGCTCGGATACTAGGCAGATCGCAGATCGC
>CAZTCS010000092.1:0-15839 GCA_964611995.1 uncultured Sediminibacterium sp. | reverse complement strand
TTTGTGGAAAATGAGCTAAAATGATGGCTCTGAACCCCTTATAAAGGCAAATATAGGTCATCTAAACAAGGCTACAGGCAAAATAATCTCCCAATAATTGGACTGGGTTGCACCACTAAACTCCTGGTCGAGTAATCGACTATACCTTAATCCAAAACTTACCGGCTCCTGGTTCCACCATTTTGTATCAAACATCAACTCTCCCCCCACCGACCCAAAATGGAATTTCCGGCCCGTTCTGAGGCTCTTTCCCACAGTTTCATCATAAAATACATTCATCCTCACCCGTTGAAAATAAACCAACTGACCAAAGCCCCAGTCTGGATACAACAACGGAAAATGGTAATTCACCCCAATTTTATATGTCCTTGGAAAGTTTACCGACCGATAACCTCGGGAAAAAGGAAAATTATCGGAAAATATATACTGGTTCATCGTATCTCTTAACTGTATGGCTCCGGTAAGCACCAGGTTATGAGTAGATAACAGCCCTGGCGAATACACCGCCCCCGTAAACAATACCTGATTTGCTTCGGTTTTGCCAAGGGCAGACCTGTACCTGCCACCCAATGCAATGCCCCATCTCGGGAATATATGTTTTATGGCCCGCTGCGACTGTGCAGCATAAGAAAAACTCAGGTCTAGATAATTGACGCTGGTATTCCTAAAAAGTTTCTGAGCAATCCCTGTCCAACTAACCTTATTATTATTAAAACTTGCCTGTAACAATAGGTTCCGGTAATACTTACCCGAAGTCAGGTTCAGCGGCAACCGAAGCCCTGCTCGCCATGAAAATTCATCCCAATACAAAGTTGTATCCCTGTTTAGGGCGCCAGACCGTTGAAAGGTATTGGCAATACCCAAAAAAGGCTGTAGGTAAGTATCCCCTTTTATAATATCCGCACTTAGTTTATGGCTGCCTTCATTTTCATTGTACGTGTAGGCGAATTCTGATGAATAAGTATTCAAAACATTTTCACCATATAAGGTAAAGGAATATTCTGGACGGTCGTAGTATGGCCTCCAACTATGGATGTTAAATGGTCGGGTGAACTTTTTATAGGGCTTCGTTTCAAAATTTCTATCCCGGATATTTTCCGTAAAACCGAAACCAGGAGTTTGAAGGGTGTTTCCTGTATATAAAGGAGTCAATTCTTTTACCTGCGTTATTTTCTCCCATTTTGGCTCAAAAGCAGCCAGTCTGTACCCATCTGCTGTAAAAACTGCACCAATCAGTTTTTGTCGGGTCAATACCCCCTGGTAGATTCCTGTAGGATAAGTCGCCAGTTTGTAAGGCCCCTCCGATCTTTTGCCATCATCAATCACAGCCCATAATTCATCGCTGCCATTTCCTGTTGAAGTAAATAAAAGCGTATCGCCTTGTACCTGCAGGTAACCAAGTACCCGATTTGTTGGTTCCAGTATTTTCCTCTCAGCATCGCCCCCTTCATTAAACCAACTGATCCCCATATTTCCGTTCCCTTCACGGTATATAGTATAAAAGCCTTTGTCGTTTTTAGCATAACGGGGGTATGAATAAATTTTATCTGATGATGTTAGTATCGTATCCGCTACCCCATCTAATACTTTTAATTGCACCAATGCTGCGCTTCCATCTGTTCGCATATCCACTGCCAGTATTTTTTCCAAATCGTTGGAAATATCCGGAGAAAATAAACGGGTTCCCGATCTTATTGTTTTTTCGTTTCTAGTTGACAGATCAAATATTTTCAACTCATTGTATTCTACATTTGCCCATCGTTTATCTGGTTGATAGGATGTATAAACAAGGTTGCTCTTTTTATACGTAAAGTATGGATCAATCGCAATATCCCTTATCAATATCTGTTCTCGTTTTCCATCTGGAGATATTTTTACAAATCGAGGTACCGTACTATTACTGTTATGCAATGTGAGTATTGAACCATCTTCCATAAGCGTTGGATAACGATCGTTCACTACATTGTTTTTTTCAATAGCAGTAATCCATTCCGGTTCAACTGTTGCTGTTTTCTTCCATTGGGTTCTGTAATAGGATAATGCCTCCTCTACAAACTGGTTAAAGGAAATACCTGTATGTTTTTTAACTGCTCCCTGAAAGGGGTATAGTAAAGGTTTAAACCGGGCAGCGTCATTGGTAACTTTTTCCCAAAGATCATCACCATATTGTTTTCTCCCATAAGCTACCAGTAAATAACCCAGTTCATAATGGTTGGGAACATAATGCTGCATAGATCCATTACGCAGCTTCATATAACTATAAGTTTTATCGTTCCGATAAAGCGACATATAACCATTAAAAAAAGCAGGTAATTTTCCTCTCCCCTGTTTTGTTAACAATGTTTCATTATAAACTGCGTCTCCTTCAAAAAACCAATCTGGCACACTGGCTGCATTGGCAACTGCCTGGCCCTCTTCTCCCAGTATAACTGATGCAAGTTTTGAAAACCCTTTGTTGAAATTATTGTACTGCTGTACATGTCTGTATTCATGTACAGCCAGGTTACTGATCCAATCGTAAGCTCCCAGTTCAAATGCATTCTGTGGTGCTGTAGTATAAAATTCGCTACGGTAAGGAGCCAACCCAACATAAGCATTTGAAAATAAAGTGCGGTGTTGTAGTACGATATTGATCTTCCGCAAAGCACTACCCAGACTATTTTTATTCTGTTGTTGCAGCCCGTGAATGATCGATGCAATCTTTGCTGCCTGTTTTTCATTTCCAGCAGGAAAAATAATACGTGCAGTATCTGTTTCAATCTGCTTCCAACGCTGGGATGATGGATTACCTCCAAATCGCTGAGCTGAGATTTTCATAGAAAAAAACAATACACATATCGCTGCGCATACATACCGCATGAAGCTGAATTTTACAACAAGATACATAAACCAATCATCTGAAAACCCTTCACAATAGAACATAAAAAAAGGGTGCTGAAAACAGCACCCTTTTTTTATGATATTTATTACATCGGATCTCGTGTCAAATGTATTTTAGTCATGTCTAAATAGTGATTTTGCAACTGATGCACATAATGCACATCCGGATGATGACGCCTGTCTTCCCTGTACCACATTTCAATTTTTGAAAAATCATTTGGTTGGGGTGTTACCAGGCGAAACGATCCTTTCATGTACTTCACCGACCCATCTTCGTTCGGTTGTTTTGCAAAGCTCAGTTTTGCAAGTGCATCATCGTTAAGCGGAAGTGGATGCAAATGATCGGTGGTAAACCAAAATTCCTGTACGTCTGTTTGTACACAAACCTGTTTTTCATCACCGTTTAGGCGAACTACTTCACCCTCCCACATTTTACCTTCATATTCCGCCATTACGTAGTCCCCGATTTTAATGTCGCTGAATTTAATCATATGGCAATTCGTTTTAGGACCATAAGTTAAGGAATTTTTGGATTGGGAGAAAGTCCTTCCTTCGTCAGGAAGTCCGGAAGTCGGTTAGTCCGTCCTTCCTTCGTCAGGATGACCGATGTATTTGGGGATATGTGTTAGTTCTACTGTTTATCTTAGAACATTCTGTGACCCTCAGTGCTTTCAGTGGCAATCCCCCCGGACTCCCGGACTTCCTGACGAAGGAAGGACGGACTTTCGGACTAATTTGCCACTGAAAGCACTGAAAATCACAGAAAAAGGTCATTTGCTGGGCTTCTTTTTTGCCAATGCTTTTTCCATGTTTTCCAGTACCCTGAACTTAACAATCATTGCAATCAGCTTTACCGGCAATGGTTTATCAAGTGGTAATTGAATGGCACCTTTTGAAGTAACATATCCCTCCAGTTCCTTTTTAAAATTCGCCACCCCGGAAGAGGATGGATAAAAACCAATATGATGCTTCATTGCAGCAAAGTATACCAGGTTGCCTTCCTGAAAAAAACAGGGCATTCCATAACTTATCTTCTCCGTTGCCTTTGGCGCCGCCTTCTGTACAACAGCGCGCATCTGCTTAAGTAATACCTGCTTCTCCGGCGGAAAATCGGCTATATAGGCGTCAATATTTTCGTAGGCTTTCATTGGGGGGTGTGAGTTGTGAATGGTGAATGGTCAATAGTGAATAGTGAGTAGTCAGTAGTCAGTTATGTATAGTAAAATATGATGTTTACACTGTAAAATACTAAAAATACTCACTACTCACTACTCACCATTCACAACTCACGACCTCCCTATTCCGCCCAGCTCATTGTGTATCCCGGGTTTTCAATTCCAAGGGCCTCCTCTGTTAATTGTAATGGGTGGAAAGTGTCTACCATAACCGCCAGTTCCTGGGTTTCTTTTTTACCAATGCTTTTTTCAACTGCACCGGGATGTGGACCGTGAGGGATTCCGGCAGGATGCAGGGTGATCATTCCCCTGGTTACATTTTTCCTGCTCATGAAATCACCATCCACATAATACAACACCTCATCACTATCAATATTGCTATGGTTATATGGTGCTGGAATTGCTTCCGGATGGTAATCGTATAACCTTGGACAAAAACTACATACCACAAAATTATGTGCTTCGAATGTCTGGTGAACAGGAGGCGGCTGGTGCACCCTGCCAGTAATAGGTTCGAAGTCGTGGATGCTAAAAGCAAATGGATAGCAATAACCATCCCACCCTACAACATCAAATGGATGATGGGCATAATGTAATCCATATTGCACCCCTTTCTTTTTTGTTTTGATCAGGAAATCACCTTCCTGATCGAAAGTCAACAGATCCTCTGGTACACGAATATCACGTTCACAAAATGGCGCGTGTTCTAAAAGCTGTCCATACTTGCTTACATAACGTTTGGGATAACGAATCGGACTAAAACTTTCTACAATAAATAACCTGTTATCAGGCGTGTCAAATGAAATCTGGTAAATGGTTCCCCGGGGGATTACAAGATAATCTCCATATCCAAATCGAAGCTGTCCATATTGTGTAACCAAAACACCTGTTCCTTCATGAACAAAGATCATTTCATCAGCATCAGCATTTTTATAAAAATAATCGGCCATGCTATGTGTCGGTGCAGCAAGAACAATATGACAATCACTATTAACTAAAACAGGCTTACGACTCAGCAAATAATCTTTTTCAGGTTTAATATTGAACCCCTCAAAACTTCTGTGCTTCAGCATTTTTTCCTCTGCAACTTTGGGTTGCACATTAATAGGTTCATCAGTAGAAATAATTTGCGTAGGAGGATAATGATGATAAAGCAAAGAATAATCATTACTAAATCCCTCTGTAGAAAACAGTTGCTCTGAATACAATGATCCATCCGCTTTGCGAAATTGTGTGTGTCGTTTATGAGGTATATTACCTAAACTATGATAATGTGGCATAAAATAATCTTAAGATTGAAAAAAAACTCTGTGTAAACTCTGCGTTCTCTTAATCTCTGCGGTGAATATATATAATCCATAACCATGAAAGTCATCGCTGAGAAAAGGAGAATATGGGAAAAAGTCAATGGTTTTCTACAAGAGAAAGCGATAGCAGCAGGAAATAATATTTCCATACTCTTTTGTCGATCCAGTAAGTAAAATTTCGTTTAAATGGCATAGGTTGCAATCTCTCTGTGAAATTACTAAAGTTTATGCATGAAAAACCTAAAAATTTGCTTACAGCCGGACTTGTTGTAATCGAACATCGGAAACTGCTACTTGCTTTCAGCAAACGCAAACAGGCCTTCTATCTTCCGGGCGGCAAACTGGAACCAGGAGAAACTGCTGTTGAAGCCCTGGTTAGGGAAATAAAAGAAGAGCTCTCGATAGATATACAAATTTCGGATCTTCAATATTACTGCCATATTTCAGCTCCTGCCTATGGTGAATATCCACCTCGAACCATGGAACAGGAATGTTTTCTGTATAAATTAAGTGGTAGTCCAAAAGAAAATGCGGAAATAGCCAGTATTCGTTATTTCGATTTTAAGGAATTTAAAAAGGAAGCCATACAAGTTCCGGGTGTGTTATTATTGTTTCAGCAATTAATTAAAGACGATAAAGTTGACCCTTAGATGAAAAGAATCGGTATCATTTCAGACACACATGGCTACCTCGACGAGGCGGTGTTTCATCATTTCAAAGACTGTGATGAAATATGGCATGCAGGTGATTTTGGCAATGATTTACTGGCAGGTCAATTACGAAAGTTTAAACCCTTAAGAGGTGTTTATGGAAATATCGATGGACAAGACATCCGTTCTGAATACCCTGAATTATTAACCTGGACCTGTGAGGAAGTAAAAGTGATGATGCTGCATATTGGTGGATACCCTCCAAAATACAATAGCCGCTCAAAACCAGTTATTCTTTCAGAGAGACCTCAGCTATTTATCAGTGGACATTCCCATATCCTAAAAATCATGTTTGATGATAAGCTTCAATGTCTGCATATTAATCCAGGTGCAGCGGGCAAACATGGATGGCATAAAGTGCGCACATTGGTAAAATTAACCATTGATGGGAAAGACATGAAAGATTGCCAGGTTATTGAACTTGGACCAAGGTAAAGAATTTGTTGCCACAGATTCACTGATTAGTTTTTTATTGCTTGCGTCGGCGGTTTAGAAATATTCTGCAGATTTCCAATAAGAATTATAGAAATAAAAAAAAACTCATCGTAATTAGGGCATCTTAAAACCAGGTAGTTTTAGTATCTTTTCATCACTAAAACTACATATCATGTCATCTGGTATCAACCGTCGCGATTTATTAAAATTGGGTTCTATGACAGCTCTTGGTCTGGGGTTAACACTTCCCTCCTGGGGCCTGGGTAATGAAGAAGGCATACTAAAAACACCTGTTGCGCCAGACGGCTTGATTAACCTTAGTTCTAACGAAAATCCTTATGGCATTTCACCTAAAGCCAAAGAAGCCTTGCTTAATGCTTTGAATGAGGCCCACCGTTATCAATACAACCATGCACACCTTAAGAACTTTAAGAAGGAGATCGCCGAACATTATGGTGTAAATGAAGACCAGGTATTGGTATCTGCGGGTTCGGGTGAAGCATTGGGATTGCTGCCGCGCCATTTCAACAATGGCAAACTGGTTACTGCCAACCCTACATTTGGCATCCTTCCTGCTACCGCAAAAATGCTGGGACAAGAGGTGACAGAAGTACCATTAACTCCTGATCAAAAACATGATTTACCTGCAATGCTTAAGGCGGTTGACAACAACACTTCACTCGTCTATGTGTGCAACCCTGCGAATCCAAGCAGTACCATAGTTTCATCGGCTTCATTAAAAAACTTCTGTATTGAAGCATCTAAAAAAGCCTATGTTGGTGTTGACGAAGCTTATATCGACTTTCTTGATGCGCCGGATAATGAATCGATGATTCAATTAATTGAAAAACATCCTAAAGTGTTTGTGATTGGCACTTTCTCTAAAATACATGCGATGGCTGGTTTGCGAATTGGATGGGTTATCGGGCACGCCTCACTAATTAAAACACTTTCTGAAAATTATTTTACCAGAACTCAAATGGCGCTTTCGGCGCTTTCAATGAGTGCTGCGCTGGCTAGTTTAAAAGACCCTGCATGGCTTAAAATGTGTAAGGACAAAAACGCGGCTGCGAGAGATTATGCCTATAATGCCTTAAAAGATTTAAAAATTGATGTTGTTCGCTCTTACACCAATTTCCTGTTCTTCCCTATTCCAAACTATACTGGCGACTTTGCCGCAGATATGCTTACAAAAAATATCTATTTAAGATCTTCCAATTATGTACATGGCAAATGGGCCAGGGCAAGTGTTGGCACAATGGATGAAATGAAACAATTTATTGAAGTAATGAAAACAGTGAAAGTATAACCACTTTCTTATCCTTTTCTTTCCGCTTTATTCAGCATCCATGATAGTGGTAGTCCAATCATTGTGATCAATATCAAAACGGCCCTTATAGCATCTACCCATTTAAATGGTTGTTGCTTTACCATTGTAATCGGCAGCACCAATTTATTCATTACAACCCAGATAAATATTCCATAAACAGCACCCAAAACAACCCATTGCAGCTTGTACAATTTGAGCGGTTTATACGCTATAAAAAAGAAAAGGGTGAAAAGAAAAGCCACAGCAAAATGCAATATTAATCCGATCCATACACTTCCCGATTCTGGTGAATATGCTGCTGAACCTACTAATGCGGAAGCAATAAATTTCAGTACGATCAAGGGCGATTTACCAGTTGAAATATAAAACGACAGAAATGCTGCTAGTATATCGAGCAATCCTACTAAAATCCAGGCTTTGATAAATAGTTTGCCGTTTTTCATAATAATCTGTTTTAGTATTACATTAGATGTTGTTGAATGCGCAATTGAAAAGCTTCTTTATATCCAGCACTTACCGGCAGCTCTCTATTCGCTATTTCCACAGATAGTGTGCCGAGTTTTTTTACATGTTGCAGGTTAATAATATAGGAATTATGAATACGCACAAAATTATCGGGTATCGTGCTGGCCATTTCTTTCATTCTCTTATAGACCAGGTGTTTTTGTTTTTCAGTATGTATGCAGAGATACTCTTTATGTGCTTCTATATACAAAATTTCATGGTATTGAATTTGTATCATAGAGCGGCCGGTTTTTATAAAAAGTAATTCCTGCTGCTTAGGTTGTTGTATTTCTTTTTGCGGGGCCGGTATAATATGCAATTGGAGTTTTTGTATAGTTTGCAAAAACCTTTTGAAAGAAACTGGTTTTAAGAGATAATCAATCACATGATAGGAGAAACTATCCAAAGCATGTTCCGCGTAAGCAGTAATGAAAATGATCTTTTGGTCCCTGGGAAGTATTGCTGCCATTTCAAGTCCGGACAATGCAGGTAAATTGATGTCGAGAAACAGTACATCTACCGTATTCTTTTTCAAGTAATCGATGGCTTCCAATGCATCATAAAATTTACCTTGCAACTGAAGCATGGGTAGTTTATGAACATATTCTTCCAGCAACTTCATGGCCGGTGGTTCATCTTCAATGATTAAACAGGTAATTTTTGTGCTCATAACGGAATAGTTAAGTTAGCAGTAAAAACGGAAGCACTATCATTGGCACCTGCACTTATGAAACCATTTTCTCCATAAAGCAAACCAAGCCTGTTTCTAAGATTAGCCAAACCTTTACCACTTATTGATTTTTCCCTTGACTCAATCAACCTGTTTTCCACTTTTACCTTTAACTCAGCACCTGTACTTTGTATATCAATCAGGATATAATTATCATCTTTTCTTTTATCAACCCCATGCTTAAAAACATTCTCCACCAATGGAATGATGAGCATGGGTGGAATTTGAATGGATGATATATCTCCCGAAATATGTAATGTATGCTTAAGTGGATATCGCATCCTGTCTTTCTCCAGGTCAATATAATGATGTATAAAACTCAACTCCGTTTGTAAGGGAATCATTTCTTTTGGTGCCTCATCAACAAAATAGCGCATGATCTGTGAAAGCTTTTCAATCATCGAAGCTGTTAACGGAGATTCTTTCTGCGCGTAGTAATAAATATTATTCAGTGAATTAAAAAGAAAGTGAGGCTGCACCTGCGCTTTTAATAAGTTCAACTCAGATTCAAGTTGTTTCTTTTGTAAAACCTGTTGTTCTTTTTGCAGGCGGAAATAACGCAATGCGATATAAAAAAGCACACTGGTAAAATAAATAAGTATACTGGAAACAAAAGTGCTGAAAACTGATCGGAAAAGAAAGGCTTCAGGCTTTGGTGCAAAAAAGGTATTGTAAAACCACCAGGAAGTACCAGAACGGTAGAATGCAACCACCAGCAATAAAACCAATACCAGAATGGTATAGGCTAATTTTTGCCCTCGCATATAAAACTTTGGAATCAACCATGCTGCATTACCATATACAATCAACATATAGGAGCTGATCATGATAAACGCATAACCCATAGCTTGTGGTAATGTATCGAAATGCAGTAAGGTAACTACATTGATTCCGAATAATAATATCCAGATCACCCACTGTATTTGTGCTATACCCCAGGAACGAATAAGCTTTCGCATATTCCAAAACTACAGGGAATTTACGATCAGGTAAACCCTTTCAACCAATTATTGAATTTCTTCAACAGATTGATTACATGGCTTGATTAGCTAATTGGTTTAATAATTGTGTACACCTGTTAAATATTAGTTGATTCCTGAAAAGGATACATTGATTTTTACAAAAACGAACCAATGAATCCATTAAGTTTATTATTACTGGCTTTATCGCTCCCTTTTGGCAGGGTAATCGCTCAAAAGTCTGATACGGTTTACATAAAACCTGAAAACATCAATACCAGGGTTTTGATAGAAGGCACCCATCGATGGTTGGTGTATTTTAAAATGGGTGTAGACAGCCCAAGAAAAATGTTTAATATCTGGTCTAGGAATATTGAAAGGAAACAATATAATGGCAAAGATGCCATTGCAGTAAAGCAGGAATGGGAAGACAATGACAGCATCATGCATACTACTTTGTCAATTGCCGATGCAAAAGATTTTCATACACTATACCACGAATCATGGTGGAAACAGAGGGGTAGCACTATGTTTAATTTCCTGACAGGGGAAGCTAGCCTAAATAATAATCCTTTAACCTCTTCTGATACTGCCAAAAGGTCAAAAACAATTCGTCAGGCATTTGATAGTGCTTTAAATCAATATACACTTAACTGGCACCTCGACCTGGAAGTGTTTCCGTTATTGCCTTACAAGGCAAACCGAACATTCATGATTAATTTTTATGACCCAGGATCAAGTAAACCAAAATGGGTAGCTTATACAGTTACGGGAAGTGGAAAATTACCTGGACTCGATGGCAAAGAAGCCGACTGCTGGTTACTGGAACATAAAGACCCCAGTTTTAATAATAAAGAAGTATTCTGGGTAAGTAAGCAAACAAAAGAAGTACTAAAACTGGAGCAACAGTTTGGACAGCGGTTTCGGTATAAGATTAAATTGCCGTTTTCATTGTAATTTGAAAATTTGAAAATGAGTTAATTTGAAAATTGAAGAAGTGTACTCCTCGCTTAATTTTCAAATTAACTCATTTTCAAATTTTCAAATTCCTACACCCCCGGCATCAACCCTCTTGCAATTGAAGCGTCTCTGAATGGCCATGGAATTACTGCGAGAATAATTAGTAAGGCTATCAGTAAGAAAAAGAATGCTTTTTTATACTTCACCATATCGGCTACTTGTTTTTTAGCCATGCCATGCGCCCTGGTGATCAGGATGATTGCCAGTATCATTCCTAAAGGATGCTCTACCCAATAAAAACGATAAAACCTGTCTTTCATGATACTCACCCCTTCTGGTAATGTTGTGGTATAAACACCATAACGACCAGCAAGCCACTGGTATAAACCAAGCAGCAGTGTTATATGTGCTGCTATCATGGTAAACAACCATACTTTTTTATCAGCGGGAGAAAACACTTTTTTGTTTTGCCACCCACTCCAGGCCTTAACGATTGATACCAATAACAAAATAAGTATCACCCAGCGAAGCAGGTTATGCAAATGAAGTAGTCCAGTTTCCATGTAATTTGTTTTTAGTTACCGCAAGATAGGGAAAGTAGTCCATGGAGTTGGGTCCATAGTCGATAGTCCATGGACCATAGCAGGAATTTCACCATGGACTATCGACCATGGACCATGGTCCCGACCTAGCGCCCCTTCAGCATCTCAAACAACAGCTCAGGTTCGTTGGTGGTGATAAAATCGAAATGGTTATCAAGCGCCCATTGCAGGTCGTCTTTTGTGTTTACTGTCCAGGTATTGAGTACTATTCCAAGTTTTTTGGCGCTGCTAATCCAGTCAGGATTTTTTCTGAATACACTGAAATGATAATCTGCACCAACCACTCCTAATGCTTTAAGTTCCTCTGGTGATTTATCGCCATTGAGGTATTGTGTGGGTGCAGAAGGTTCCAGTTCAAGGATACGGGTTAGGATGCCTAAATCGAAACTAATATAAGTTGTAGCCGCGGCAGCGCTATGTGCCTGTACTTGTCTCCATGCTTTCTCCGCTACAATTCGGCCTCTTTCCTTGCTTACATTCGATGGTTTAATTTCTAACACCAGACGGGTACTCGTGTTGTTCTTAAGTCCTTCAGTCAAATATTCATGAAGTGTGGGTATTTTTTCTCCGTTCGATAAGGTATACTGAAGCAGATCGGCATACTTTGTTTGCTCGATGGAAAGTTCATGAAATTTTGGATCATGGTTTACTACCAACGAATCATCAGCAGTCATCCAAACATCAAACTCAGATCCGGTGCATTTCATAGAAATAGCGTTTCGGAGTCCTGCCAATGAATTCTCGGGCAAAGCTTTTGCCTTGAATGCCCCACGATGTGCCACAACCTGGTTTGCTGCAAAGGTCATTTTCATCTCATTTTTTTGTGCAATACCCGAAATCGATAAAATTGTAAAGAGCGAGAATAATACCCGTTTCATATAGTGCTGAATTTAAGAAGTCCAAATGTAGTAAAGCTAAAGCAGCTTGAAAATGAAGATTTGATGAACTGGCAAATAAAAAAGCGGATCATGTATGACCCGCTTAAAAAATGGACTTTTCATAGTAAAATCATTTGACCCAATCTGCAATAAACAGGTTGGTATCTCTAGTGCCTCCATTATTTCTATTAGAAGCGAAGATTATTTTTTTGCCATTAGGACTAAACATTGGAAATGCATCAAACCCTTTATCACGACTAATTTTTTCGAGTCCATTCCCATTAAGATCAGTCAGGTACATATTGAATGGAAAACCTCTTTTGTATTCGTGGTTGCTGCAGAATAAAATATTCTTACTATCTGGCGTGAAATTAGGCGCCCAGTTTGCTTGTCCCAGGTTGGTGATTTGCTTTGCATCAGACCCGTCTGCATTAGCCACCCATACTTCCATATTTGTAGGGGCAACCATACCTTCTGCAAGTAATTCCTTGTATTCTTTTATTTCTTCTGTTGTTTTAGGTCTGCTGGCGCGCCATACAATTTTCTTTCCATCAGGACTAAACCAGGCTCCGCCATCATATCCGAGCATATTGGTGATTCTCTTTTCTTTTCCTGTGGCAAGGTCCATGATGTATAATTCCAGGTCGCCATCTTTATCGCTGCAATAAATCATTTTCTTTCCATCGGGTGATAATGTTGCTTCAGCGTCGTAACCTTTTGAGTTGGTCAGTTGCTTTACAATTTTACCGCTGGTATCTGCCATAAAAATATCGTAGCTGTTGTAGAGTGGCCAGATATAACGATTGCCATATTTAGCACGATCAGGGGTTGGCGGACAGTCAACGCTTCCTAAATGAGTAGATGCATAGATGATGTGTTTACCGTCTGGCAGAAAATAGGCACAGGTAGTTCTACCTTTTCCGGTACTTACCAGTTTAGGAGTAAATTTTTCTCCGGGTTGGGTTGGAACCTTACCAATATAAATCTGGTCGCACGGGATGCCTTCTTTTGCATAGGTTTTCTGAAAAATGATATACTTACCATCGTAACTCCAGTAAGCTTCGGCATTATCGCCTCCAAAAGTCAGCTGTTGTACATTTTTAAAATGCTTTTCACCGTCGAAATGAACGGTATCACTAGCGGTGCCCTGTGCAAAACAATTTGTTAGGACTAAGAGTGAAAGGGTAGATAAGAATAGTTTGCTCATATTGAAAAATCTGCTGCAAAAGTATTCAGAATCAGTCGCTTGAATTGTCAAAGAATTGTCATAGGAAATAGGCGATATTTGGGGCTGCTAGCTTCTAGCCGCTAGCTACTAGCCTTGATTGGTGCTTGTGTTAGGTTTTCTGCTAATATTTGAATGAATGACAGGGCTTGCGAATTTGTTTTGTGAAAATCTTACTTAAACTAAATATTCAATTACCACATTTACGCCTGTTGATGGATTAATTAATAGCAAAAAAGCTAGCAGCTAGTGGCTAGTGGCTAGAAGCTGTTTTTCCCACTAACTATCCTCCCATTCATCTATTTTTGCCCTATGAAATGGATTCCAGCAGTTGTATTATTTTTTTTGATTGCATGTCAGGAAGCTAAAAAACCAAAAGCAGAAGGACCTACCCTCCCATTGGCTGCACAAGCATTATCGAAAGAAGTGGAACTTTATCCTGATAGCATTTCATTAAGGGTTCTCTTAGTGAATGCGCTTGATAGTGCAGGCGCATTACCCCTTGCACTTGCACAGATGGATTCATTGATTAAAAGAGATAGTGCAAATTTTGGCATTTGGTATCACAAGGCGCAGTTAAGTGAGAAGGCGAAAGACACCACCATGGCATTATTTTGTTACCAAAAAGCAGCCAACATATATCCAGCCCCTGATGCTTTATTAAGCATGGCTAATTTGTTGGCGGAACAGAAAAAACCAGCAGCCATTTTACTTTGCGATCAGGTTGAAAGTTTAAGAATGGGTAGAGAATACCTTGCCCATGTAAGTTTCATAAAAGGTGTTTATTATGCGAGAACCGGCGACATGGTAAAAGCATTTGCATCATTCGACAGATGCATTGGCAATAATTACCAATATATGGAAGCCTATATGGAAAAAGGCTTTCTGCTTTATGACACCAAACAACCCGACAAAGCCATCAGTATTTTTGAGAAAGCACTCGAAGTGCGTCCAACATACGCAGATGCCAGTTACTGGCTGGCTAAATGTTATGAATTAAAGGGTGAAAAAGAAAAAGCCATTACAGAATATCAGAAAACACTTGTGCTGGACCCATCAATCAAAGAAGCTGGTGAAGCTTTAAAAAGACTCGGCGCATAAAAAGCCTGATTGTTGAATAAAAAATTCGTGTAAGCCGGTAAAAAATAGGAGTTTTGCGACTTTAATAATTTGATTATGCCCATCATTGCCCCATCCTTACTTAGTGCCGATTTTTTAAACCTGAATAAAGACTGCGCCATGCTGAATGAAAGCAAGGCCGACTGGTTTCACCTGGATGTAATGGATGGATCTTTTGTTCCAAATATTAGTTTCGGATTACCCGTAATTGAACATATCCGTAAAGCAACCACCAAAATCTGCGATGTACATCTTATGATTGTTGAACCGGAGAAATATGCGGAAGCTTTTAAAAAAGCGGGGGCAGATATTCTCACTGTTCACTATGAAGCCTGTATTCATTTACACCGTAACCTTCAACAGATACGTTCACTGGGCATGCGCACCGGTGTTGCATTAAATCCACATACACCTGTTCACTTACTGGCAGATGTATTACATGATATTGATCTTGTTTGTCTGATGAGTGTTAATCCGGGTTTTGGAGGACAGCAGTTTATTCCTCAAACACTGGAAAAAATACGCACCCTCAGGAAAATGATCAAGGAAAAAAACTTGCATACACATATTGAAATTGACGGAGGTGTTACCCTTGATAATGCAAAAAGCATACTAGATGCCGGTGCAGACGTACTGGTAGCCGGCAACACCGTTTTCCGCTCACAAGACCCAATAGCCACCATAGCAGCGTTGAAAGCGCTGTGAGTCGGTAGTCGTGAATTGTCAATTGTGAATGGTGAATGATTAATGGTGAGTGGTGAGTAGTGAATAGTGAGTTAAGCAGTATTAACTACTCACTACTCACCATTCACCATTCACCATTCACGACCACAAAACTTCACGAAACCTTCACATTCCCCCGTAAGGCAAATCCGGAAATTTGGTGGAGCAACCTATCCACACCTGTGCATAATATGTATTAGGAATTCTCATACATAACAAATTAAATTTGAGAAGGATGGTTTGGTTAAGTATTCCATGATTCCGTGAACCTAAAACAGAAACAGATTTGACAGAGACAATCA
>CAZTCS010000091.1:13791-15884 GCA_964611995.1 uncultured Sediminibacterium sp. | reverse complement strand
CCTTAATTACCTGATGTTTGGAGGTTCCTCCTGCGTCGGAATGACGTTGGGGTGATTCATTCATTTTCAATAAGAACCCTATTTTACAAAAACAAGACTTCCACAAGGAACCAATGCAGTATCTGTACCTGCTGTAATTTTGTAGAAAAGTTTTTTATCCTTTAATATAAACGCTGCCCGAACCGGCCATTTTGTATTATGCATGAAAACCGGGATATAAAATAGATATTCCTTTTGAGGTAAAATTCTGGTATTAAGATACTTTAACTGGTTTGATGCGTTATTCAATAAAGCTGGTATATCAGTAAGTCCATAATCGAACTCCTTCACTTTTTCAGCTTTCATTTCAGCTTTAGTTAATGCAGCAATAAAATGAGCTTTGTTTGAATTGAAGTAGTTGGGTGAAGGAAATTTAATTTCTACTGCTAGAGTCGAGGAAGAATTATTAAGTATGCTCGCCCAAAAAATAAAATAATTGTATTCTTTCCCTTTATGTTTAACGATGCCTCCTCCCCTGGGTAAACTATTGGTAATGATTGTTGATTCTTTGGTTGAAGAGGTATAAACAACTTTAGTATACTCC
Organism: uncultured Sediminibacterium sp.; assembly: GCA_964611995.1. Taxonomy (GTDB): domain Bacteria; phylum Bacteroidota; class Bacteroidia; order Chitinophagales; family Chitinophagaceae; genus Sediminibacterium. The sequence goes on along the minus strand of CAZTCS010000091.1, from coordinate 15,301 downwards.
CAGTTTCGATTTTGAACTGACTGTCCCAGCAAGTTTAAAGAAATTAGTATTAAAAGGGAAGTAGAAAATAGGTTCAACTTAGCATTAAATATTTTGGAAACTTTATTCATAATATTAAAAGGGTTGCGCTTTAGAAGTATTGCTGTCCGAGGCAATTTGGCTGCGGGCTTCTTCAAAGGAGTCATTCCGAGTAGCCTCTAGCTATTATGCCTGGTAGGATTGAACACAGATTTTCATGATCTTCAAGATTTATCATGATATATCTTGAAGATCATGAAAATCTGTGTTCCATCAAACGCGACACTTATAGCTCGCGGTCAAATATCACCAGGTAAAAATGCTTTACAAGTGTAATCTTTTTAACTTAATATTTCTTTCAGGGGTGGAATTGAACTAGCGACTTCAGTCTTAGGTGGGAGTTTTAAAATTTTATTTTAATTGCCTGGGGGTGGAGAGGTTCCTCCTGCGTCGGAATGACGGGAATAAAAAAGCCTCCACATCAATGTGAAGGCTTCTGCTCCCAAAGCTGGACTTGAACCAGCGACCCTCTGATTAACAGTCAGATGCTCTAACCAACTGAGCTATTTGGGAGTCTAATGGTGTTCTAAAAGCAAGGCTTTAAGAATACCGTTTCCCTTTCGGGGTGGCAAAAATAGGGAAAAATGCATTCCGGCAAAATCTTAAAGTAAAAAAATACTCAAAATGATACATAAATGCCATCAGCACGCTCTTCTAATGGATAAGTTTTTAAATAATAGCCCTCACCACTGGTATTCCGGCCATTTTTAAGGCTAAAACGATATCGGTGCAAAGGACATACCACCTGGCCCAGCCCATCTAAAAAACCATCCGCCATTACCCCACTTGCATGCGGACATTTATACGCAAAGGCAAATAAACCTTCCTGGTGTTTTGCAAGGGTAATTTTCTTGCCAGATACCTCAATTACACACATCTGATTGGCCTGCCATTGAAATTCAGCTTCCGACTCACCGATCTTATACCATTTTTTATCCCATTCAAACATTTTAACATGTTTTCTTATTCTAATATAATTAATTTCGCGCCTTTACCAAATATCCTATAGATGTATAAAGCTATACTTAGTTTATTAATCATTTGTGTATTCTTTCAGATTCAGGCTTTCTCTCAAAAACGCGGCGTTGATCAGGGATTTGGCTTATTAGGCAGTGTAGCTGATATCAATGGCCTTGCCAGAACAAGTACAGATAGTTCCTTTAAAGACATTGATTATACCGTTAGGGTTAAACAAATAGGCATTGTGTACGCTATTCGGAAAGATTTAATTAGCTGGAATGGCGGATCCATAAGTGTTGGTTCACCCATGATGCTGGGAGTTAGTTTTACCAATCGTTATCGCTCCATTGATTTTGATGGTACCAAAAGAGATACCATCCAGGGAAAAAAAGGTGGCCACCTTGCTTTTGAACTTCCCTTGGTTGCGGATCTTAATATTGGTCTTACTTCAGCTTCTGAAGATTCTAAAAGA
>CAZTCS010000091.1:0-13781 GCA_964611995.1 uncultured Sediminibacterium sp. | reverse complement strand
ACTTGGGTTTTATATAGGTGGTGGATACCAATATAGCTACACTAAAATTTATACTACCATCGGAAAAATCGCCTTCTCTGGCTTCGACCCGGTGTTAAGAGCCGGTATCAGGATGGGTAAAACCTGGCAAACCAGGTGGAGCCTCGGCTTCAATATGCGCGGCACCTCTGCCACCAACCGCACTTACAGTATCCACTGGCTGAAAGAACTATAAAATTATCGCTTCACCACATAGACGAACAGAGGAGGATGGAACGCAGATTTTCATGATTATGATGATTTATCATGATTGATCTTGAAAATCATGAAAATCTGTGTGCTATCATTCGCTCACATCATCATGCCTTCCTCTCGGAACCGGTAATTTATTGGCTAAGCCTTTATAATTATTGAAGAAGGAGAGATTAAAAATGTACTGTTTTGTATGGGTAACGTATCTGGTACATGTCTCTGACTTTGTTCAGGATCAACTCTCGTAATGCATCAATATTTTTACGCTCCAATGCTGAGATAAAAACACAGTTATGCTCTGTTGCCCTTTCCCATTTTTCACGGAGCTCTAGTAATATTTCCTGCTTCACTTCATCTTCCAACCACTCATCAAATGTCTTCTCCTCATAGAGATCCATTTTATTGAAGATGGTTAGAATGGGTTTTTCAAATGCTTTCAACTCCTGCAATGTCTTATTTACAACCCCAATCTGGTCTTCATATTGGGGATGCGATATGTCTACCACATGCAATAGAATATCCGCTTCACGCACTTCATCCAATGTACTCTTAAAACTTTCTACGAGGTGGTGGGGTAGTTTTCTAATAAACCCTACGGTATCACTCAATAAAAAAGGTGTATTCTCAAATACCAGCTTTCTAGTTGTAGTATCGAGTGTGGCAAACAATTTATTCTCCGCAAACACCTCACTCTTACTCAGCAAATTCATTAGCGTGCTTTTGCCAACATTTGTATAACCCACCAGCGATACCCTGATCAGTTCACCCCTTTCTTTGCGTTGCGTGAACGATTGCTTATCAATTTCACCTAATCGCTTTCTTAGTAAGGAGATTTTATCTTTTACAATACGACGGTCCGTTTCAATCTCTGTTTCCCCCGGACCTCTTGTACCAATACCACCACCTTGTCTTTCAAGGTGTTTCCACATACCTTTTAACCTTGGTAACAGGTATTGATACTGCGCAAGCTCTACCTGTACCTTGGCCTGTGCCGTTCTCGCCCTGCGTGCAAATATGTCGAGGATAAGGTCACTTCTATCAATGGTTTTTACACCCAGTTCCTTTTCAATATTCGTGATCTGCGAACCGGTAAGTTCATCATCAAATATTACCAGGTCTATCTTTTTACCTGAAACATAAGCTTTGATCTCTTCCAGTTTTCCCTTCCCCACAAATGTGCGGCTATCGGGGTGCGGCAGTTTTTGCGTAAACTTTCTCACCGTTTCCGCCCCAGCCGTTTCTGCCAGAAAAGCAAGCTCATCAAGGTATTCATATACCTGCTCCTGGGTCTGTTCTTTTTGAATAACCCCCACCAGCACCGCTTTCTCTTCGTCTTTTATTTTATGTTGCTTCTCAATCAAAATCTACTCCTCTTTTATTTTTACAAATGTAACCATAATCTCTGCGCCGGATTAAAATCCGGCGCAGAGATTATTAAATGAAGAACAGCAGAATATTCAACTTCGAAATTGAATATCCTGCTGCTCGTTCTTCTGTTCGTCTGTTCCTCTGTTCCTCTGTTCTTCTGTTCTTCTGTTCTACAGTCCACTAAAGGTAACGCCTATAGAAAATTTCCTCATTGATGGACCTGTTCCGTCTTTCAACACACCATTCAACTGGTAACCTGCATCGATTGAAAAAATACCGTAACCAATTCTTGCAGTTGCTGCCAGCATCGTTCCATTAATAAATCTTTTGCTGCTTTCTTTCTCTACATAAGAAGTACCGTAAAGACTCTGGCCACTTTTGTTTACGTAATTCTTCCCTTTGGTATAAGATTTTAATAAGGTGCCTATTTTAAGTCCTAATGCAGCTTTCCAAGACTTAGCAGGATTCTCCGGATTAGAATAATAACGCAGTTCCAATGGAATTTCCAGGTAAATACTGGTTAGTTTAAACTTATCAAAGTGATTGGTGCTGTCTACATTAGTGAATGGTAAACGGGTGGTTGGTGATTTAATATCCACTTTCGTGTTATTGAAAAACATATTGCTTGCACCCAAACCTGCACCAAAAGCAATACTCATTTTTTTATTGCTCTTGAATGGCTTGTCAACCATAAAGTAGATATTGAAGTGCCTGCTAAAGCCGTTTCCTGTGCGTACACTATCCGGACGGTTGGTCCAGCTATCGCCTCCATATTGTATCATAAGGTGGTCTGCAGGGCGGTCAGTCAGATCAATCTTGCTCCAATCTGTCTTTTTCTTGGTTTCTTTGTTCTGTGCGGTAGCCAGCAGGGTTCCTGTAAAGGCCAAAAGCAGTAATAATGTCTTTTTCATGCGTTCGTTTCGTTGATTATAGCCACATGGAATTCGCCAATGTACATTTCCTTTCTTATTGAATTTTGTCGCGGCTTATTTCATGTTCTCGTTTCGTTGCGCCAATATATGGCAATAGGGCGCAAAAATAACAGAATTGGCTGCATTGAAGTGGTTAAAAATTAGTCAAATCACTGTTTTCCCTCCTTTTTACCCATGAATAACACCAATTTATTGGTCAATATCAGTATCCGGGTCGTATTATACCCGTTCGGAGGGCATAAGTAATGATTGTGGCCACGCTTTTTGCTCCCAGCTTATCCATTATCCGAACCCGGTAACTTTCAATGGTTCTTTTCCCTACAGCTAACCTGTCGGCTATTTCTTTGCTCGTTAATTCCTTACAGATCAGTTTAATGATCTGCTTTTCTGTTTCCGTCAGCGAAATATGGTAATGAAATTTTTGTCCATTGAATTTACCGGATACAATACGGATGATTTTTTCTGTTATCTCCGGAGAAAAATAAGGTTTGCGTTTATAAACGGTTCTAATGGCAATGCTTAATTCTTCAAAACCCACCCCTTTTAAAAGAAACCCTTTTGCGCCCGCTTCCAACATATCTACAATCAGGTAATCATCACTAAATGAACTAAGCGCAATTATCCTGATTCCAGGAAAGGCCCTGCTCAATTTTTTTACTGCCTCTATTCCATTCATAAATGGCATTTTGATATCGGTGATGATGATATCGGGTGCCAGTTGTCTCACTTTCAGTAATAACTCTTTTCCATTCGTTACTTCTCCCTTTAAATAAAACTGTGGATCTCTTGCCAATAATAATTTTAATCCTTCCCGGTAAATCAGGTGATCGTCGGCAATGAGTATGGATATTCGTTTTGGCAGCATTGTACTGTTATTAATGTTTATTAGTCGGCTTTTTTTAGTGAATACAACCAGAAGTTAAGCGTAGGATAGAACACGGATTATCATGATTTTCAAGATCTATCATGATTAATCTTGAAAATCATGATAATCTGCGTTCCATTAATCGCGGATAGTGCATCTATGCAATCAAGTATTTTTTTAACACGCTGATGTTACCTATCAAATCCGCAAGCCCAAATATATATTTCAGTAATAGCAGTAAATTTAAAATGAACACCAATCAAAGCTTGCAGCCAAAGTACTCTGCCATCAATCATCACTCAGTAACAGTACTTTCCCTTGCCACGACCATTCTAATTTCACCATAGCTGATTTCTTCCGGGAGGTTTTCTTTCAGTTGTTTCAAACTACTTTTACCATAGCGTTTGATGGCAGCATCTATTAATTCGATTTTATCTGCCGGTACCAAAGAGCTTAGTTCAAGTTCTGATTTAGAGACATAATATGCCAAATGCGTTTCGATGGTGTTTGGTGATAACTTACGGTATTCGGCAATAGATTCAATACTCATGCCCTGTTTAAATAAATCGAGACTAGCTTTTTTTGTATCTGTTTCCCTTTCCCGTGTAGCACTGGTTTTTCTTTCTCTTTTCGGTTGTTTGAGTTCAATGCGGGTATCAAGACCATGTTCATTACAATAATCCTGTACCATTTCTAAAAAGGGTTGGCCGTACTTTTCAATCTTATAAACACCGAAACCTGATATCTTACTTAGGTCGTTTTCAACCAATGGTAAATAGGTTGCCAGGTCTATTAAACTGCTATCACTGAATATGAGGTATGCTGGCACATTTTCTTCATGTGCCATTTTGTTGCGCAACTTTTTCAGGTTTTCGAAAAGTTCTTTTTCGTAAGCATGCTGCTGGTAAATAACTGGTTCTTTCACCGTTACAATTTGAATCGGAGCATGCAGGTAAACTTTTTCTCCCTTAAATAATACCGCTTTACTTTTCTCGGTTAGTTTAAGCAGTGGGTATTGTCCATCACTCATTTCCAGATAGCCACTTGCCAGCAATTCCCTGGTATAATGTATCCACTCTTCTTTTGGTTTATCTTTTCCGATGCCATAAACAGACAACTGTTTATGTTCTGGTTTAATTTTTTCACTCGCACTTCCCCTTAACAGATCAACCACGTAACCGAGTCCGAATTTTTCATTAATCCTGGCCACGGCACTCATTATTTTTTGTGCTACAATAGTTTGATCAGATAATTCAGGTTTATGCAAACAGGTATCACATGCACCACAATACTCAGCCGCTTTTTCGCCAAAATAGTTCAGCAGGTATTTTCTTCTGCACTGTCTGGTTTCGCAGAATGCGACCATTTTGTCAAGCTTCTCCAGTAATATCCTGGTTTGTTCCGGGTTATTCTCTACCTGGGCAAAATGTTTGAGTTTCATCACATCCCCTGCGCCATAAAATAAGATGGCTTCACTGGGTAGGCCGTCGCGCCCTGCTCTTCCTGTTTCCTGGTAATAGCCTTCTATATTTTTAGGGAGATCGGCATGTATTACAAAACGAACATTGCTTTTATTGATACCCATACCAAAAGCAATGGTTGCAACAATAATTTGTATATCATCTTTCAGAAAAAGATCCTGCCGCTCATCTCTGGTTGCTTTGTCTAATCCGGCATGATAGGCTGCTGCATTAAAGCCATCTTCTTTAAGGTCTTCCGCTAATTTCTCGGTTGCATTCCTGCTTAAACAATAGATGATACCGCTATCATTTTTATGTGCCGATATATAATCTACCAGTTCATCATAATAATTGCGCTTTGGCTTTACGTAATAAGTGATATTGGGACGATTAAAACTATTTTCAAATACCCTGTATGTTTTCAGGTGTAATTGATCGATGATATCGTTTTTGGTTAAGGAGTCCGCCGTAGCCGTAAGTGCTATTACAGGTATATCGGGGAATTGTGTTTTCAATTCACTCAGTACCCGGTATTCCGGTCTGAAATCGTGTCCCCACTGACTGATGCAATGCGCTTCATCAATAGCAAAAAGTGCAGGTTGGGCCTCTGTTTTTAAAAATTGAAGGAAATTGATTTCAGCCCCCACCAGTCGTTCCGGAGCTATATACAAGAGCTTTAATTCATTCCTCCGAAGTTGTTGTAATATATAAGCTCTTTCAGAAGGATGTTGTGTACTGTTTAAAAAAGCGGCAGGTATACCATTCAGTGTTAATGCATCTACCTGATCTTTCATCAAAGCAATTAATGGACTAACCACAATGGTTACGCCCTCAATACATAAGGCCGGAACCTGATAGCAAAGACTTTTACCTCCACCAGTCGGCATCAACACAACCGCATCACGCGCACTCAAAACATGTTCAATAATTTCCTGCTGATTATGCCTGAAATCATTGTACCCAAATACGGTTTCTAGGATCGCTGCTGGTTCTGCTATTTGCTTCATGAATACGTATAATGATCGGTCTGCAAGATAAGCTCAGATTACCGGGAATATCAATAGGTATTTTTACCTGATTTGAACATTGTTTGGTATGGATAGTAATCAGAAATATTTTTCATAAAGAATAATTATTATTATTATTATTTTTTTGAATTTAATTATATTTATATATTTGAACTGCTGTATCCCCCGCAGCATGCTTAAGTCTCCCCCCTTTAAACAAGAGCATATTTAACGAGTTCTTCTGATGGTCTATAAATACTAAACCATCGGATAGTTAGTCTAATGCAGATTAACGAGATTATTATGCCCAACCCAACCATTATATCCATTTAAATCAAAAATTTATTTATGAAAAAAACACTATTTGCATTATTTGTAGTTACTATGCTATCAAGTTTTGTAATTCCGAAATCAACCACACAGAAAACATCGGCTGTGGTAATAAAAAGTTATTTAAATCAAAAGCCAGTCAAGATTTTTGACGGCACATATGTAGAGCAATATTCAGATGGCTGTGGTCAAATTCTAACCGTTACTGTAACATGTACTGGCACATGTTCGACAGAAACTATGAATGCGTATGCTGACCAATATGCTGCGAACTGGCCAAGACTTTCAACCGGTTGTTTTGATCCTGCCGGACCTCAAACACCGAATAATTAATCAATATTTTTAATTAACATTGTTGGGTTGGGTTTTAAATATAACAATATGAAAATCAACTGGGTTTTACTATTAATTTTTTCTTTATTTCATGCTACCTCTTTTTGTCAATCAGCAACACCAGAAATATGCATTGGTCGTATATATTATTTGTTTTCACATAAATATGATAGTAGTTTAAACAGTGATAGTCGCTTCAAAGAAACCGCTGTACTGAGTTACGGTAAAAATTTATCAGTATACCAAAGTCTTGACAGGATGATTTCAGAGCAAAAAGATGCGAAACAAAAAACTGAAGTATCGCCAGATGGAATTACTCGTACCAGCCTCTCTGCTTTTGGTTCAATGGATAAATATTATCACTTACCACAAAAAAAAGAAATACAACGTATCCGTTCATTTGGGGCGCCAGCTCAGTTGTATTCGATGTCTGATAAAAACATTTCCATTAACTGGAAAATTGAGCCTGAAATAAAGCAAATAGGAAATTTTAACTGTCAAAAAGCTACGGCTTCATTCAGAGGGAGAAATTGGACTGCCTGGTTTTGTAACGATATCCCTTTTGGTTACGGTCCATGGATGCTAACTGGTTTACCTGGATTAATTTTAGAAGCATACGATCAGCGCCGGGAAGTTGAGTTTCTATTTAAAGAGATAACTAATGTAGCAGGTAATATCACTATTGCAATTCCTCAGGAAACAATTAGTACAGATGAAGTTAATTTTGAGAAAGTTCGACAGGCTTATTATGAAAGTATAGCATTTTCTTCAGGTGGTAGTATTACTGCCAGTGGTTCTATGAATAATAATAATACTGTTTCTAAAAACAAAGCTTCAAATAAATACAACAACCCCATCGACCTTACAAGCAAAGCACTTCGTAGACCCTATTGGTACTAATGAAAATAGTTAGCACTTCAATATTATCGCTCTTCTGCTTGTTCCAGTTTCTACTAGTGTCTAGTATCAACGCGCAACAAGTATTACGAGGGGTTGTACAAAACATGCAAGGGAAAAAAATAGAAGCTGCTTCTGTGAGTATCATCGATTCTACAAGCAAATTGGGTTTTGCATTTACTTCAACTGGAATTGATGGCGGTTTTAGCATTTCCTATACCGATAATGAAGCTTTGAAAAGAAAGATGCTTAAAGTTGTAGCCTGGGGGTATCTAACCAAGTTCATACCAATAGACTCAACCGGAAAATTTTATACCGTACTATTAGAGGCAGGCGAATCAATTTTGCCAGGTGTAACCGTAAAAAACAATACCCCATTAGTTAAAAAAGGAGATACACTTGTTTTTTCCAGCGATCGTTTCGCAGAGAAAACTGATAGAGTGATTGGAGATGTGTTAAAACGAATTCCCGGAATAAGTATTGATGAGAATGGGGCGATCAGGTTTAACAATAAACCCATCAATTATTTTTATATTGATGGAGATAATCTCCTCGATGGTAACTATAATATTGCCACAAACAATATACCCGCTACGGTCGTAGATAAAATTCAGGTTATAGAAAACAACCAGCACATTAAACTGCTCAATGGTGTTATTCCGTCAGAAAGTCCGGCTATTAATATTACTATAAAAGAAGAAGCCAAAACCACTTTTATCAATACAGCTTCGCTTGCAACAGGAACACCATCCTTATACCAGGGTGATTTCTCTAATATGGCATTCAAATCGAGGTTTAAGGCAATTAATTCCCTAAAGGCCAATAATGTAAGTGTTGGCTTAGGCGAAGAAACCCGATCTCTGACATTGCAGACCAACAATAATTCCTTGTTGGAAAACCAGTTATTATTCAATAGCATTGGTTACATACCTAATATTCAACGAAAAAGGACTATTCTCAATAATAGTACTCTTGTAAATACAAATCTGCTATTCAAACTAGCAAGTGATATTGGACTTAGGATTAATGCCGCATGGGTAAATGAACGGGAAAATCAATCTTATAATTTTAAAAGCAATTATTACCTGCCTAATGACACAATTGTGTATGACGAAAGTTCGATGCAAACTAATCGCAACAAAATTTTGCAAACAGAATTTACGACTGATGTTAACAGTCAAAAGCGTTATTTAAGAAACACATTAAATTTTTGGAGTCATACACAGGATCAGCAATCAGATCTTATTTCATCGGCTAATAATATAAATCAGCTATTATTTCATAGATTATCATCGGTAAGTAATTATTTCCAATCAATTGTTCCGCTGAAAAACAATTATATCCTTTCTCTTTTTTCAAATAATTATTTATCATCTACACCAGAAAAATTAGTGGTAATACCAGGGCTATTCGAAAACCTACTAAACAGTGGTAATGCATATTTAAAAACAACTCAGCAAACAACTAATAAATCATTTCTTACACATCAATACATTACGCTCAATCATTTAAAAACTACTACGTCCATACAGTATGCTGCTGGCTTTCAGTTTCAGCAAAACAATTTACAATCTCATTTATTCATCACCGACTTAAATGAATTGCAAAAACAATTAGCAGATAGTTTTACCAATCATTTTACATGGAAAAAGACTGAGGTATATGTTAAAGCAAGTTATAGGTATGAATACAAAAGAAACAGGCTATCGCTTACAATCCCAGTTCGATTTGTTTCCATGCATTTATCCGACCCTGTCTTATCCAGAAAAGATGGTTTATCCAAGTATTTCATTACTCCTGAAATTATGTGGAACCATAAACTTCAAAAAGAGCATTCTATTACTATTCAGGCCTCAAATGATGTCAAGTTTTCTGATTTCAGAGAATTATATGGTGGAATTATCATGAATAATTACCGAAGCTTCCAGTCGAATAATATACCACCTCAGATGGTAAAGTCATATTCAGTCAATACTACTTTAGAGTTTAAAAGAACCATCAAATTATTGAATATAAGAATTGGGTATTATGCTTCATTACAAAAAGCAAAATTTGCCTACGCGTATTTGCTGAATAACAACATTATCCAAAAGCAATTGGTCGAGGCACAAAACGATATTAAATTTAATACTGCCTCTTTTTATCTATCTAAATATCTATTTCCTATAAGAACAAGTTTTTCTTTCACCCTGAATCATTCTTTTAGTAATTTCCAGCAGTTGCAAAATGGTTCATTTTTCCCTGTAAAACAACGATCAAATAATCTATTTGTTGGTCTTGGTAAAAAAACAGGTTCTTGGGGATCTTTTAAATATGAGCTATTCTACAATCGGAACAAAACGAATATAAAATTAGCTGGCATTGAAACGTCGCAGACAAATATTAGTACCAGACAGAGTTTGAGTTTAGATATTTATGTATCAGAAAAGTTAAGTAGTAAGTTTACGCATAGTAGCTACTATAATCATCAGGCCTTTCTTTCCCCTAATTCATTTCAGATTTCAGATATACTCTTCCGTTATCTAATTTCACGTAAAATATCGGCGATTGAGTTTTCTGTTCAGAACATTTTTAATGCCCAATCCTATATTTCATCTTCAACTTCAGCTAACCAATTTTCTCAATACAACTTCAACATCCGAAGCCGTATGATATTGATCAAATTATTATTTGACTTGCAACAAAGATAAATGTCGAATATCCAATATCGAATAATGAAGTAATATACACCCACACACTTCGACATTCGATACTGGATATTCATCATTCAAACCCAAATCCGAGATCAGAGATCAGAGATCCGACATCTGCCATCTGCCATCTGCCATCCTACAGTTCTCTTACCCAAATATTCCTATAGCTCATCGGATTGCCTCCGTCGTTGCCGTGGTCTTGTAGTACCAGTGGTTCTTTGTCGTTGTGTTTTTTATAAACAGGTGTGCCGATCCAAACTGTGCCGCCTTTTATTTCTACGTTATTTTGTACCAATACTCCGTTGTGAAGAACGGTAATTCTGGCTGGGGTCTGTATGGTTCCATCAGCATAAAACTGGGGTGCGGTAAATACTACATCATACGTTTGCCATTCACCAGGCTTTCTGCTTGCATTCACCAGTGGGATATGTTGCTTATATATACTACCTGCCTGTCCGTTTACATAAGTTGGGTTCTCATAAGAGTCAAGTACTTGTAATTCGTATTGTCCCATGAAAAAAATACCACTATTACCCCTTGACTGGCTGCTACCTGCAACCACAGCGGGCGATTTCCATTCAATATGTAATTGGCAACTACCGAAGCTTTGTTTGGTTTGAAGATCACCAGATGTTTTTACAACAGTGAGTGAACCGTCTTTATCAATTTTCCAACCGGGAGCACCGCCACCTTTTTTCTGAAAAGCGTTCAGGTCTTTTCCATTATATATTACGATTGCATCTGAAGGAGCATCTGAGGCTGTCTTGCCCGGCGTTACTTTAGCCGGAACAGGTTCCCATACTTCTGTTTTACTGGAAAGCTTTACCAGGCTGTCCATATTAATGTTTCTGTTCTGTGCTTGTGTAATACCAAAAGCCATGAGGGCGATTGGTAATAAGATGGTTTGCTTTTTCATGTGGTCTGTGCTTCGTTTATAATTAAATATTGTCTTTCTATTCTGTGCTTTTCTGTGCCTTTCTGTGTTTTCAGTGGCAATTAATTTTTTTATTGCCACTGAAAACACAGAGAGACACAGAAGGATTTTCGTTTTAAACAACAGGCAACTTATAACCATTATGGTATTTAGCTGCCAGGTACTGTTGGTTAATAGCATTGTCTGTGAATTGACCTTTGCCATTATCCCAGAATAATTTCCTATTGGTTCTGTATGCAATATTGCCCATTTGTGATAAGCGTGCGATTTTAGCCGCTTCATGAATAGAACAGTTTAACTGCTCTATTTTACGCGACCTGACAACGGCAATAAAATTTTCCCAATGTTTGTTAAGTCCGTTGTCTGATGATTTTTGAAAGGGCACTGCCAGTTTGGGTTCATTTTTCTTTTCTTCAATCACTTCCCAACCATTTCTGTTGAGTACCAAAGTACCGGCATTGCCGATAAAAGCGATACCATGGTCGCGGTTGTAATTACCATTACCTATGCCCAATGCATGGTCCCAGATAATGTTAAAGTTACCAAACTCATATAATGCCATAAGGGTATCTGGTGTTTCATCGGCTGAATCTGGTTTTGCAAATTTGCCACCAAGCGTAGCAATTGACTTAGGTGTATCAGCCTTCATTCCCATCAATGCATAATCGAGTAAATGCACGCCCCAGTCTGTCATTAGTCCACCTGCATAATCCCAAAACCAACGAAAGGTAAAATGAAACCTGTTGGGGTTAAAAGGACGGTTTTGTGCCGGGCCGAGCCATTGTTTATAATCAACTCCCGGAGGAACCGCTGAATCTGGTTTGCGGTCGAGGGGTTGTTTCCAGTCGAGGTAACACCACACTTTCACTGTTCTTATATTACCCAGTTGACCACTGTGAACAAGGTTGATGGCATCGGTAAAATGTTGTTGACTTCTTTGCCATTGACCAGCCTGTACTACCCGGCCATAACGTTTTTGTGCGGCAACCATTGCATTACATTCTACAATGGAATTACCTACTGGCTTTTCAACGTAAACATCTTTACCTGCTTCACATGCATGTATCATTTGTAAAGCATGCCAGTGGTCTGGTGTGCCAATAATAACGGCGTCGATATCTTTTTGATCGAGTAGCTTTCTGTAATCACGGTACACCTGTACTTTTTTTGTATCGATACCCATTTTTGCAAGATCAGCCAGTCGCTTATCAATTACATTTTGATCCACATCACAAATGGCAGCAACGGTTACACCCGGAACTTTCAATGCGGCCGTTAGGTTCGACCAACCCATTCCATTGATACCGATTGCCCCAATGCGTACCTGATCGCTGGGCATAATACCATTATTGAAAAGCGCAAAGCCATGCTGGCTTAAAGAGGAGGCCAGCAATGCACCGCCGGTTAATAGACCAGACTGGTGTAAAAATTTTCTTCTCGATGACATAAGCTTATACTTCCTTTTAGGGGCTATAATTTAGGAAGATTTCTGCAAACCAGAACGCTTATGCTGCTGTTTCTTTTGCTTTAATGGATGGAATAAGTGTCTGAATCACATTTTCTGTTTCAGGCTTATCACTCATTTGCAATTGTATTCTTTGGGTTATATCATTTAAAGCGGCCATTCGCTGTACGGTATAAGGAATGGTATCAAGACCGGATACAAACTTGAGGATATAATTATAGATCCCGATTATATTACCAGCTAAAACCGTTGTTCCGGCAACTTTATAAGTAATCAGTAAGGATAGCGCGATTACGATCATAACCATCATCTCCATAATACCAAAATTCCAGGCTTCCTGATCGCTGATGCGTACCTGCCATTTGCGCAGGTTATTAAAATGCTGGTGAATGGCTTTGTTATCACCGGACGAAATAATATTCACCTGCTTCTCCAGTTCATCATTTTTCAGACGGGTTAATCGCTTCATTTTTTTGCCATAGATATAGCTGATAGTCATAACAGGCAATAATATACCCAGACATAAAAACACAACCGATGACTGGTAGAAGAATAACAAAATCATTGATCCTACAATATTGTAGGCAGCTTCTATTATATACACGAGATCGAATTCAAGGAAATCAACAAATTCTCTTGCAAGCGTTGAATGCGCACTAAGTTTTGATACTTCTGCCTGTTTAATTTTTCTCGAAAGAAATTTTGTAACCAGTGCAGTATAAATGCTCGAATAGGTTCTGGTATCAAACCTATGTCGTAATGTGCCAATTACCAACCAGGCAAAATGCACCACCGATAAAAGTATTAACCCTCTATACGAACCCTGCATCAGATCATTGATTGCCATACCCAGAAAAAAGGGGCGCAATAATGAGCCAGTCATTTCCAAAGAAAATAAGGCATAGGTAATTCCCAGGCGCAACCGGTGTTGATGGATTAATTTTTTCAAAACGCTCATGTTCAACATAACAAATCCTTTCATTTCAATAATTAGTAACTCTGTTTATGCGAATTAAGGGTTGAAGGAGGGGTTAGGTGTGAGGTATTAGGAGTTAGGTAGAGATTTCTAACGCCTCATACCTAACTCCTAACACCTAATACCTCCCTCACGCAATTATTCACATTACTTGTGATTAAGTATCACGAATGGCATGGGTTAGTAGTTGGACAATTTTCCCTTGCAGTAGTTTAAGAACGCTGTTGCATTTCTCTTTGTGTAACGGTATTACCAGGGGTACCGGTTATCCATTGCCTGCAGTTTTTAGT
>CAZTCS010000090.1:0-15908 GCA_964611995.1 uncultured Sediminibacterium sp. | reverse complement strand
ATACCGGATACCAACATTTTTGAATTGTTCATAAGCAAGCTTTAGAGGGTTAAATTAATTTGCTAAACAAAATAGACAGCAACTTGTGCAAATGCAAGCTTTTTAACCTAAAAAACAACTTCTGTTTATAAAGGGGGGGATAACAGCTAATAGAACCTTCACAAACAATTATCTTTTAGCCGATTATACATTGCAGTTCTATCACTATTTTCACGCCATTACATACCTTATTTAGTATACTGTTTATGACATTAAAGATTTTAACCGTTGCAGGTTTGGCTACTTTTGAAATTTATGCAGCAATACCAGCAGGCTTTGCCTTCGGTTTACCTGCCTGGGTTATATTTCTAGCGAGTTTGATTGGTGGACTTTCCGGCGTTTTTATCGCCACTTTCCTGGGCGATAAAATCAAACAATTTCTGGCTAAGTATCGTAAGCCAAAGCCGGAGAAACCAAAAACAGGTTTAATCTATACGATCTGGGAAAAATATGGCCTTATCGGTCTGGGCTTTTTTGGCACCATGACAGTTGGCGCTCCTGTAAGTATCGGTGTTGGAGTAGGTTTTAATGTTCCACTCAATAAATTGCTAGTGTGGTGTTGTATTGGTGTCTTTACCCGCTGCGCACTTTTTACTACGATTGGGCATTATGGGATGAAGTTGTTTTGAGTAGAGTCCGAAAGTTCGAAAGTCCGGGAGTCCGAGGTCAGGAAGATAAGTAGCGTGGAAGCCTGGAAGAGTTTGGATGATCTTCATTCTATAAAACGCTGATTGTATAAAACTATTTCTTCCCGACTCCCAAACTACTTATCCCTAAACCCATCGGACTTTCGGACCTCGGACTCCCAGACTCTCTTCTCTACATCAAAAAATACCGCTCCGGCCGCATACTCTCCGGCACTTCATCATCATTCAGCATTTGTCTTAGGTTTCGCTCAATACTTCTTGCAATGGCCATCATTGGTGTATCGGTTTGCCTGTTTTCAAATGGATCCTGAAGGTGTACCGCCATCCGTTCAATAAGTAAAAAGAATGAAGCAAGAATGGTTACCAATGGGATTTCAATTACACCGACAAATTCAATTACACCAAATGGTAGAAGCACAATAAAGAAATAGAGCGCAAAATGTATGTATAGGCTATAGGTCATAGGGAATACCGTATTCTTGATTCTTTCACATTTACCCATCGAATCACATAAACGGCTTAATGTATCATCAAGTTCTACCTGTTGAAATTCATTGATCCATCCTTCTTCCAATGCAAGTTTTAAATCTTTTGCATGAAGGTTGAGTAATGCATAAGGAACACTATCATGTTTTTTTACAAAATCAATTTCCTTCTTTGACAACAGTCTACCAGCTCCTTCCAGAGCATCTAATCCACGCAGCGCCTTTCCTAAGCTATAACACCAAAATATTTGTCGGTTTACAAAACGGTTGATAAAGTGTTGTTTCTCGGGGTCATTATAACCCGACTGTACAAAACAAAGCATTTGCCGTGTCAAGGTTCTTGAATCGTTCACTATAGCTCCCCAAATAATCCTTGCTTCCCACCACCTATCGTATGCCTGGTTAGATCGGAATGCCAATAGCAATGATAGTACCGTACCTAATATGGTTGGCACTCCCAATGGTATTGATAATTCATGGATATTGTATTTCTTACTGAGATACCATATAGCAGAAGTGTATAGGGTTATCAGCAGGATCTCATATTTTATTTTACCCAGTATATACCTCACTGGTATCTTCCCCTTCATTAACATAACGACTGTTTTCGGTTTAGTTTATATAAGATCAAATTGTCAACAATAACAGCGATGCATTGGATTGCATCAAAATTTTTTCAAGTCTTTGTTCTCGCAGGAAATAGCCTGATAATCCACCCATTTTCATTGTGGGGATATCGTTCGATTGCATTTTATCTGCATAACCAGAAAGTTTTTTCTCTACTGCATTAAACTGGTAAACCATTGCTTCAGGAATTTCCATGCCCGGCTGTTTGGAGGCATGAATTCTGGAAATAGCATCAGTCATTTCTCTTGCCGAAGCATAATCCCTAGTTTCTGGTTGAAGGAATTCAGCTGAAATTTCTGAGAGTTCAGATTTAGCCACATACATAATCGGACAGCGCGCACGGCATAACATCCTGAAAACATCCATGCCAGATTTTTTGGCTTGGTCTTGCCATTCTTCACGAGCATAAAAAACCATATCAACTCCATACTCTTGTATGAATTGTTTGAATACAGCGGGCGAGTCACCATAAACCTGATCGATGGTATATCCCTTTACAATTGCTGGATGTTCTTTTGTCATGTCTTTGATAGCCGACAAATCTTTGGGCTCAAACACATAACCAGCAGGTGTTCTACCAAGGGTCATTAAATCACTTTCATTGTCTGGAATCGGTATTACCTGCAAGAAAGTACAATGAAACCCTTCTTTACTATATAGTTTGATTGCGAGTTGAAACAGGTGCACCGCATGTATGGTACATCTTGTTGGGATAATAATTCTTTTCATGCTGCCATGTTTTATCATCAACCGAAATAGTTGATTAAAGCACAAAACTACCTGGCAGTCATTGGCATGGCCTAAGGATTCAATTAAGGGTCTGTTAGAACTTGTTAAGAGCGGGATTAGAAATTGAGGCATTTTCTAATCCCGCTCTAATTTGCAGTGAAAATATTATAATACGTAGTGTTGTAATTGGTCAGGAATGAATAGGAAAACGCATTTCTGCCTTTGTTCCTGCTCCTTCCATCGAAGTAAACCTTATCTCACCCCGGTGAATGCGGATGATTTTCTGAGCAAGTGGAAGTCCAACACCATACCCCTTATAATCCTTCGTATTTGATGCGCGGAAAAAAGGATCGAAGATGTACCGTATCTCCTTTTGTGGTATACCAATTCCATGGTCTTCCACCACCAGTATACATTGTTTATCTGAAGTAGCACTGAGGGATATAGTTACTTTCCCATTATTTGAATATTTGCAGGCATTTTGAACAACATTCGTAATGGCGAGTTTCAAAAGATTCTGGTTACCAAATACTGTGAGATTGGCTTCATCAGCGGGAAGTCTTTCAAAATTTAAATAAACCTCATTATGTGGATCAGTGAAGTCTACCAGCTTTTTTACTGCAATCACCAATTCATCGAGCCGAATATTACCCATGAATTCCTCATTGATACTGTTACCTGCCTGCGCCAGCTCTAATAAACTGGTGGTTAAATGATGTAATTGATCTGCTTCCCTCGATATTACGGATAATGCTCCTTTGTATTCTTCGGATGTACGCTCTTTATCCAATGCCAGTTCTGCCTCACCAATGATTGCGGTAAGTGGTGTTCGCAACTCGTGAGATAGCTTGTTTACAAAATTCCTTTGTGTTTCAAAAGAGGTCTCGAGTCTGTCGAGCATATCATTAAAAGTCTGGGTAAGATCCGTAATCTCTCCCCGCACTTTTTGTTCCGGAAGTCGCAGATCAAGATTCGAAACACTGATTTTCTTTACCCGGTTAATGATATTTGTGAGAGGCCCAACAATTTCTGCAGAGAAGATTAAACCAACAATAAATACTACCAATACAGAAAATAAAATACCCAGGAATAAGTTCTGTTTCAAATCCTGCAAGGCCAATTCACCGCTTTCATTTCTGGCAGACATGAACACGGTATAACGTTTTCCCTCATGGAGGTATGGTCTTGCTACGTAGTAGGTATTGTTTTCAATAAACTCAAGCGATACATTTTTTGAAATTTGTTCGTTAAAACCAGGAGGCGCAGTTACACCAAGGCGTTTCAGTGAATCGCTATTGGGTAGTTTATCAAAAAAATATTCTTTTTCTTCGGGTAAATGCTGGAGGTGCTTTTGTCTTATTTCGTTGTATACCGTGGCACTTAAAGTTTCAGCTTCATAATGGGCTTGTGCTGCAATACTACCACGAACACCAAGCCGGTGGAAAAATTCTTTCTCTATCGAACGACGGGAAAAATGGTAAATAAAGATACTCAGCATCAAAATAATCGCGCCTGTGAGTATGGTAAAGAGTGTGGTGATTTTATTACGTATCGTCATCAGGCTTGCTCCTTCATCATATACCCCATTCCAATCATGGTATGAAATAATTTGGTTTCCCTGCTTTTATCAATTTTCTTTCTGAGGTAATTTACGTAAACATCTACCACATTTGTGCCCAGGTTAAAATCAATATCCCACACATTTTCAAGGATTTCCATCCGGGAAAGAACCCTCGATTGGTTCTTCATAAAAAATTCCAGCAATTTATATTCCGTGGATGTAAGTGCGATCACTTCTTCATTGCGCATGGCAATTTTGGCATCCATGTCTAATTTGAGATCGGCTATCTGTAACAGATTGGCATTCGCTGGCTTGGTTAATCTTATGGACCTCCTACCCAGTGCATTAACCCTTGCGATTAATTCATTTATTTTAAATGGCTTAACCATATAATCGTCTGCACCGCTATCAAGACCAGTTATGATATTCTCGGTGCTACCCAAAGCAGTTAGCATTATGATGGGCAGGTCAATTCCAAGTGTGCGGATTTCCTTACAAACCTGAACCCCATTGATACCGGGCAACATCAGGTCAAGGATCACCAAATCAAATGAATGATTCCGAATCATTTGTAAGCCAGTATTGCCATCCATGGCCACACTTATATCTAGCCCCTTTTCCTTAAACCCTCTTTCAATAAGTGATATTACGGCTGACTCATCCTCAATTAACAGAATCTTCATGTGTATATATTTTGGCAATCCCGAAGGTTTGCATTTTGCGACAATAACAAAAGAAGGCGATTATTGCTTTACTTGATTGCAGTTTTAACATTTTTTTCTTCTCCAGCCCCACGCGCTCTTGCGCTTTACCTAAATAAACCATTTTCACTATCTTGTTGGGATAAAACAACCAAAATGAGACATCTCCTCTGCCTGCTGCTAATGGGTTCATTGGCCTTTTTAACTGCTGATGCTCAGCAAAAAAAACAACTCAATTCTTCCGATTATGGAAAATGGCAACAATTGGGTTTAACCGACCTTTCACCCGATGGTAACTGGGTAGGTTATAATATCAATATTCAGGAAGACAATGACACGCTTTTCATTGTAAACCGTAAAACGGATAATACCTATAAACTTCCATTTGCTACCTCATTTGAATTTTCTGGTGATAACCAGTGGGTGGCATATCGTATTGGCTTACCGTATAAAGAAGCAGAGAAATTACGCGAGCAAAGTAAACCAATAGAATACAAAATGGGTTTATTAAATCTTGCAACCGGAAAAAAAGAAATAGTCCAGAATATCAGTCGTTTCGGTTTTTCTAAAGACGGAAAATTTCTGGCGGTTTATCTCGCTCCTCCAAAAGAACATAAAGACAAGGGTAGTGTATTACTCATCAAAAATCTTGCAGACGGAACTACACATACGATTGGTAACGTTACAGAATACGCCTTCAATAAAAAAAGTGATTACCTCTCTTATATAGTTGAATCTACCAATGCAGCTGGTAATGCTGTTGAATTGCTGAGTCTTAAAAATTACAGTTTAAAAATCATCGCAAGCGATACTTTACGTTTTTCTAAATTAAGTTGGCAACGTGAAGGCGAAGGCTTTGCTTTCTTTAAAACCTTTAAGAACAAAGATTTTGAGGAAGAAAATGCCTCAGTGCATGGGTATATCAATCTTTACAATAACCCATCGCTTAAATCATTTGACCCTATTCAGGTATCATCTTTTCCTAAAGACATGCGTATACATAATGGATCCGCTCCAAGGTTAAGCGATGATATGAGTGCGCTGTTTTTCGGCATCAAAACCTGGACAGCTAAACCAAAAAAAGAGGATAAAAAAACAAGCGACTCTTCTAAACAAATTCCTAAACCAGTAGCCAAAACAGATGATAAACTCGCCGCGGTAGATATCTGGCATTGGAAGGATCCGGAAATTCAACCCAGACAAAAAGTAACTTTTGGTCAGGATAAAGATGCAAGCTATTTATGCGCCTGGAACTTCAATGGTACCCAGTTTGTTCAACTTGCCAAAGAAGCTACACCTATTGCCTTGCTTAGCGGCAACCAGGCTTATGCAATTACTGCTACCAATACAAAATATAAACCAGCGTTTAAAGAAGACTATGCCGATTTTTACCTGGTAAATACCAAAACGGGTGAAGAGAAGTTAATGTATGAGAAAATGTTGTCAGGGTTTTATACTGGTCCACAATCATCTCCCGGTGGCAAGTTTCTATATTTTTTCCGGGATAAAAATTGGTGGAGCTATAATATAGCGTCACAACAAACCGTAAACCTCACCCAAAATATAAAAGCTACATTCTGGAATACCAGAGACGATCATACTGCCAGCAAACCACCATTTGGTATGGGTGGATGGTTGAAAGATGATAAAGAAGTGTTGCTGTACGACGAATACAATATTTGGGCCGTAAAACCCGATGGATCTGGTGCAAGAAAGATTACCAATGGAGAAAAAGAAGAAATAACCCATCGTATTACCAGAACTGATTTTGAATATCCTTACCTGGATGATAGCAAGCCTATTTTTATTTCGCTCTATGGTGATAAGACAAAGAAATTTGGTTACGCCAAACTGGAAAACAATACCGTACAACCGTTGATATTTGAAAACTTATCAGTAGGCCGTATTACAAAAGCTAGTGAGGCAAATAGTTTCAGTTATGTAAAACAAGACTATAACCTGTCTCCAGAATTATATACCACCGATGATTTCAGTAACCAGAAAAAAATCACTGGCACCAATCCACAACAAAACGATTTTTATTGGGGCAAAAGTGAATTGGTAAGCTTTACCAATAAAAAAGGCAAAAAAATGCAGGGTGCCCTGTTCTACCCTGCCAATTATGAGCCAGGCAAACAATATCCGATGATTGTTTACATCTATGAACTTTTATCGAATACTGTTCATAGTTATGTTACCCCTTCTGAAAGAAGCGCGTACAATACAACCAACTATACCAGCAATGGTTATTTTGTATTCAGACCTGATATTGTTTACGACGCCAATGAACCTGGTATGAGCGCAGTTAACTGTGTTGTACCAGCAGTTGAGGAAGTTTTAAAAACAGGTATGATTGACAAAAGCAAGGTAGGCCTCATGGGACATAGCTGGGGTGCTTACCAAACCTCTTTTATCATTACACAAACAGATCTCTTTAAAGCAGCATGTGCTGGCGCTCCACTTACAGATTTGATCAGTATGTCGCTCTCCATCTACTGGAACTCAGGAACGCCTGACCAGAAAATCTTTGAAACAAGTCAGGGTAGATTTGATGGACCATGGTATGAGCGTACACAGGAACATATACGCAACTCCCCTATGTTCAATGCAGCAAAAATAAAAGCTCCTTTATTGGTAGCATTTGGAGATAAAGATGGTGCGGTTGATTGGCACCAGGGTATAGAAATGTATGGTACCATGCGCAGAATGGAGAAGCCACATGTGATGCTGGTTTATGCTGATGAAAACCATGGACTTGCTAAAAAAGAAAACCAGATCGATTACCAGAAGCGTCAACGTGAATGGTTCGAACATTACCTGCTTGGAAAGCCAGCAGAAAAATGGATCACAGATGGTATCAGTTATATGGACAAGATGAAAGCCAGGGAAAAACCGCTTAATTAATTTGAGACCATAGTCCATGGTCCATGGTCTATGGTCTATGGACTATGGACTATGGACTATGGTCTATCTTTACTTAACCAACCACACCTCATGCAACCAATCAGAACTGCAATATTATCTTTTGGCTTATCGGGTAAAGTATTTCATGCCCCTTTCATACATCTCAATCCAGGATTTGAGCTGGTTTATATTTGGGAGAGAACCAAATCTGAATCTACTGCTATCTACCCCTATGTAAAAATTGCTCGATCACTTGATGAAATATTGAATGATGAAAGCATTGATCTGGTTATTGTAAACACCCCTACCGGAACACATTTCGACTATGCACGAAAAGTCTTGCAAGCAAATAAACATGTAGTGGTAGAAAAAGCATTTACGACCACTGTTGCAGAAGCCATTGAATTGGATCAACTGGCAAAACAACAAAACAAAATTATTTCAGTTTTTCAAAACAGGCGTTGGGACAGTGATTTTCAAACTGTACAAAAAGTAGTGTCTGAAGGTTTATTGGGTCCTATACATGAAGCAGAATTTCATTTTGATCGGTATAAAGATGAGTTGAGTCCGAAATTACATAAAGAAACTGCTGCTCCAGGTGCTGGCATTTTATACGATCTTGGCCCACACCTGATTGATCAGTCCATTTGTTTATTTGGATTACCTGAAGCAGTATTCGCAGATATCAGAACACTTAGACCCGGTTCACAGGTTGATGATTATATTGATCTATTACTCTATTACCCAAACATAAGGGTTCGCTTGAAATCGGGCTTATTGGTTAAAGAGCCCCTGCCCTCTTTTATACTGCATGGATTATATGGTTCGTTCATTAAAACCAGAGCAGATAATCAGGAAACGGTTTTATTAACAGGTGCAACTCCTGACCAACCTAATTGGGGAGTTGAGCCTGAAGCTGAAATGGGATTGTTGCATACCAGGTTAAATGGAAAAGAGATAAAAGAAAAAATACCAACTATTGCAGGCAATTATGGACATTATTTTTCCAAATTACACGATGCAATTCTTCAAAAAGGAGAAAACCCGGTTTCGGCCGCAGATGGTATCAGGGTAATGCAAGTATTAGAAGCTGCCAGACTCAGCAACAAGGAAAGAAAATGTATTGAACTAACTCCACATAAATAAATACCAACGGGCACTAAACTTTATGTAAAAAAAAAGGCCGGATTTTTTAAATCCGGCCTTACTATTTTAACCTTGTAGGATTACATTTTTTTAGCATCTTCCAGGAACTTGGCAAGACCAATATCCGTTAAAGGATGTTTCAGCAATCCAAGAATAGAATCGAGCGGGCAGGTACAAACATCAGCACCTAATTCAGCAGCTTTGATGATGTGTAATGCATTGCGGATTGATGCAGCAAGGATTTCTGTTTTGAAACCTTGGATATCATAAATGTGACGAATCTGACCAATCAGGTCCATCCCATCCCAACCACTATCATCTATACGACCAATAAATGGAGATACATAGCTCGCTCCTGCTTTAGCGGCAAGGATCGCTTGTCCGGCAGAGAATACCAGCGTACAGTTGGTACGAATACCATTATCGGTAAACCATTTAATGGCTTTAATACCATCTTTAATCATCGGCACTTTAACCACGATATTTGGGTGAATAGCCGCAAGCTTTTTACCTTCTTCTACCATAGAGGCAAAATCGGTTGATAATACTTCAGCACTGATATCGCCATCTACAAGCTCACAAATGGTTTTGTAGTGATTCGCAATAGCTGCTTCGCCTTTTACGCCTTCTTTTGCCATCAGGGAAGGATTGGTAGTTACACCATCCAGGATACCCAGGTCATTGGCTTCTTTAATTTGTTCGAGGTTACCGGTGTCGATAAAAAATTTCATAGTGTATTTGAGTTAACCCTTCAGGCAAAACCTTCAGGGTATAGGGAAGAAAAAAATGGCAGGCTACTCACATCGCACCGCTACAACCGCCTATCCTTGCTGCATTCCTGCCCTGGGGAGGTTCAGCAGGAGCTGGTCGTGTAAGACCTGCCGGTGCAAAAGTAAGGGTTGAGACCTATTTTCCCTAATTTTTTGATTGCTGAACTTTCAGTTTATCATTCCCCTCAACACAAACACTCGTTTCTCCTATTCTATAGGGTGAAAAAGTACGCACATTCACCGCAGGGAACAGGAGAAAAAGAGTTTACGCAGAGGGTATCAGAATCCATTGTTGAGGTTTCTTGAATTGAGCCTGGTTATACCCACCAATTCATCATGACGTCCGCTGAGCGGACGGAAATAAAATAAAATCAGGTATTCATTCTCGGTTTCCCAATAATTTCCTTCTGTCAACCCAGGATCGGATTTTTCTTTTTGCTTGCCCTTGTTCTTGGTAACATAATTATAACTGTAATAGCCCTGTTTCAGGAATAAGGTTTTCCGATACATACCCCTTTCTTCATCAAAATACATTAAGGAACTGTCACTTGCCGTGGCACCGGTAAATGAGCCTGTTATAAAAACATCTTTACCTGTAATGGGTTTTCCTCCATTGGGTACAAGTGAAAACGCTACATAAGCATAGTCTGTCTGCCACCATGGATTAATAGATTCGATTGACCCAATTTCATCCCACCCATTTCTATCGCTAAAAAATGCATAGCGTAAATCGTTACGAATAGCATCTGGTTTCATGAATACACGGTTGGGTTGTACGGTTCTGTCTACTTTATCAACCCTGTCGCTCTCAAATCGAAAACTCCGCAGATCGGCCCATCTAAATTCTTTTCCCGCAGGAAAAATTGCATCCTGTTCACTATTGTATTCCAGCATATTGTTACGAATAAATGCGGGTTGAATAATGGTGGAAGCATCATCCCATCGGTTATTCTGAATAATGATAAGTTTGGTTTGCTGTTGCGGACTCATAATATTCAACTCTTTTGCCGTTACGGTTGCCTGTATTTTCTGGTGTGTTCTGAGTAGGTTGCTATTGAATGGTTGCGAAATTCTTGCGCCAATATCTACCCGATTATCAACAACCATCAACCGTTTGGTAAATGCAAGCTTACTGGTATCCCCATCTAAAAAAACCTTGAGTATATAATTACCGCTTTTGGTTGGCACTGCACTTCTATCTGGTAATAAGGCCTGGTAATGTACATATTTAGTAAGTGCAAGTGATGAAACCCTGTACTGCGACAACCTGTTTTGAACAAACCCCTTTATATAATCGAAAGGATTTAACATGGCGGGCGTCCAGTCGGCATTGCATAATTCATAGGTATAAAAAAAGTTTCTCGGGTATCCGGTGAGGTCATCAAAATGAAGTTCTAAGAGATCACTGCTTCCTAACCTGATCATCGGGATCGACTGCTGGTCGTTTTGTTGAAAGAGTTTCGGGCTTTTAATTACATCCATATAAACAATATCCGGTTTCCGCTGGCCAAGCAGCTGTATTCCGGTGCAGAAAACAAAGCATATTAACAAAGCATATTTCATAGTATCCCAATAAATGTAAGATAGAACAAGATAATATAATCAATGTGAATCAGGCATTGAAAATTACTGCCGATTGTTTTGTAGTAGGGGTTAGGAATTAGGTGTTAGGGGTTAGGGATTAGAAGCTAGATGTTTGTGTTTACCCCTAAAACCTAATAGCTAATGGCTAAGTGCTAACACCTAACTCCTAACATCTAACCCCTATACCGAACGGATACTTAAAATTCAGCTCATTCATTGTCAGTTCGTATTTTTACCAAAATCACCGCCTTTGGGACTTTCATCCGACATCGCGAAGCGAATTGCTTTTAATCACCAGTATGCGTTTTCCCGCTTCATCATTCGATTGTCGATTGCTGCTACGACACTTAGTGTAATGGCGATGATTATTACCCTTGCCTTTGTGAATGGCTTTCAACATACGGTTGCCGGAAAAGTTTTTAGTTTCTGGGGACATCTTCGGGTACAGAAGTATGAAACCGGCAAATCACTTATTGCAGAAGAAACACCTATTACCATGGACAGCGCCATTGAGCGCACCATTCGTCTTCAACCCGGTATTAAAAGTGTGCAACATTTTGCTACCAAGTCGGCCGTAATAGAAAATAGCAATGAAATTGAAGGCGTGTTGTTAAAAGGCATTGACCATTTCTACGACAGCAGCACTTTAACACCTTTCATGCAACAGGGAAAATGGATCAATTTCAACGACAGTTCCTACAGCAAAGAAATCATTGTTTCAAAAGCACTGGCCAATCAGTTGGGTATAAAAGTATATGATACAGTAAAGGTTCATTTTGTATCCTCACTCGATGACAGCAGAACTTACAGAAAACTATTGGTGAAGGGCATTTATAAAACCGGGATTGAAGAATACGACAAACTATTTATACTGGGAGATATCAGGTTGATCAGAAGAATCAATGACTGGAACCAGGAACAGATTGGTGGCTATGAAATTTTTGTGAACCAGTTTACTGAGATGGACAGCATCAGCAAAAACCTGTCTGCGGCTTTACCCACTGAATGGATGAGCCGCACGATACGGGAAGTATACCCAAACATTTTCGACTGGCTCGATATTCAGGATGTAAACAGAGATGTGATTTTTATTGTGATGTCGGCGGTGGCAATCATTAACCTCATCACCTGTTTATTGATCCTAATATTGGAAAGAACAAGAATGGTGGGTATTCTGAAAGCCCTTGGTGCAAGTAACTGGACCATCCAGAAAATCTTTCTTTTTCATGCTTCTTTTATTACCCTCCTGGGAATTGGTATTGGTACTTTATTGGGCTTAGGCATTTGCTGGTTACAACAACTCACCGGGTTTATCCGTCTAGAAGAAGCATCTTATTATGTTACTAAAGCCCCTATGGAAATTGTATGGTGGCAGGTGGCTGCGGTTATCGCTGGCACAACTTTCGTTTGCTATTGTGCGCTACTAATCCCTTCTTTGATGGTAAGAAAATTAAGTCCGGTAAAAGCCATTCAATTCAGGTAATCATTTCCCAGCAGGAGCACATAATTGCGCAAGTAAGATGCCCGTTGCTACTGCGGCATTCAACGATTCTGCTTTTCCTGTGCGGGGAATTGTTATAGCGTGTTTAATATAGGGCAGTATATTTTCCCTGATGCCTTTCGATTCATTTCCAATAACCAGTAAAGCTTCTTTGGGCGGCTTTGTTGCATACATTGAAGTTCCACTTAATAAGGCCCCGAAAACAGGTAGTTTGCTCGTAGTTAATATGCCTTCCAATTCACGATACCAGATTTTCACCCTGAGAAAACTACCCATGGTAGCCTGTATTACTTTGGGATTGTATAGCTCAACAGTATCATTACTGGCAATAATCTGGTCAATGCCAAACCAGTCTGCAATACGAATAATGGTACCCAGGTTTCCCGGGTCCTGAATTCCATCTAAAACAAGGGTTAGCTTATTTTTCCATTCAGGTTCACCTGCAGGTTCCTGTTGTTCTGCCACTACCACAACCTGATTAGGGGTTTGAAGGGTACTGATTTTTTCCAGTTCTATAGGTGTTATGCGGGTGATGGGCAAATCGGGTGAAGGAGCTTCCCAGGACTCAAGTGCATAGATGTTTTTGATCGGATATCCTGCTTCCAATAATTCCGCAACGAGTTTTGTGCCTTCTGCCAAAAACAACCTTTCATTGATCCTTTGTTTTTTCTGGCATAAAGATTGAATATATTTGAGCTCATTCTTGCTTAACATCTACTATGCGTTTGATTGGAAAAAGAGGTTATCTGGCATTGTTCATCAGTTTACTGTTGTTGGCAGGGCTCTTGAGCGCTTGTTCCGAGCAAAAGCATCTAAAAGTGGTAAACTTTCCTGCTAACAGACCATTTGTTTATAGTAACAAGATCAATATCCTTGACACTATTCCCAAAGATGAGAAAAAACGTTTAATAACTGAATTACAGAATTATTGGGAAGATAGTTTACAGGTCAGGATTGTTCAGAAATATGCAGGTCTAAGAAACTTCCTTTATAATCCGCCAGTTTTCGACAGCAGCAACCTCCCCCGCTCTATCAATTTCATGAATGCATACCTGAATAGTCAGGGATATTTTTATAGCGACCTCAAAGATTCAGTAGTAATTGATACCGTTAAAAATCAAATCCGGACCAATGTAATCATGAATATCAGGGCAGGTAAAAACATTCGCATCGATTCGGTATCCTACGATTTCTCAGATTCTACCCTTCAGGCACTTGTTTTGGCCAATAAAAGTGAACAACTATTAAAAAAGGGTAATCCATATACAAAACAGGTAATCAGCGACGAAATGGATCGCCTTACGAATTTATTTCGCCAGAACGGATATTATAATTTTAACAGAGACGATCTTCTCGCTGTAGTTGACACGCTTGATACCAAATTACTTCCACTCACATTAGATCCATTTAAGCAAGCCGAAATGATTGCAGAGGCGGACCGTAAACGAAAAGAAAATCCAACCTGGGATATCAACCTAACGAATAGAACTATTGTAGATTCAAGTAAATTATTGCAATTCAGCATTGGTAATATTTATTATTATCCAGAAACCGGTATTGCTGATATTCCAGATAGTGTTATACAAAGGAAAGATTATAAAGTAGATACGTTCCGGAATGGTATCATGAAATACCACCGGGGATTGTTTAAATTCCGTCCACTAAGAGAACATACTTTTCTAAGCAGAGGGAGTAAATATAATGAAGCAGATTATTATAAAACCATTAACCGCCTCGGACAACTCGGTGCCTGGCAACAGGCAGATGCTATTCTGCGCATTCGCGACAAAGACACATTAGATATGCATATTCTACTGGTGCCTGCTGCAAAACAAACCATTGCCGCAGAACTGGAAGGAAGCAGAAACTCGGGAGACGTAATTACGGGTAATACACTGGGCATTTCTACCAACCTTAGTTATACCAACCGGAACAGGTGGAAGCAGGCCGTACAACAACAAAGCGTTATCCGAACAGGGGTTGAATTAAACCTGCTTAGTCAGGGTAATAACCCACTGTTACAAACTTTTTTATTGAGTGGTAGTCATACATATGTATTGCCTCGTTTATTAACCCCCTTCCGCAATTGGAGAGCGTTGCGTAACCTGGAAAATAAAAGAACCTTATTTGCAATCAGCAGTTCTTTTATCGATAGAAAAAACTATTATAATGTAAACTCACTTACCGGGAGCATTGGTTATGAATGGAGAAAGCCAAGGAAAAATGGTGATGAGGTTTGGTTATATAAACCCCTAAACATAGAATTGTACGGCATTAAAAGATTACCTGGATTAGATACCTTAATAAAAAACAATCCCTTCCTGCAGGCTTCTTTTAATGAGGGCAATATTGTAAGCCAGAGTTTATCTTTCATAAGAACCACTACCAGCCCCAGAAACAGGAATAAAAGTCATTACCTGCGAATTGGTATTGAAGAAGCAGGAGGACTATTTGGATTATTACCTGGTTTGAAAAATAATATTTACCGGTACATTAAAACGGAAGCAGAATACAGACAAAGGATACAATTTCCAAAAGCTGAACTTGCTTACAGGGCTTTTGCTGGCATAGGCTATAATTATAGCAACAATGCATCAATTGGTCAAACGCTACCCTTCTTTAAACAGTTTATAGTTGGTGGACCTTATAGCATGCGCGCATGGGGGCTACGCCAATTAGGATTGGGCAGTTCTGTATTCAGTGATACCGTTAATAGCAGCTACCGCGACAGGTTTGGAGATATGCAACTGGAAACCAATGTAGAATATCGTTTCCAACTGGCATCACTAGGTTCTTTTAAAATTGGTAGTGCCGTATTTGCTGATATAGGTAATATCTGGAACATTAAAAGAAATGATAAGGATCCTAGTTCAAGGTTTTCATTCAGTAACCTGGGAAGAGATCTTGCAATCGGTATAGGAACCGGACTAAGATTCGATTTTTCTTATTTCCTGATCAGGTTCGATGTTGCTTACCGGGTAAAAGATCCTGCACGACCTACCAACGGAGGTTGGATGAGTATTAAAAATTTTGTATGGTCTGAAACAAGACCCTCTGGGTTAAAAATTAATAATGCAGCATTGCAATTTGGTATTGGGTTGCCTTTTTAGGTTGAAGCAATTGCTGTCCGTGGAAATTTAACCGCGAGATGTTGGTGTCGCGTATGATGGAACACAGATTATCATGATTTTCAAGATCTATCATGATAAATCTT
>CAZTCS010000089.1:4704-15925 GCA_964611995.1 uncultured Sediminibacterium sp. | reverse complement strand
AATTTCGGACGGCAAAGGTAATGGCTGCATCTGAAAATTCAAAAAGTTTTCGAAATTTTTACGGGAGACTGTGGATAATATCCCCATTTAAGCCATTTATAGGGCAAAAATCGCTCAAAAATTAATCAAATATGAATGCTTAAACCCAGTAGTTCCATTAAAATTACCCTCAACTATAAACGTAACCCTATTACGACACCAACTGTAAAGTTTCTCAATATAAGCCCCGATCATACCCCGATCCCATCCCGATATAACCCCCATCAAACCCCACCCTTTAAATGATGGTATTTGATGGGGGCTTGATAGATATTTATTATAAATAATACTTCTCTGTAATGCTTTGTATTAGTTTTATTTGTACTAACCAAATCGTCATTTAATGCTTTGGAAACCGTTTAACAGTTCAAGTTGATATTTAACCCAATACTCAATATTGGAAAATATTAAGCCATTTCTACCCAGAAAAATTAGGCTTTGGTACGAGTTTATCCCATTTCCATTGTTACAAGTCCATACCCTCAATGGCAATAAACAGGTAATAACCGCCTAAATCTGATGAATTATTACGCTGTTCATCTCCACCTCTACTTTAACCTATTGTCATGACCTAGGTTTATCCCGCAAAGTTCAGGATATGCCAAAGCAAATATTTCACCTATTGTACCTATTGTTCTTTTCCTCCTTCTTAAAAGGCCAACAATTGCCTACCCCTTTAGGCTATAATGATACCTCCTTAACCCTTCAACAATCATTTAATACACTTCCCGCAACCGGAAGCACCAGCCTCATAGGCAAAGGTCCTTTTTCATTGGCCGATTCACCACTTCTTTTAACTGGCTTACAAGGCTGGTTCATTAGACAAATGGCAGGCTCCCAATCAAATACAAATTTTTCAACGAGTACCGGCTCATCCACGGGAAGTGGCGTGTATAGTTTCGGTTCTTCTGGTAACATTAACAGAGCCCTGGGCACATTGGCTTCCGGGACGGGTATTTATGGATTTGGCATCATACTCAAAAACGAAAGCGGAATAATATTGAATCGCTTAACCATCCAGTTCCTCGCTTCACAATGGAGAAAAGGGGGTTCAGGTAATATCAACTCATGGAAATGTGGTTTTATCCAAAGTGATTCTTCAAACCTCAACCTGGATAGCATCAAGCTCCTCCCAAACCTGAACCTCAGCTCCATACATACCAGTTCCGGTTCTGCAACTTTAAATGGACAACTACCCGCTAATCAAAACCTTATTACAAACACTATTTCAGACATACGATGGCTACCTGGTCAGCTTTTAGTATTTCAATGGTCAGATACCGATGAAACTGGGTCAGATGATGCAATGGCAATCGATGATTTTAGTTTTAAAGCAACGCAGGAAATCGGGCCTCCAACTATCGGAGCAATCCAGGTTGATTCAATTTCGAGCCGATCAGCAATTATAAAAGCAGTAATCGACGATCAATTAGCTGCTACTAATCTGGAATTATTGTTAGATACTTCCATACATTTTACAACACCTATTTCAATTCAATCATTGATTAATGCAGGTACCGGACCAGTTTTATTTTCCAACCCAACTTCAGGTTTGCTTCCAAAAACGAAATATTATTTCCTTTTAAAAACAATCAACCAATCAGGAACTGTAATCAGCAACATCGACTCCTTTACAACAACCGTAGATTTACCAGTTGTTACTACAGATTCAATCACACCATTAAATGAACAGGATTGTATTGTGCACGGTTCCATCATTGCCGATGGTGGTAGTCCAATTACAGCATCTGGTTTCTGCTGGGGAAGAGACTCGCTCATTACTGAAAAAATATGTATCCCATACAGTGGTTCCTTCGTGAATTTAAATGATACTATTTCTCAACTACCTACCGGAACAACACTTTATTTTCAGGCATATAGTAAAAACGAAGCCGGAATAGCCTATGGTAAAAACATTCTATGGCAAAGCCCCACCATTGTACATTCCTTTGAAAGAATTGGTAATGCAATCACTAATCTTGATACAATATATTATCGCATCAGTTTCAAAGATTCTCTTCACAATATCAGTGCCGCTGATTTTCAATTATCAAGTAATACAAATTCAGATGCAAAAATTATTAGCGTAAAAAATGAAAATCTCACCTGGCTTATTGGTATCGCAACCGGAAATGCTGATACTATAATTAAACCTGTGTTTTTAAAAAACAATACGCATCAACCTGCAGTCTTTAATGCCCCATTTACCGCCAGTTCGACGGTTGTAGACAAAACAAAACCATTTATTAAATCAATAACCTACGACAATAAAGCTTACAAAGCCGGAGATACCATTCAACTAAACATTAACCTTCTTCCAGAAAATAATTCATTAACACTTATAAACGGAAATTTAGCAGGATACCCACTCCAATTGTTTACCAGGTTAAACGATAGTTGTTGGAATTCTTTTTGTGTTATCAAAACAAATGTTGAAAGTCATGAAATAAACGCTTCAGAAAATTTATTGGCTACAATTCGCATCCGAGATCAGGCCGGAAATGATAATATAGATTCAGTATTCAGCATCAATTATGATAAGGATGCCATCGATTTAACAAAACCTCAGATAGAAAGAATTGTTTTACCTGAAAAAACGATTTACAAATCAGGCGACAGTTTATTCTTACAACTTCTTTTTACCGAAGCAATAAAAATAGATAGTTCATTTGGTAGTCCACTATTGGCTGTTACTATTGGTACCCGGATAAAAAATCCATACCTCTTCCGATCCACTTCCAAATCACTTGAATTTTGCTACATCATTCAACCTGATGAATTGGATATGGATGGTATCAGGATCAGTAACACCATCTCATTAAACAACGCCATTATCTTAGACTTTGCGGGCAATCTATTGGTCAATCAAATTCCCAACGCTGGTGTTTTTAGTCAAATTCGCGTGGATGCAGTTGTTCCTGTAGTAAATAATGTTATTACACCTGCTGCAAAAAGTTATGGAATGGGAGATACCATTAATTTTTCTGTGTTCTGCTCAAAGCCACTCATTATCCCACCTAATATCCATGGATTTGGCATCCAACTCAATGCAGCTTCCAACCTCTATAAAGCTAGCTATGTTGAAGGAACACAAAACCCGCTAAAATTTTACTGGATTGTTCCGCCAGGTGTTTCAGATAAAAAAGGGATCACCATTTCTTCCATGCTAATCAATAGTACCGGCATTGCCGACAGTAGCGGAAACAATTTATACCCTGTGTTGAGAAATATAGGTAGCATGAGCAATATTATTATTGATGGAATAGTCCCGCTGTTTATAGATACCACAGATATGGTCCAGGTATGTTCAAAAGGAGTTACCTCCATTACTTCCATCTTGCAGGTAACAAATATAGAATTGGGAGAAACCATCGAATGGAGTTTGGTAAAAGCTCCTTCCACCGGAATTATTTCGGGGTTTCCTGCAAGTAGTAAATGGACCAATAGCTTACCAACAATAAGTTATTCCTCTACCGCATTTTTCGCCAGAAATGATGAATGTATTATCCAGGTTTCTGATGGTATAAATTCAAGCAGAAAAAAAATACTCCTACAGGTTAACGATCCAATCTCCGTAAATCGTATTGGTTCAGATCAGGTTATTTGTGCTGGTTTTTCCGCAATTCCGCTAACAGGTAACACCGAAGGTGGAAATGGCATTTATGAATTTAAATGGGAATCAGCAGATACTGGTTTAAATAAATCTTTTACTACAGCAAATGGTCAATCCAACCAGTCCAGCTATTTCCCATTGAATCTCCAGCAAACCATGAGATACAGACGGATAGCATATTCTGGCGGATGTGTAGACAGTTCTGCAGAAGTATTGATTCAGGTAAAAAACAAAGGATTATGGTTGGGCAACAGTTCAGACAGTTGGCACCATGGCACCAATTGGTGTGGTGCTTTGGTACCAGATCAGTTAACCGATGTTTATTTATCCGAGACAGCTACTCATCGATCTGTAAAAATTACTGACAGTGCATTTGCAGGTTCAATATTCGCAGCACCGAATACATCGTTACAAATAAATGGCACCTTGGTTTTGAGAAACAGTATCACTGGAAACAATAATATTGACGTGAGATCAGGAACACTTATAACAAGTTCAAAAGAAAAACAAGCATTAAAAACGGGCTCTTTCCTAAATAAATCCGTAGCAAGACTTATCGCGAATGGAACAGCATTGGAAATCATTGATACAATAAATGTCACAGATTATTTATCCATTCAAAAAGGTCAATTAAACACCAATAACAAACTTATCTTATCCAATAATGCTTCCAATTATCCAAATGCACCTGGCACCAATCTTACTGGCGATATTTTATACCATCATTTAATTAATGGCAGAAATCGCGAACAATTTTTATACCATCCTTTCAACGCAGATTTACCTATTTATCATAAGGATATCAGCCGGGTTTTATTAGAAAATGAACAAGCTGTTCTTAGCTCGACTCCTTTCACCATAGAGGATTTTTATACACTGGATGGCATACAAAAATCAACAAACGAACTCCCTATATTCTCATGGAAAAAAGCACCACCAATTCAAGGACTACAAAGAGTAAAATGGAGGAAAGGACAAGGCATTATTTTATCCATTCCTGGTGTCGCTAAAAATGAAGCCCCCCCTATTTCCATGCTTTTTAAAGGTCATCCGGAAACAGGTGATGTAATAGTTGAGTATCCAGGTTTACCAGACAGCAATTTTATTTTTACCGGTAACCCAGTGCTGGCTGATATTCATTCAAAAAATATTATCCGATCTGATGGCATCGGTAACTACTATTGGATATGGGATACCAGTATGGCAGAAAATGGCGCATACCGTGCAAAAGCTTTTAACGCCAATAACAGCATCAGGAAGTTCGATGGATATATCATAAAATCCTTGCCTGATCAACCCATTTGGCTAACTTATCCTGAACAATCGAAAATGGTATCCCCGATTCCAGATTCTTTAGCAGGTATAATTGAAAACACTTATCAAATGGAAGTATTACTAATGCATGATAGCGTTGTTTATGATCAAGTGTTGTTACTCGATACTGATGAAGCCCGAACAAGATTTGATGCCTTAGATGCAGAAAAAATGGCCAACCCTGAGGCAAACCTATATACACTTAGCGCAGATAGTATTCCGCTTGCTATAGATGCGAGATGGATGACTAACAGAACATATATACCGCTTTGCATACAACCCAATTCAACAAAACAGTTTAGCCTAAAATTTTCAAGGGTTTGGTTAAAACCAGGTATTCAACTTGAATTACATGATTATTTTACAGGAAGAAAAATGAGTATTACTGAAAACCAATCTTATCATTTTGAGATAACGACAGATACAGCAAGCTTTGGCAGAAACAGGTTTGTCATCAGGTCACCCATACCACCAGAACCCATTGAAGAACCTTTGCAATTGCAACTATATCCTGTTCCCTCCTACAATATGCTTACACTGGTTTTCCAGGGACGAAAAAAAGGCCTTACAACCATTCTAATAAAAACTTTACAAGGACAGGTATTATTCAGTCGGGCATTAGGAGATCAGCTAAATTTTACAGAGCAGGTTTCACTTTCTAGTTTGTTAAAAGGAACCTACCTGGTTGAAGTACATTCTGGAAAACTGGTAATTGCTAAAACATTTATTAAGCTATAAATGGGTATCAAGGGTAGCGTGAAGCGTGTCTGGCATTTTGCATAAGGAGCAGATGGTCCATAGACCATGGACTATCGACTATGGACCATGGACTATGAACATAAAACAGGCCCACTAAAAAGTGAGCCTATCTTAATAAAAGTTGATATAAATCTATTTAAACACGATACATCCATCCATGGGTATCTGCTGCTCTTCCTTCACGGATATCGGTTAATCTGGCTTTCAATTCAGGAGCAGTTTTCCATTTATCCGTATCAAAATGCATTACATAATCCTTGTATCGCAATTCTTTAATCAATGAAATAGTTGCTGCGGTACCTGTTCCGAATACTTCATACAATAATCCGGCACGATGTGCATCCATCAGGTCTTCGATACTGATCTTTTTCTCAATAACTTCAAAGCCCATGTCTTTAAGTACTTCCATCGCACTATCCCTGGTTACACCAGCCAATATCGTTCCTTCTTCAAGTGAAGGAGTTACAGCAGTATTTCCGATGATGAAGAATACATTCATAGTTCCTACTTCCTGCAAGTAACGGTGTTCAAAAGCATCGGTCCAAAGTACCTGATCGTAACCTGCTTTTTTAGCCTGGGCAGTAGCAAGCATACTTGCCCCATAGTTACCAGCATTTTTAGAGAAGCCTACTCCACCCGGTGCGGCACGTGTGTATTTTTCTTCCACATAAATTTTCATCGGGGCGGTGTAATATGGGCCGGTAGGACTCAATATTATCATGAACTTGTAGGTATCAGAAGGTTTTACACCAATTACAGGATCAGATGAAAACATAAATGGACGGATATACAATGAATGATCCTTCATTGATGGAACCCAGTTCCTGTCTATGTCAATCAACATACGCATACCTTCCATGAAAATTTCTTCAGGAACAGTTGGCATCTGCATACGTTCAGCAGATATATTGAATCTCTTAAAATTATCCTGAGGGCGGAAAATGGCAACATTACCATCCTCATCTTTATAAGCTTTGATCCCCTCAAATATAGCCTGACCATAATGCAATGCAGCAACAGATGGCTCCATTAACAATGGTTGATATGGTTTTATTTCAACATTCTTCCATTCACCATTCTCATAATCAGCCTCAAGCATATGATCGGTAAAATATTTCCCAAATGGAATATTTTCCAACGTCATATCGAGTAACTTACTGGTCTCAACTTTCGTAACGTTTATGTCTAGTGCTGCTGTCATAGTTCTATATTTGGCGCAAAGAAACAAAAAAATTAAAAACTAACAACTGTTAATATTTTTAGTGGAATGAATCCATCAAAAACACAACTTCCGGATTTCGTGCTTTCCGATCTGTATAAATCACATCTGGTGGTTATTGACGCGGATTTAAGCGAAGGCAATTTACCGAAAAAAAAGGAGCCCGTTGCCCCAATAAAACAGGAATTTTTAGGTGATAACCGCAAAAATATTGGGATTTTAGTCAAAGACGCCTCGGCTGTTTACCTAAATGACCATTCCCTACAGTTTTTGTCTGCCATTTTATCGGCTTGCAAACTGAACCTGGGGGATGTTGCCATTGTAAATCATTTGAACAATCCTCTTAATTTGGCAGCAATTAAAAGCTGGCTTCAGCCAAAATACCTGATGGTTTTCGATATTGCTGCTGCTGATTTGCAGTTACCCTTTGACCTCCCCAATTATCAAGTACAGGCGTATGATAATTGCTCCATGCTTTTTGCGCCTGCTCTTGAATTGATGACCGCCGACACCAAAGAAGCTAAGCTTGAAAAAAGTAAACTTTGGCTCAGCCTAAAAAACATGTTCAACCTGTGATGAATAAACCCGTACTCATTTTTGCAACTAATAATCAACATAAAGTTGATGAGATCAATCATGTAATTGGTGATCTTGTGCAGGTGATCAGTCTTAAAGAAGCTGGCATTGATATAGATATTCCCGAGCCTCACCCAACCCTTGAAGCCAATGCAACGGAAAAATCGGCCACCATACATCGGTTAACAGGGAAAAATGTATTTAGTGAAGATACCGGACTTGAAGTTTTTGCACTCAACGGCGAACCTGGCGTAAAAAGTGCCCGATATGCAGGCGATGAAAAAGACTTTCAGGCCAATATCGACAAATTGCTGTTGAACCTAAAAAATCATTTCGACAGATCTGCCCAATTCCGCACTGTGGTATCATTAATTTGGAACAACCGCGAATATCAGTTTGAAGGAATCTGTAAAGGCAAAATAGCATTGGTGCAAACCGGTAAAGAAGGATTTGGATATGATCCTGTATTTATACCCGAGGGCGCTTCAGATAGCTTTGCAACCATGAGCATGGATCAAAAGAACCAATTCAGTCATCGCAAAAAAGCCATTGTACAATTGGTGGATTTTTTAAACAAGCAAGAACAATGAACAGAATAAAATTAAATCTACCTCCTGTATTTCCTTTCACTACAGAATTGGTTATCCGTATCACCGATCTGAATTATGGAGGCCATGTAGGTAATGATGTATTTTTATCATTGATCCACGAAGCCAGACAGCAATACCTGCTCTCACTTGGGTACCAGGAACTTTCTTTCGAAGGAACCGGCCTTATTATGGCAGATGTAGCACTTGAATACAAGAAAGAATTAAATCATCTCGATCGTATACGCATTGGTGTTGTAGCCGCTGACCTCGACAAACTTGGCTTCGATCTCTTTTATAAAATTGAAGTAGCTACAACAGAAGGATGGGTGATTGCAGCTAAAGCCAAAACAGGCATGATCTGTTATGATTATACTGCCAAAAAGAAAACCAGTATTCCAGAAGCTGCTATAACCAAGCTTACTCAATTTTAAGTTTTGTAAAATGAAGCAGTTTCGAATAATCATTATCCTGTTCGCTGCATTGATTACCTGTATCGTTAGTAATGCACAAAACATTCTGCCTTATAAAAATAAATCTCTTCCAATTTCTGAAAGGGTAAAAGACCTGCTCTCGAGGATGACCAAAGAAGAGAAGTTCTTTCAACTTTTTATGATACCAGGTGAAATCAAAAAAGGAGAAGAAGATAAATTTAAACATGGCCTATTCGGGTTTCAGGTTAGTGCGGGTTCAGACGGAAATGCATCACAACAAATGTTGCAATACAATACGCGTGAAAATGCAGTAAGCCTGGCCAAAAAAATAAATGCCCTGCAAAAGTTTTTTGTAGAACAAACTAGACTGGGCATACCGATGATACCTTTTGATGAAGCGCTTCACGGACTTGTAAGAGAAGGCGCAACTGTTTTCCCTCAAAGTATTGGTTTGGCAGCATCCTGGAACACAGGACTCATGCGCGATGTTTCGGCTGCAATAGCAAAAGAAGCGGCTGCAAGGGGAATAAGACAGGTATTATCCCCTGTTATTAATATTGCTGCCGATGTTAGATGGGGACGAACAGAAGAAACTTATGGTGAAGATCCTTTTCTAAGTTCTGCGATGGGGGTTGCTTTTATTCAATCATTTGAGCACAGACAAATCATTACCACCCCTAAACATTTTATTGCCAATGTTGGGGATGGTGGCAGAGACAGCTACCCTATCTATTACAACGATCGATTATTACAGGAAGTACATTATCCCCCGTTTATCGACGCCATTCAAAAAGCTGGGGCAAGGTCTGTTATGACAGCCTATAATTCTGTTGATGGCTCACCAGCTACTGCTAATAAAAAACTACTTACAGAAACACTTAAATCAAACTGGGGCTTTAAAGGGTTTGTAATTTCTGATGCCAGTGCGGTAGGTGGTGCCAATGTACTACATTATACCGCATCTGATTATGATGATGCAGGCAGGCAAGCCATTGAAAATGGTCTTGATGTAATATTTCAAACGCAGATAGATCATGCTAAACTTTTCATGCCTCCATTTTTGGATGGAAGAATATCACAGTCAAGAATAGATGATGCTGTTTCAAGGGTATTGAAGGCCAAATTTGAACTAGGACTTTTTGAGCATCCTTATGTGGATGAAAATGCAGCGGCTGATACCAGTTTTCAAAAAGCGCATATCCAACTGGCCAGAAAAGCTGCACTTGAATCAATTGTTTTGCTTCAAAATA
The DNA here is from genome assembly GCA_964611995.1 of uncultured Sediminibacterium sp. Classification (GTDB taxonomy): domain Bacteria; phylum Bacteroidota; class Bacteroidia; order Chitinophagales; family Chitinophagaceae; genus Sediminibacterium. The sequence goes on along the minus strand of CAZTCS010000089.1, from coordinate 6,134 downwards.
AAAATAAGGTTTTACCGCTTGCTAAAAATATCCGTTCAATCGCCTTAATCGGAAAAGATGCCATCGAAGCAAGACTAGGAGGATACAGTGGAGCGGGCAATCATAAGGTTAATATCTTACAAGGATTACAGGCATTATTACCTACTACCACCATAAGTTATAAAGAAGGCGTTTCGAGAACCGATGAGCCATATCCACTGATTCCTGAAAATGTTTTGTTTCATAAATCAGGTGACAATACGTTACCTGGACTTCAAGCTGAATATTATAACAATGTCTCGGTTTCTGGCACTCCTGTTTTAGAAAGAACAGATAAGCAAATCAATTTTCATTGGACCTTATATGGCCCTGATGCACGTTTACAGAATGATTTTTATAGTGTCAGATGGAAAGGAATTCTTCGCGCACCGGTAAGCGGAAATTTTGAAATTGGTATTGAAGGAAATGATGGCTTTCGTTTATATATCGATGATAAACTTGTAATTGATCAGTGGGAGAAACAAAGCTACCATACCAGGATGCATTCAATTACACTTAAAAAACAGCAAGACTATCCGATACGAATTGAATTCAGGGAAACCAATGGAAATGCGCATATCCAACTTCGATGGAATGTGAATTCTCCAGATAATCATAAGCTTGCCATAGATGAAGCCGTAGCTGCCGCTAAAGTTTCGGATATAGTTATAGTAGCAGCAGGTATTGAAGAAGGCGAATTTCGCGACCGTGCTTCCTTGAAACTGCCTGGCCATCAGGAAGCATTAATCAATGCACTCGCTAAAACTGGCAAAAAAATCATTGTTGTTTTAATTGGCGGAAGCGCCATTAACATGAATGATTGGATCGATAAAGTAGATGGTATTATTGACGCATGGTATCCCGGTGAACAAGGAGGATATGCCATTGCAGATGTGCTTACAGGAGCTTATAATCCTTCAGGAAAGCTACCCATCACTTTCCCTATTTCCGAAGCACAGTTGCCCTTGGTATATAACCATGCGCCCACCGGTCGTGGTGATGATTATAATAACCTTAGTGGTCTTCCCCTATTCCCATTTGGGTTTGGATTGAGTTATACCAGTTTTGACTATTCTGATTTAATCATTGAAAAAAGTTCATTGAAAAATGGAGATAGCACAAATGTTTCCTGTATGGTTCGTAATACCGGCAATCGTGCAGGAGATGAAGTGGTGCAATTATACATTAGGGATAAACTGTCTTCAGTTGCGCAACCGGTTATGCAATTAAAAGGTTTCGAGCGCATTCACCTGAAAGCGGGAGAAAGCAAGAAAGTTCAATTTAAAATATTACCCGAGCATCTTTCATTACTAAATAATGAACTAAAAAAAGTAATTGAGCCAGGCGCATTCAGCATCATGATCGGCTCCTCCTCCAGAGAAATCAAACTCAAAACCACGTTAACGGTGGAA
>CAZTCS010000089.1:0-4694 GCA_964611995.1 uncultured Sediminibacterium sp. | reverse complement strand
GATGATCTTTGATTTTTTGATCATTGATTTTTTGAATTTCGATTTTTGAATTTTGATTTTTGAATTTTGATTTTTGAATTTTGATTTTTGAATTTTGATCCTTTCACTTCGAAATTGGAAATTCAATATTCAACATTCATCATTCCCCCCCTTTTTCTTCGTTCCAAATTCTCCAGCTTTCTTCGGCTTGAATTACCAGCATTTCTGCGCCATTTTGAATGGTAGCGCCGGCTTCTTTAGATTTCTGGAGGAATAAGGTTTCTGATGGGTTATAGATCAGGTCAAAGCAATGATGTGCGGCCCCGATAAAAGCATAAGGTATGGGTGGACATTCATTGATATTGGGAGACATGCCTAGCGGAGTGGTATTAATGATTAACTTGTATTCCTGCATGGTTGCTTCACCAAGTTCCTGATATGAAATGGCTTGGTCAGATGATTGTCTTGATACGTATTTGAATTGAATACCACGCTGGTTGAAAACATAGGCAACAGCTGCTGCTGCCCCGCCTGTTCCTAGTATTAATGCCTTATTATGGTGGTCTTTCAGGAAGGGTTCTAAAGATTTTTCAAATCCAACCACATCAGTATTGTGTCCGGTAAGCACGCCATTTTCAATACGCACGCAATTACATGCTCCCATCGCCTCTACTACTGGCGACCAGGCGCTGAGGTAGTCAAGTATTGCTTTCTTATAAGGAATAGTAATATTGAAACCACAAAGGTCCGTATTGGCCTTTAAAATGCCAGGTAATTCACTGATATCAGGAATGGAATAATTCTCATACAAGGTACCCTCAATCGATTCCTTTAAAAATTTTTCCGTGAAATATTTTTGTGAAAAGGAATGACTGAGTGGATACCCGATAAGACCGTAGCGTTTCATCTTAGGCTTTATTGAGATAAAGCTCAAAAGTATCACCTCGCAATCCTACACGCATTGCTTCCAATGCAAGTATTTCGTTGGGGGCAATATTTCCAAGGTTTACATTGCAACCAATAAGTTCAAGGAAATATAATTGCTGCGCTTTCTGTGGTGCTTCCCAAATAATTTTCTCTTCAGGTATCTGCGTAAGAATTTCCTGAACAAGTCCTTCGCGTACTTCTCCGCTTCCTCTGTAAATACCCACATTACCTGCTTCTCTAGCTTCTGCAATAACATAAGAAGAACCTGCTTCAAGTTCTGCACGCATTAATTCAATCCATTTATAAGGAGGAATAATATGTGCGGCGTCTTTACTTCCAACTTCACTTAATACAGTACCATGTTTGGTTAACTTTTCTATATAACCACATTTTTCAGCATGCGGAATACTGATTGATCCATCGCTCACTTCCATGTATTGAATACCGTAGTCTTTGCAGACATTGATATAATCTTCAAACTGATTACGAATCAGGAAAGCTTCAAACAGCGTTCCACCAAAATAAATTGGGACATTATACGACTGGTATGCTTCAATCTTCTGACGAAGATTAGGAGTAACATAGGAAGTACCAAACCCAAATTTTACAATATCCACATGCGGACCACCCACACTCATGAAATTATGGACCTCATTAATACTAAGTCCTTTATCCATTACCATTGTTAAACCGGAAGTACGAGGTTGTTGTGTTCTGACAGGAATCTGCGAAAGGTTAAAATTCATGTAGGTTGTTTTACGCACGCAAAAATAAGTTAATCAGCGCATTTTGCAGGCGACCTTTTCACGTTTAGCGGGAAAGCAGCAAATTGTTTATATTTTTTTCCCCTTTTTATAACGGGCCACAATATCCACAACCTGGTTATTTTGAAGTATCGAAGGATTTAATTCAATGAATTTCTTCACCAATTTGGGCGCCTTCTCCATTCCTTCTTCTAATTTGAGCAATGCATCTTTAGATTTTCCCATCATAAAGAGCAGGGCACTCTGGTAAAAAAGAAATAGGGGTTTACCGTCGGTTGCTTTTAATGCTGCCTGACTTTGCTCAATAGCTTCCTCATTAAACCCGGCTTTGATCAGACATCTAATCAGGGCTTCCCATCCGGCTACATTCCTGGTTTTATGTCTGACTACAGTACCGAAATACTGAATCGCATCTTTGTAATGGTGCAGGTTCATTTTGCATTCACCCATTGCCAGGTTGTATTCAGGAACAGATCTATGTATGCGCATGGCATTTTCCAACTGTTTAACCGCACTGGCCCATTGTTCTTCCAGCATATAGGTAACCGCAATTTTGTAATGCAGTTTACTGTCGTCCGGATTTAAATGCACAGCTTTCTTATAATGAAATCTTGCCTGGGCATAATTACCCATGCGGTGGTAGCAATGGCCAATCGCTTCATAAATCACATCTTCAGGCCGCGTAAGCTCTAATACTTTATCAAGTACTTCTATTGCTTCCTTGTATTTACGAAGACGTAAATAGGCGTCGCCCATGTTTCGGTAGGCGTAATCAAATTTTTCGTCGATTGCTACAGCATATTGGTAGGCATCAATTGCCTTTTCATAGAGTTTTAACCCCTGGTAGGCTGCAGCGAGGTTAAACCAGGCCAATTCACTAAAAGGGTGATCTTCTATGATCCGCTGATGTAAACGTATGCTCTCTTCATTCCGTCCGGTAAAATCGGTCCAGAAACAAATTTTATATAACGCTTCTTCATTGGATGGATCTTCCAACAAAATCAGCTTCAGGCAATCAAATACTTTATCAAATTCTTCATAATCATCATACACATCTGCCAGTTCAAACAATAAATCGAGCCTTTCTTCCCCTTCAAACATTTCCAGGGCGGCTTCTAAGAGTTCCACGGCCCTGGGTTGCTGGTCGAGGGCCAAATATGCATCTGTTTTTAATATGTAGAGGTTAATATCGCTGCTATCGTATAATTCGGCATTTTCCAGTACCTCAAGTGCTTCCTTGTATTTTCGGGAAGCAAGCAGTAAATCGGCTTTTTTGATCATGAGCTGAGAAGAGTAAGGATACTGCTCCAGCCCCATCTCTGCAGCGTCAAGTGCTTCATTTATATCGTCTTTCTCATCGTAATAATCTATAATACGTTCGAAAGCATCTTCTTCAATAAAGCTGTGTTGTCGGCCTTGTTTGAGGTTTTGATACTGTTGGAGGAGTTCTTTGAGGGCTTCTCTGTCTTCGCGGTACGGATTATCTCTCATCTTCAATGGGTTTACCTAAAATAGATTAAAAAAACCTTTTTTCAAAGTTTTCCGTAACTTTTTTTACAACTAAACGTTAACTTAATATTGTGCAAATTGTTTTTTTATTTAAGAAATATTTATCTTTGTCCAAATGACAGTCCGTAAACATACCAGAAAATTAGCGATTGCTACCCTGTTTGTACTGGGTGCACAACTGGCTATTGCTGCGTTTACCTTCACTGGCATTACCGAAAAGAAGGCAAAAGATGCTACTTATAGCCTGAAAAATCTGAATCATCTTTCTTCAAAGGCAGTATCTTATGCTTCACTGAAATATTCATTGCACCTTAAAAATGGTGCACAGCCATTGAACCAAAAGGCTACTACCAACGGTATGGAAGTAACTTCTTTTGTTCGGTATAACAATGGTAATACTTCTTATGTTTACCCTTACAAATTCAAAGTAAAGGTTCCTAAGTTCAAAACACCTGCTCCAGCGCAACGTTAATTGTTCCCTATTGTACTTTTAAGATTTAGTTGAGGATTCTGTATCCACTTGTGGGTATATCAAATCTTGATGCTGCAACCGGATTAAAATTGATTTGAGATGCTGTGTATTTAATCTTCTTCCCATCTCCTTCTGTTGCTTCATATTCTAACACCATTCCCGGGATATCCTTAAACTGGTATTCAAATTCTTTTACAGAAGGAGCAATATTATTGGCATAAAACACTGTAAGACTTGTTCCATCGCTTAGCTCCATCAGCATTTTCTTGCATTCATAACCCAGAATGGTTTTCGTTTCATCTGATTTAATCAACTTCATATCAGCATATCGGCCATGTTCTGTAACCCATTTATTTTGATCCAGTTTTGTCAAAAACTTATTAGTACCTATATGTCTCAAAATAGTTGCAGTTGATGTTTGTTTATTGTAAATAACAGATTGCGAAAAAGAAGGGCTCACCAAATCTGTTCTGCTATTTATGCCTTTGATATAAACAGTTTTGGTTGTAGCTTTTAGCGTAGCTGCAGCAGCGGCATCAGTTGCCTGATCATCCAGTGAAATATTATATACAACTGTACACTCTGCCACCACCCTTTGCTGTGCAAATAGTACGGTAGACAACATCAACACGAAACCAAAGATTATTAGCTTTTTCATACCTGCTGTTTGTATCATTAAGTACAATTTCGTGCCAATGTTAATAAAAAAGCCCCGCAACAGGTGCAGGGCTTTAAAAAAATATTGTTTTAACAAAACCATGGCTTATTTACGCTTCTGGTAATTTTTTCTGACTTTCCATCATTTGCTCATAACGTTCCTGCCATTTGCTTTTCTTCTTTGGCGCTTTACGTTTTTCGTCGATTTTAGCCAGAATCTGATCGTGGTTAATGATATAATTCTGTATCACAAACTGAAGACCTAATGTTACCAGGTTAGATACTGTATAATACCATGTTAATGCCGATGGCAACCTGTTAAAGATAAACAAGAGCATGAAAGGGAAAATATAAGGCATGTATTTCAACATAGGATTATCCTGTGT
>CAZTCS010000088.1:605-16152 GCA_964611995.1 uncultured Sediminibacterium sp. | reverse complement strand
AACGCATGTTACTTCATTTTCGACTTCGCTATTGTCTTTTCATTCCTTAAAGTCAGTGTATTTAAAAAAGAAGATCGTCATCCCGACGAAAGAGGGAAAAATTTTCAAATTTTCAAATTTTCAAATTGAATACACTGTATCACATCCCCGTCCTCTACCACGAAACGCTCGATGCTTTGTCGATTAAACCCGATGGTGTATATGTGGATTGCACTTTCGGTGGGGGTGGACATAGCAAAGGCATTTTGGAAAAGCTTGGCCCACAAGGCAGATTGATTGCATTCGACCAGGACGCTGATGCGCAACAAAATGTACCCGCTGACAAGCGCGTATTATTTGTGCCGCAAAATTTTCGACACCTGCAACGTTTTTTACGATTGCATGAAATCGAATCAGTAGACGGCGTATTGGCAGATCTCGGCGTCAGCAGTCACCAGTTCGATGAAGGTGAACGTGGCTTTTCAATTCGCTTTGCTGGTCCGCTGGATATGCGTATGGACAGAAGGCAGGCCGTAAGTGCCGCTGAAATTGTACGTAGCTATTCAGAACAGCAACTGCATAAATTGTTTGAACAGTATGGAGAAGTCAGTAATTCAAAAACACTGGCGCGACATATTGTACAACAACGCAATCATCTGCAGGTTCAAACCATTGAACAGTTTAAGGCGCTGATAAGTCAGGTGGTAAAGGGAAATCCTAATAAGTATTTGGCTCAGGTATTCCAGGCGCTTCGAATGGAGGTAAACGATGAAATGGGGGCTTTGAAAGAAATGCTGCAGCAGATTCCTGCTGTGCTTAAATCAGGTGGCCGTGTTGCCATCATCACCTTTCATTCTATAGAAGACAGGCTGGTAAAGAATTTTTTCCGGCAGGGGAGTTTCGATGAAACACCCGATAATCCCTTCTTGCCTACAGTGAAAGAACAGGTGCTGAAAGTGATCACAAAGAAACCGATAATAGCCGCCCAGGAAGAGCTAAAACAAAATACAAGAAGCCGAAGCGCAAAGCTAAGGGTGGCGGAACGAGTATAAAAAGAAACATGAAAAGCAAATCTCTCCCTCTCTGCGAAGCAGAGAGGGCCGAGGTGAGTTGAAAATAGATGTCAGAAACAGAAAAAATACCACAGACTAAAAATCCACTGAAAGGATTATTCAATTATCAGTGGATTCTGAAGAATATTCCATTCTTCCTGTTTTTGTCTGTACTGGCAGTATTGTATATCGCTAACGGACACCTGGCAGATAAAACAATCAGGAATATTAACAATACAACCAAAGAGCTGAAAGAACTGCAGTACGAGTATAAGACATTGAAAAGTGAAGTGATGTTTAAGAGCGAAGAACAGCAGGTGATAAAAGCAACAGAGCCGCTCGGGTTGAAAGTGATTAAAGAAACACCGGTGAGATTGAAGAGTGAGAAATGAATGATGAATAGTTAAATGATGATGAACCTTATGTGTTGGTTGCTTGCCAACATTACCTCCCTCTCTACTTGCAGAGAGGGTTGGGGTGAGTTTTAAAATATAACCGTACCAACTTGGAAGTAAAACGCGACATACTATGGAGGGTCTACCTCAGTTATATACTGGTAGTACTCGTATGTGTGGCCATTTTTGGTAAAGCGGTTTATATACAGCAGGTTGAAGGGTCTTATTGGAGAAGCATGAGTGATAGTCTTCACCAGCGCATAGATGAAATTGAAGCAGAAAGAGGAACCATTTATAGTGAAGACGGACAAATGTTGAGCACCAGTATTCCGCAGTTTGATATTTATATGGATTTCAGGGTTGAATCATTGCGTGCAAAAAATGGTCTGCTCTTCCGTGAAAATGTTGATTCACTTAGTTACTACCTATCAAAGCTTTTTGGCGATCAGTCTAAAGAAGAGTACAAAGCATTATTGAAACAAGGCTTTAAACAAAACGATGCTTATTTCCTCCTCAAGAAAAAAATCTCTTTCCGCGAATATGAAGAATTGAGGAAGTTCCCTTTGTTCAAATTAGGCAGATATAAAAGTGGTTTGATTGCCAATGAAAAAACCATCAGACTCAATCCATATAAAATGCTCGCTTTCAGGACCATCGGTCTGGCAAGAGATGCGAATAAAGTTGGACTTGAAATGACTTACGACAGCATCCTGAAAGGCAGGAACGGTAAGCAATTGGTGCGTTCAATAGCCGGTGGTGTTTATGTGCCGGTTGATGCAGATACTTATGAGATTGAACCTGAAACTGGAAAAGATATTGTTAGCACTATTGATGTGTTTATCCAGGAAGTAACCGAAAACGCCTTGATGAAAATGATGGTGAAGAATGAGGCGGAATATGGTACGGCCATTGTAATGGAAACAAAAACTGGAAAAATTAAAGCGGTAGCCAATCTTGGTAAAAGAAGCGCTGGTGAATATTGGGAAGATTTTAATTATGCAATTAGTCCATCTGAACCCGGTTCCACTTTCAAGCTCGCAACCATGATTGCTTTATTGGAAGATAAAAAAGTAAACCTAAATCAGGGTGTTGACCTGGAAGGAGGTACTTGGAAAGTGGCTGGACAAGTTGTATACGACAGTGAAAAGCATGGTCGTAATATGGTTACCGTGAAACAGGCATTCGAGTTAAGCTCAAATGTGGGTATGGCCAAACTTGCGGTTGCACATTATGCATCAAACCCTAACCGTTTTATAAGTCACCTGAAGAAAATGAGGATGGATACTTTAACGGGTATTGATCTGACTGGTGAACGTAGACCAACCATTTTTAAACCAGGTCATAAACTATGGGGACCAACTACACTTCCATGGATGGCTTTCGGGTATAATTTATTGGTGAGTCCATTACAAACAGTATCTCTTTATAACGCTGTGGCTAATAATGGAAAGATGATGAAGCCATACCTCGTTAGTGCAGTAAAAGAAGAAGGTGTTTTACAAAAGAGTTTTTCACCAATTGTGGTCGACGAAAAGATATGCAGCGATGAAACCCTAAGACAATTACGTGAATGTTTGGAAGGTGTTTGTATTTCTGGTACTGCAGCTTCTTTATTCAAGGAAACACCCTATAAAGTTGCAGGCAAGACAGGTACGGCGCTGGTGGCAAATGGAAACAGGGGTTATGCAGATAAGGTTTACCAATCTTCATTTGCTGGTTATTTCCCTGCCAATGATCCGCAATATACTTGTCTGGTAGTGATAAAAAATAAACCGCATGCAGCCGTTTATTATGGTGGATCCGTTGCTGGTCCGGTATTTAAAGAAATAGCTGATCGCCTGTACAGCACTTATGTACGCGTTAATAACCTTGCTAAAAAATCAAGCGGATTGGATAGTAGCTATTTCGCATACGCTGGTTATAAAATTGATCTCGCAACTGTAGTAAAACAACTCAGCATTAACTACAAAGATTCCAGTAAACGCATTGATGAATGGGTGGCTATCAATGGAAAGAACAAACAGGTATCTATTAATACCAAACCAGTTTCAGATAAATCAATGCCACAGCTTAAAGGAATGGGATTAAAAGATGTGGTTTACCTGTGTGAGAACCTTGGATTAAAAGTTCATGTGCAAGGCAAAGGAAAAGCAGTTGCGCAATCGGTACAGGCGGGTGATGCAATAGCAAAAGGACAACTTGTAACAATAGCATTCAATTAAAATGACAAAACTACAAGACATATTATATCGGGTTCACCTAAAACAGGTGCATGGTAGCACTGATATAACTGTTACGGGCATTCAGATTGATTCCAGAAAACTGGAAGCAGGGAATGTTTTTGTAGCGATCAGGGGAGTTGTTTCTGATGGACATGCATTTATTGATAAAGCTATAACGAATGGGGCTGTTGTAATTGTATGCGATACAATGCCTGCTCAGTTTCAGGATGGTATTACCTACCTGGAAGTGGCAGACACACAGGAAGCAGTAGCTTATATGGCACATCAGTTTTATGATGAGCCATCACTCAAACTTAAATTGGTTGGGGTAACTGGTACAAATGGAAAAACAACCATTGCTACGGTACTTTTCAAATTGTTTAATAAGCTCGGTTATAAGTGTGGATTAATTAGTACGGTACAAAACCAAATCGGTGACGAAATTATTCCATCTACTCACACAACACCAGATGCGGTAAGTCTTAATGCCTTATTGAAACTGATGTTAGATGCAGGATGCAGTCATGTTTTCATGGAGTGCAGCAGTCATGCTATACACCAACACAGAATTACCGGATTACAATTTGCCGGAGCGCTGTTTAGTAATATAACCCACGATCACCTCGATTACCACAAAACATTTGAAGAATATATCAGGGTAAAAAAATCATTCTTCGATCACCTTCCTGCAACTGCTTTTGCTATATCAAATGCAGACGACAAGAGAGGAGAAGTAATGCTGCAGAATACCCAGGCCAGCAAATACATGTATAGCCTGAAAACAGTAGCATCCTTTAAAGGGAAAATTTTGGAGAATGCGCTGACAGGACTGGTGATGACGGTGAATGATAAAGAAGTTCACTTCAGATTAATTGGAGAATTCAATGCCTACAACCTGCTTGCGGTATATGGTGCGGCTGTTTGTCTTGGAGAAGATAGTGAAGAAGTGCTTACCGCATTAAGTATGCTGAGTGGTGCTGAAGGAAGGTTCGATTATGTAATCAGTGAAGGAACCATCATCGGTATTGTAGATTATGCACATACCCCCGATGCATTGGAAAATGTATTGATGACTATTAAAAAACTCAGAAAGGGTCATGAACAGGTGATTACAGTGGTAGGATGTGGTGGCGATAGGGATAAAACCAAAAGACCTGTTATGGCACAAACAGCTTGTGATTTAAGTGACAGGGTGATTCTTACAAGTGATAATCCTAGAACGGAAGAACCCGAAGATATCCTGAGAGATATGGAAACTGGTTTAAGTAGTTCGGCAAAAAGAAAATACATCAGTATAGTAGACAGGAAAGAAGCGATTAGAACGGCAGTAAGTTATGCGGGTCCGGAAGATATAATTCTGGTAGCCGGAAAAGGACACGAAAAATACCAGGATATAAAAGGCGTAAAACATGCTTTTGATGATAAGCAGGTTTTACTGGAAATGTTTGCGGAACTAAAAAAATAACCTACAAAACCTAACACCAATATGCTGTATCAATTATTTACTTGGCTAAAGCAGGAATTCAATATGCCCGGTGCAGGTATGTTCCAGTTCCTGACTTTCAGAATAGCTATGGCTGTTTTGCTATCGCTGGTAATAGCTACAGTATATGGTAAGCGACTGATTCTTTTCCTGCAAAAAAAGCAGATTGGTGAAACGGTTAGAGACCTTGGTCTTCAGGGTGAACACCTTAAAAAGGGAACACCAACCATGGGCGGTATCATCATTTTGCTAAGCATCTTGATTCCTACTTTATTATTTGCCAATCTTGATAAAGTATATATCCGTTTGATGGTGCTTTGTACCGTATGGCTGGGTATTATTGGTTTCCTGGACGACTATTTTAAAATCAAAGCAAGAAGAGCGGCTTTACAAAAAGGAGAATCATACAAAAAGAAAGACAGTGATGGATTGGCAGGCGTTTCAAAAATTATCGGACAGGTTGGTTTAGGTATCATCATTGGCGTAACACTATATTTCAGCAATGCTGTAACGGTAGAAAGAGAAATCGTTTCTACTAATGCGGTAGAGCTGCAAAAAGGGGAGCGATTGGCAAAAGATACCAATATCATCACCAGAAATATCAACGGTGTTGAACGCAGGTATGTGAAAGTAAAAACACCGATCACAACTATTCCTTTTGTAAAAAATCATGAGTTCAACTATAGTAAACTCATCAGTTGGATGGGTGAAGGGGCAGAGAAATATACCTGGATCATCTACATTTTAATAGTCACGTTTATTATCACCGCAGTATCCAACGGTGCAAATATTACCGATGGTATCGACGGACAGGCCGCAGGTGTGAGTGCCATTATTGGTGTAGCGCTTGGTGTGTTTATATATGTGAGTGGTAACTATGTATTGGCTGATTACCTGAATGTAATGTATATCCCTAACCTTGGTGAGCTCTCCATTTTTGTTGGTGCGTTTGTCGGAGCCTGTATCGGATTTCTCTGGTACAATGTATACCCGGCACAAGTATTTATGGGCGATACAGGTAGTCTGGCACTCGGTGGTATCATCGCTTCACTCGCCATAATCGTACGGAAAGAATTACTCATACCGATTTTCTGTGGTGTATTCCTGGTAGAACTGGTGAGTGTGATGTTGCAGGTGAGTTATTTCAAATACACCAGGAAAAAATATGGTGAAGGCAGACGAATATTCCTGATGAGTCCTTTACATCACCATTACCAGAAGAAAGGCTTCCATGAAAATAAAATAGCGATCAGGTTCTGGATTGTGACCGTGTTATGTGTTGTATTGTCGATCCTGACCCTGAAAATGAGATAGTTAAATGAAGCAACACAGACTGGTCATATTAGGTGGAGGGGAAAGCGGTGTAGGTGCTGCTATTCTTGGAAAGCAAAAGGGATATGAAGTATTCCTGAGCGATGGGGGAGCGATAAAACCTGTATATGAAAAAGCGCTCATTGAAAATAAGATTGAATTCGAATCGGCTAAACATACACTTGAGCTGATACTGAATGCAGATGAAGTGATGAAAAGTCCTGGCATTCCTGAAAAGAATGAAGTGGTGAAAGCGATACGTGCTAAAGGGATTCCGGTGATTAGTGAGATTGAATTGGCCTACAGGTTTAAAGGTAATTCGAAGATTGTGGCAATTACTGGCAGCAATGGTAAGAGTACCACCACATCATTGATTTACCATATCTGTAAAACAGCAGGACTAGACTGTGCATTGGTTGGCAATATAGGTTATTCATTTGCCAGACAGGTTGCAGAAGATCCGAAAGAACTGTATGTGGCAGAAGTGAGTTCTTTTCAACTGGATGATATAAAAGATTTCCGTGCGGATGTAAGTGTGTTATTGAATATCACGGAAGATCATCTCGACAGGTACGATTATAAGTTCGAGAACTATATCAACAGCAAGTTCAAGGTCATTGAAAACCAAACGGCAGAAGATTATTTCATCTACTGTGAAGATGATGAAGTGATTATGCAAAAATTGAGACTACTAACCATCCATACTAACCCATTACCATTCTCTATGAAACACGAAGTAAAAAAAGGCGGCTACATCAAGGGCGACCAGATGATGCTAAGAATCCAGGAAGAAAGAGTAAGCATGAGTATTTACGATTTTGCCCTTAAGGGAAAACACAACAACTACAACACTATGGCTGCAGGAATAGCCGCTACCACTTTGGGTATCAGAAAGGAAAAAATCCGTGAAGCAGTGAAGAATTTTCACAGCCTCGAACACCGGATGGAATTTGTTGCCATGGTTCGTGGTGTTGAGTTTATCAACGACAGTAAGGCAACCAATGTAAACAGTGCCTGGTATGCACTCGAAAGCATGACCAAGCCTACTGTGCTGATCCTCGGTGGAACAGACAAGGGAAATGATTATACCTTAATCGCAGAGCTCGTGAAGGAAAAGGTAAAAGCCATTGTGTGTATGGGTGTAGACAATGCAAAGATCATTGAAGCATTTAAAGACATCGTACCGGTAATCGTAGAAACAGATAGCGCCAAAAAAGCGGTGAATACTTCTTTTAAACTGGCGGCAAAAGGTGATGTGGTATTGCTTAGTCCGGCATGCGCAAGCTTCGATCTGTTCAAGAACTATGAAGATCGTGGTGCGCAGTTTAAAGATGCTGTAAAAGAATTGTAATAAATCCTAACGGATAAGTTATAAAGGAATTCATTGTTGAAGTAGATTTTATGCCAGAAGTAACCGATAAATTGTTTTCACAAATACCCAGTGTACAGGGTGTACGAAGCCAGCTTGTTGACAGAGCAAGAGGTGATAAGTATATCTGGGGTATTGTGTTGCTATTATCCCTGATTTCTATCCTGGTTGTTTACAGTGCCACCGGATCACTGGCCTATAAAATGTACAAAGGGAATACCAATGTGTACCTTTTTAAGCAGGTCTCTTTTACATTGGTTGGTTTAATGCTGATATATTTTTTGCATAGGATCAACTACTCACTGTTTTCGAGAATTGCCACTATTTTATTCCTCTTATCTATTCCACTCTTAATTTATACACTATTCTTTGGTGCAAAAATTAATGAAGGAAGTCGTTGGATTAAACTGCCGATTATTCACCTCACTGTTCAAACGAGTGACCTGGCTAAGCTGGCATTATTTATGTATATCTCCAAACTGCTAAGTAAAAAGCAGGAAGTGATCAAGGATTTTAAAAAAGGATTTATACCAATTGTAACACCGGTACTTATTATATGTGCATTGATTATGCCGGCTAACTTATCAAACGCACTATTAACAGGTGCAACTTCACTATTACTGATGTTTATAGGAAGGGTGAGTCTGAAGCATATATTACTTACCATCGGGGTTGCTTTAATACCTGTTGCGTTTATTGTATCAGTAGCTGTAATGACACACCAGAGCAAAACTAAAAATGGCGATGCAGTTGTAGCAGAGAAAGCTAAATCGATTGGTCGTTTCGGTACATGGGTAAAACGTGTACAGGATTTTATTTATGCAAAAGAAGCAGAAGTGCCTTACCAGGTTCAGCAAGCAAAAATTGCCATTGCAAATGGTGGTGTTTTAATGGGACTTGGGCCAGGTAATAGTCAACAAAGAAATTTTCTTCCGCAAGCCTATAACGATTTTATTTATTCCATCATTATTGAAGAGTATGGGTTGATTGGTGGAGCATTTATGATATTTATTTACCTCGTTTTCTTATTTCGTTGTATCAGGATATTCAGAAAATGTCCTTATGCATTTGGTGCATTCCTGGCATTGGGACTAAGCTTTACATTGGTAATACAGGCTGTAGCGAATATGGCTGTTAATGTAAACCTTGTACCGGTAACGGGGGTTACACTTCCATTGGTAAGTATGGGAGGAAGCTCTTTTCTGTTTACCTGTTGCGCAATCGGAATTGTATTAAGTGTTGCGAGAAATGTAGAGCAAATAGAAGGTAAACCTGAGCCAGCACCAATTGTTCATCCTTTAACAGATACCCCTGCCTAGACTATGAAAAAGAAAATCATCATAGCCGGGGGAGGTACTGGCGGACATATTTTCCCGGCAATTGCTATAGCGAATGCCATTAAAAAGCAGGCACCTGATACTGAATTTCTTTTCATTGGGGCGCTGGGGAAAATGGAAATGGAAAAAGTGCCGCAGGCTGGTTATACGATTGAAGGATTGGATATCGCCGGATTCAATCGATCTAATCTCTTTAAAAATATTTCACTTCCAGTCAAATTAATCAGGAGCTTTTGGAAAGTGAGGAAACTGGTGAATCAATTTAAACCAGATGCTGTAATAGGTGTTGGTGGTTATTCTACTTTTCCTGTGTTAAGATATGCGCAGCAAAAAGGCTTACCCACTTTTATACATGAAGCCAATTCATTTGCAGGGAAATCGAATATGTTATTGGGTGCCAGGGCTACCAAAATTTTTGTTGGCACTACAGATATGGAAAAGTTTTTCCCGCCCGAAAAAATCATGGTTACCGGGAATCCTGTAAGACAATCAATCACAGGTGTTGATGCAGTAGCGAAAGATAAGGCACTGGAAAGATTTGGATTAAAAAATGGAGCTACCACTATTATGGTGATGGGAGGAAGTTTAGGGGCAAAGAGTATTAATGATGTAATCGCAGCGCATATTCATGAATTTCATTCCATGAATATTCAACTGATATGGCAAACCGGAAAAAATAATGCAGGAGCTTATAAGGAAAGAGGAAAATCATATGCAAATGTGTGGGTAGATGCATTTATTACGGATATGGAAATGGCTTATGCAGCAGCAGATATCGTAGTTTCTCGAGCCGGTGCTATGTCGGTAGCGGAAATATGTGTAGTGAAAAAGCCCGCCATTTTTGTTCCTTATCCTTTTGCGGCCGAAGATCATCAAACAGTAAATGCAATGCACCTTGTTTCAAAAGGTGCGGCATGGTTGGTTAAAGATAGTGAAGCGCCAAAAGAGCTCTATTCAAAAATGGTTGAACTCGCAAAAGATAAAGCGGTTCAAGTGGAATTGGTTGAGAAAATTACACCGCTGGCTATTGTAAATGCCGATGAAGTGGTGGCGACAGAAATACTAAAATACATACGTGGTTAAGTTAAACGACATACAAAAAATATATTTCATCGGTATCGGCGGCATTGGTATGAGTGCACTGGCAAGGTATTTTAAATCAAGAGGTGTTGCCGTAAGTGGTTATGATAAAACCGTTACACCGCTTACCACAGCACTTTCAGAGCAGGGCATTGATATTCATTATGAAGAACGGGTTGACCTGGCCCCTAAAGATGTAGATGCAGTTGTATACACACCTGCTATACCTGCAGCACATGCAGAACTGGTTTATTACAGGGAGCAGGGATATGTGGTGGTTAAAAGAAGCGATGTGTTACAATGGATCACTGAAGGTTCTTTCAATATCTGTGTAGGAGGCACCCATGGTAAAACAACGGTAACCTCTATGATTGCTCATTTATTAAGACATTCAGGATATGGGTGTAATGCATTTCTCGGAGGGATAGCTGCAAACTACAATACCAATTTCTGGAGCAGTGAAAGAAATGTAGTGGTGGTAGAAGCTGATGAATACGATCGAAGCTTCCTGAAATTAGTGCCGGATATAGCTGTAGTAACTGCAATTGATCCAGATCACCTCGATATATATGGTACTCCGCAGGAAGTTGAAAACGCTTTTGTTGCTTTTGCACAAAAAGTAAAACCCGGCGGATGTCTGGTGACCAAAAAAGGATTAAGCAGGGAATCAGAATTAATGGCTGCACATAATTATAGGTACAGCTATAATTCACCCGAAGCAGATGTTAAAGCAGTTAACCTGGAAGTAAAAAATGGCAGCTACCATTTTGATGCTAGTGGTCCGGACTGGATGGTTGAAAATATAACCCTTACAATGGGGGGATTACACAATATCGAAAATGTAATTGCTGCTATTACCGTGGCTAAGTATTTGAATATTGAGGATGATGCTATACGTGCGGCAGTGGCAGATTTTAAAGGCGTTCGCAGAAGGTTTGAATATGCTTTAAAAACAGAAGAGCATGTGGTGATTGACGACTATGCGCATCATCCGGAAGAGTTAAGGGCTTTAATTACTGGTGTAAGGAGCATATTCCCGAACCATAAACTTACCCTTGTATTTCAGCCCCATTTATTCAGCAGAACGAATGACCTGGCCGATGATTTTGCAAAAAGCCTGGATATGGCTGATGAAGTGGTGTTATTGCCAATCTATCCGGCTCGCGAATTGCCGATGCCTGGTGTAACAAGCGAACTCTTACTTCATAAAATGAAATTGGCAGACAAACAAATACTTGAAAAGGAAGCAATGTTGGCTTGGGTAAAAGAGCAGCGACCATCATTGGTAGTAATGGCCGGAGCAGGTGATATTGATGCATTGGTGAATCAGGTTAAAACTATACTGGAACAATAATAAGCAGATGCGCAAAGTGGATTGGAAAAAAAGACTGGTACAGGCTGCCTGGATTTTGGCAGGGGTTGGTACTATCGTGCTGATGGGCGCAGCTATGCAACAGAAAAGCCAAAAGACCTGTAGCGATATTAGGATTGAAATATCAGGGATTGAGGAGCATATGTTTATCGATGAAAAAGATATTCTCGAATTGATCAACCAGCAACAGAAAACCATTGGAACACCAATAGCAAAGCTTAATCTCAGAGCGATGGAAGCGGCTATGGAAAAAAATCCATGGGTAAGAAATGCGGAGCTTTTTATCAATAACCAACAGGTATTGGAGGTGCAGATCGATGAAAGGCAGCCGGTAGCAAGGGTTTTTACAACACAGGGAGGTTCTTTTTATGTGGATAGCGGTGGACTAAGACTTCCCCTTAGTGACAGACTAAGCGCACGTGTACCTATGTTCACTGGGTTTCCTTCAGATAATCTTAAACTATCAAAGCCAGATAGTTTATTGCAGTTTTTGGATGGCGCAGGTAGCACAGATTGATATAGAGCCGGGCAATCAGTTTGAATTAGTGCCGGTATTCGGCGAACATATCGTTAGCATCGGAGGGGCAACTGATCTGGAT
The DNA here is from genome assembly GCA_964611995.1 of uncultured Sediminibacterium sp. Classification (GTDB taxonomy): domain Bacteria; phylum Bacteroidota; class Bacteroidia; order Chitinophagales; family Chitinophagaceae; genus Sediminibacterium. Next base: position 3,953 of record CAZTCS010000088.1, on the reverse strand, counting down.
GCCAAGTTTAACCGCCTTTATACTTTTTATAAACAGGCATGGTTGCAGCAAGGTATCCATTATTACGAGCGAATCAATGTGCAATACGATAAACAGGTAGTGGCAGTGAAAAGAGGCATGAGTGGTATTAAACAAGATTCAACCGCAGCACTGGAACTAATCGGCACCGGTTACGGACCAGCCAGTTATTCCAGTTGAAGTTAAAAGTGTAGCTCCGGTAAAGGATAGCGTATCGAAACCTCAGGTAGCGGTTAAAAATCCTGTTAAAGAAACCACACCCGCTAAAACTATTACTAACAACAACAATAAAATAAATACGAAACCGTTATCGAAGAAGGCTGAGCAGAAAAAGGCGGAAACGACAACAAAGCCTAAGCCGAAGGCGGTGATGAAGAAAGGAGGGTGAATTGTGAATGGTGAATTGTGAATTGATTGACCATTCACCATTCACAATTCACAGAAATTGGTCAGGCTAAAAATTTGAAACAACTAAAACGCATACCTTATGAATCACAATGAATCACCAATCATTGTTGGTCTAGACATCGGAACTACAAAGATCGCAGCTATTGCAGGTCGCAAAAACGAGTATGGCAAATTGGAAATACTCGGGTTTGGACGTGCAAACAGCAGTGGCGTGCAGCATGGCCAGGTGTTGAATATCGACCAAACGATCAAAGCAATTCAACAGGCTTTGTTAAACTGCTATGAAAGTAATCCCGATCTGGAGATCAATGAAGTATATGTAGGTATAGCCGGACATCATATCAAAAGTCTCCAAACCAGGGGAGATATGGTTCGCCAGGATCCGGAAACCGAAATACAACGCTGGGAAATTGACCAGTTACTGAATAACCAACGCAAAACTTTTATTCCTGCCGGTGATCAGATTATTGATGTGATACCTCAGGATTTTCATGTAGATAATATCCAGAACATCAAAGATCCGGTTGGGTATAATGGTGTTAAAGTAGGAGCCAATTTCCATATCATTACCGGCGACAGAAACGCTATTCGCAATATCCACCGTGCCGTTGATAGAAGTGGATTGAGCACCAAAGACCTTGTATTACAACCATTGGCTTCTGCAAGTGCTGTAATGAGTGAAATCGATATGGAAGCAGGTGTTGCCATTCTTGATATTGGTGGTGGTACCAGTGACCTGGCTGTTTTTTATGAAGGTATACTGAAGCATACAGCGGTTATTCCTTTTGGTGGTGAAAATATTACCAATGATATCCGCATGGGATTAGGTGTATTAAAAAGCCAGGCTGAAGCCATGAAAGTGCAGTTTGGTAGTGCTTTAGCTGATGAGGCCAAAGCCAATGCCTATATCACCATTCCTGGATTGAAAGGTATGCCTGCAAAAGAAATCAGTGTTAAAAACCTGGCAGCAATAATCCAGGCGAGAATGAGTGAAATACTTGATTTTGTTACTTACCATATTAAAACAGTAGGTCTCGACAGTCGTGCACTGAACGGTGGTATCATCCTTACTGGTGGTGGATCTCAGTTGAAACACCTGATTCAGTTAACAGAATATACAACAGGCTTGAATGCGAGAATCGGATTGCCGAACGAACACCTGGCTCCGAATCATATAGAAGAATTGAAAAAGCCGATGTATGCTACCTGTCTTGGTTTGATACTTAAAGGTTATAGCGACTACGATCATAAATACAAAGAGTTTAATGAACAATTCAAGAAGATCGAAGTGCCAAGAAACCTGAAAGTTGAAGCAGCAGCCGAGGTAGAAGTACCAGTAACACCAGTAGCTCAGGAAGTAGACGGAAATGCAAGGAAGCAGAAATTCTGGGATAAGTTTAAAAACAACCTGATCGATCTGTTTAAAGAAGAGGAAGACCAGGTAATAAAATAAAATACAGTTAACATACGTTTCCTATATATCGTCCCATTGAAAACACAGTAATCTACTAACCCCTATAAATCGTTCTCTATGATTCACTTTGATCTTCCCAAACAGAAATCTTCCATCATCAAGGTACTTGGTGTGGGAGGCGGCGGGAGCAACGCTGTTAACTTCATGTTTGATCAGAATATCGAAGGTGTTGATTTTATTATCTGTAATACCGACGCCAAAGCAATCGAACAAAGCAAGATCCCGAATAAAATACAATTAGGCCCACACCTTACACAAGGTTTAGGCGCAGGTGCCAACCCGGAAGTTGGTAAAAAAGCAACTGAGGAGTCGCTCGAAGAAATCAAACGCATACTTGAAGTAAATACCAAAATGGCATTTATTACAGTAGGTATGGGTGGTGGTACCGGTACTGGTGGAGCTCCGATTATTGCACAAATCTGTAAAGAACTTGGCATTCTTACTGTTGGTATCGTAACCACACCATTTGGATTTGAAGGTCCGCGCAGACAACTCCAGGCCGATGAAGGTATTCGCCAGTTAAAACCTTATGTTGATACATTACTGGTTATCAGTAATGATAAACTAAGGATTCAATATGGTAACCTCAAAATGAAAGAAGCATTTTCAAAAGCAGATAATGTTTTGGCAACTGCTGCGAAATGTATCACAGACGTAATCAATAGCCGTGGACATATCATCGTCGATTTTGCGGATGTATGTACGGTGATGAAAAATGGTGGTGTGGCGATTCTTGGAAAAGCAGAAGTAGAAGGTGAAAACCGTGCTCAACTTGCTATTGAAGAAGCCCTTTCCTCTCCATTGCTGAACGATAATGATATCAGGGGAGCTAAATGGATACTCATAAATATCAATAGCGCTGAAGGCGATCATGAGTGTACCATGGATGAATTAGAAACCATCAATAATCACCTGCGCATGCAGGCTGGTGAAGATACCGATGTGATTGTTGGTATGGGCTATGATAATACACTGGATAAAAAAATCGGTATTACACTGATTGCTACAGGATTCGAACACAAAGACCCTTTTGCAAAACCAGTTGAGCAAAAAAAGCCAGAACCCAAGCAGGAGAAGATTGTTATGACTTTGGATGTTGAGCAGGCAGAACAAAAGCCAGTACAGCAACCGGTTCAACAAACACTTCCCCTTGAAGATAAAGATCCATTTGCACCAAGAATGGAAGAGGCAGTTGAAGAAACGCCGGTGCTGAATATTTTCGCCGCTACACCTGTTGTAGCGGAGGAACCAGTGATGGAAGAATCAGCAGAAAATTTCACACTACAGTTTGAACTGAGTACTGAAATTACAGAAGAAGTAGTAGTGCCCGAGGTACCCCAGGAAGAAGTACATGTTGCTAAATCAATCGTACAGGATGAGATGCTGCAGTTCAAAGTAAACGATCAGCCGCAGCAGCCAGTGACTACGATGTTCAACAAACCCATGAA
>CAZTCS010000088.1:0-595 GCA_964611995.1 uncultured Sediminibacterium sp. | reverse complement strand
GCTGAGCCTGAAAAACAAGCACCAGCTCCCGTACAGGAGATGGTTCAGCCTGTAAAACAGGTTATAGAAGAAAAACCAGTGGTACAGGAAGAAGATATGATGATGCAACTGGTAGAGAAAGAAGAAAAACCAGCTCCTTTAGTAGCAGTTGCCCCGCAAGCCAGCTTTATTGATGATTCAGTTTTGGATGATGCGGAAGAGCAGAAAAGAAGGGCCGCAGAGCGCATTCAGAAATTACGTAATCTTTCTTTTAACATGAATAACAGCACTGACGCAAATAATGAGTTTGATAGTGTGCCTGCTTATGTAAGAAGAAATATGGAACTTTTTGGAAATACACTTACTTCTGTGGAAGACTTTTATAGTAAATACACAGTTGGTAAGGATGAAAATAATCAGACCCAAATTTCTACCATCAATACTTTTCTTGATGGCAAGAAACCTGATTAACGATTGCTTATCATAGCGTTTTAGCCTGGTGATTTTAGTTGTTGACCCCGACCATTGCGTCGGGGTTATTTTTTAGAACATTATTGTCGGATATTTGTTATACCTGTACAATCATGGAAACAATACTTATTACTGGTGGAACGGG
>CAZTCS010000087.1:15789-16159 GCA_964611995.1 uncultured Sediminibacterium sp. | reverse complement strand
ATGTGGTGATGGTTGAATGGGTATTTTACGCCGGAAACTGGTACGAGAAAAAAAATATTGTAGCAGGTACCACCAGTTTTTTGCTGAAGAATGGCACAAATTCCCGTAATGCATTTTCTATCAATGAATATTTTGAATTTTACGGTGCATACCTGAATCGAAGCTGTTATAATGAAACGGCTACTATCACACTTCATTGTTTAACCAAACACCTGCATGAATTGTTGCCGGTGGTAGCTGAAATTCTAACAGAAAGCATCTTCCCTGAAGAAGAACTTGCTATCTGCAAACAAAACCAGAAACAGCGGTTACAGGTAAACCTGAAAAAGTGTGATTTTGTTGCCAACAGGCTTATCGATGAGTATGTGTT
>CAZTCS010000087.1:14763-15779 GCA_964611995.1 uncultured Sediminibacterium sp. | reverse complement strand
GGGCAGAACTAATTGCGTATTACAATCAGTTTTATAAGAACGGAACCTGTAAAATATTCGCTGCAGGTAAGTTGCCTGAAAATCTTGATGTGACGCTTAATAAAGTGTTTGGCAGTCTCCCGTTGAATAAGGAAACTCTACCTGCAATAGATTATCCATTACAGTCGGCTACTGAAAAAAAGTACCGTATTATTAATGATGCAGAAGGTGTGCAAGGTGCTATCCGAATTGCTCAACCATTTTTTAATAGGCACCATCCAGATTTTCCTAAAGTTCAGGTACTGAACAATATTTTCGGGGGATTTTTTGGATCTCGACTTATGAGTAATATCCGGGAAGATAAAGGCTATACTTATGGTATACACAGTTACCTGCAAAATCATATTCACCATAGTGCCTGGATGATTAGTACAGAAGCGGGTAGGGATGTATGTGAAGCAACAATCACTGAAGTTTACCATGAAATGGAAAAACTTAGAAATGAACCCATTGATCAGGAAGAGCTTGATCTTGTGCGCAACTATATGATTGGTTCTTTACTTGGGGATTTGGATGGCCCATTCCAAATAATTAGCAGATGGAAAACATATATTCTCAATGGACTTGATGAACAGTATTTCCATAATAGCATAAACACTATTCGCAATGTAAGTAGTGAAGAGCTACAACAACTTGCACAACAATACCTGAACCCTGAGCAGTTTTATGAACTGGTAGTGGTGTAAGTAGTTTGATAATTGTTGTAAATGCTGTTAAAAATCTTCGGAAATGCGGAGGTAAAAAAAATAAATACTAATTTGAAACGTATCTAATTATATGGAACGTTTCATTTCAAAAACCATAGCAAGTACGCTAGCTATATTATTGGCAGCATACATTTTAAGAGGTATTCATGTAGAAGACCCTCTTACGGCTGTTTTGGTAGCCATAGTAATGGGTTTGCTGAATAGTTTTATCAAGCCAATATTGATACTGTTAACAATACCTATTACCATTTTCACGCTTGGATTATTTCT
>CAZTCS010000087.1:0-14753 GCA_964611995.1 uncultured Sediminibacterium sp. | reverse complement strand
ATGGTTGGGTAGCTGCTCTATTTTTCAGTTTACTCGTATCATTTGTTACCTCCATCATAGAAGCTATGCTTGGAAAAGCAAGCGATCAAAAAGAAAACTAGTTTTCTATATAACCTTTGCACCCTCGTGCCCTTTCCGGTCTGCTTTACGAAGAGAACAAGAGGGTGCAGTGTTAATGTGAGGAAGTTAGAGAGAGGCAATTAAAGCTTTTACTTTTTCACCTATATAATCTCTTATCTTATTAAATTCGGTAGGCTCCATGTGTTTTGGATCGGGTATTTGCCAATCGATGAATTGTTTTGCGGGCATCCATGGACAGGCATCACCACATCCCATAGTTACTACAGCGTCGAATGGTGCATAAGCTTTTACTTCTTCCAGTGATTTACTGTCGTGAGTGCTGAGGTCGTAACCCAATTCTTTCATAGCAGCAATGGCTTTTGGATTTACAATACCACTTGGTTTGCTGCCAGCACTGAATGCTTCCAGATTTTCACCACCTTCCATAATGGCAAAAGCCTGACTCATCTGACTACGGTTACTATTTTCAATACAAACAAATAGAACTTTCTTTTTCATGAGGTTAGTTTAGTTGCAACAGCCTGGAGCACAACAGGCTGTTTCTTCAGTAGTTGGTTTTTCAGCATAAACAGTTATACTATAAATACCTGCATCACTGTTTCTAAATGAAGCAATTTCTTCTTGGGAAAAATAGTTTTGTAAAATATCATCTGGCAACAGGATACTTTTTTCTTTTTGAAGAGAGATATTTTTAAAACCAGTTGCTTCAATCAATTCGAGGTAAACATTTTTTTGGATAGCACCTGAAACACAACCTGCATACATTTCAGCAGCCTCACGTAGCTTTGATGGTAGTTCGCCTTCAAGCACAATATCTGAAATACTAAAATGCCCGCCAGGTTTTAGAACACGGTAAACTTCTTTTAAAACATTGAATTTGTTTGGAACAAGGTTTAATACGCAATTGCTTACCACTACATCTGCCACGTTTGCTGATACGGGCATATGTTCTATATCGTCAAAACGGAATTCTACATTATTAAAGCCCAGTTTTTCGGCATTCGCTCTGGCTTTTTCAATCATACGCTCAGTAAAATCGATGCCAATTACTTTTCCTGATTCGCCTGTAATAGCTCTGGCTATAAAACAATCATTACCTGCGCCACTACCCAAATCTATTACAGTATTCCCTTTTTGGATTTTTGCAAATTCTGTTGGCAGGCCACAACCCAGGCCTAAATCCGCATCAGGATTATAACCCGCCAGTTGGGTGTAATCGTCGGCCATAATATTATACACTTCGGTACTACAGCAACCCGATCCGCAACAAGAAGCTGCATTGTCTGAGCGTGACTGATCGGCAATTTCGCCATACTTTTCTTTCACCAATGCCTTTAAGGCTACTGTATGAGGTCTAAGCCCTGCATGCAGTGATGAACACTAACAGCATGATTTAGCTTGTTGGTCTTTTAGTTTATGGAATAGTGAAGTAAATTCTGTGTTGAATTTTTCAAATGCTTTCCAATTGATGCAATAACAACTTCTTGGTCCATCAATAGTACCATCTATCAAACCGGCTTCTTTTAATTCTTTCAGGTGTTGCGAAACTGTAGACTGTGCAAGAGGTAATACTTCTACGATCTCACCACAGATACAGGCATTTTTTTGAGCGAGTACTTTTAAGATCGCAATTCTGGCAGGATGGGCAAGTGCTTTTGCAAATGCTGCCAGGTCTTGTTCTTTTTTTGAAAAAGCTTCTGTTTTAGGAGTTGCCATATCTATCGTTTTTGTACGATAAGGCAAAATAAAGACTATTATTTCATTTATCGTATAAAAACGATAAATATTTTTTACCCGTATTCTTGTTTATTTGAGCCAATGTAAAGAATCGCCGTTTCTCCTAAAATAGTACCATTCATCCTATTTGTTTTTGCATCCGTTATTGCAAATAGTTGAAAATCAGTATTTTAAGTTTTGCCAGTTATTAAGTTCTGCCCATTACCTAAAAAAACTTGGTACTATGTGTTGCATAGTACCAAAAAACTCCCCATCTTTGTGTTATGAAAGGAAGGGGGTAAGTCCCAGACCTTAAAAACAAAAAATTAAAAACACTATTAAATAAAGAGTCATGAAAACGCAGAACACAAACTTCTTCCAACAACTGGGCCAGGAACAACTGAAGAATCTGGTTAAAGAAGTAAAGGAAACTGTAGCAACAGGAATACAACAGAACAACAAAAATGTATTTAGCGCCGTTGATTACTGGAACATGCAGCGTAACCGCAGAAACAGGATTGTAAGAAGACACCTGGTTGCTTAATAAACAAACACACGCAAACAATTTTAATAATCATTGTTCTGCTTACCCCCCGAAAAGTAAGGGAACAATAAAAACTCCGGCTATGGACATTCAGAACACACAAAGTCAGATGCGAAAGGGTGTATTGGAGTTTTGCATTTTATCCATCATCAGGCAGGGTGAAGTTTACCCCAGTGATATCGTGGACCGAATGAAAGCTGCTAACCTGCACATCCTGGAAGGTACATTATACCCGCTGTTGACAAGATTGAAAAATGCAGGTTTACTGACCTATCGTTGGGTGGAAAGTAACAGCGGACCACCCCGTAAATATTTCGTGATGACCGATAAGGGCTTAGAGTTCTATAATGAACTCGAAAGAACCTGGCAGGAACTGGCAGACGCGGTACATGCATTAACCCAGCCACCGGCCGGAACGGAACACGAAGAAAACCCAACCCAACCTTAACCAACAAAACTGAACAGAAAATGAAAAAGGTAATCAATATAAACTTCCAGGGCAGGGTAATTCCCATTGAGGAGTCTGCCTACGACATGCTGAAGCAGTATGTGGAAAGTTTGAGAAAGTTCTTTGCTAATGAGGAGGGACGTGACGAGATCATCAATGATATTGAAGGTCGTATTGCTGAACTTTTTGGCGACATCCTGAAAAAAGGTGCTACCTGTATTACCGATGATGCTGTAACTGGTATCATCAATAGCATGGGCCGTCCGGAAGACTTTGAAGGCGAAGAGACAAATGTAAAATCGCAATTAGGCGGTGAAGAAAAAACATATACCTATACCAATACTGCATCAACTGAAGCATCTCCTCGCGGTAGATTATACCGTGATGATAATGAAAAAATTATAGGCGGTGTTTGCGGAGGCCTTGCTAACTATCTCCGTATCGATCCTACAATTGTAAGATTGGTATTCGCCCTTATAACTTTTATGGGTGGTTCCGGTATCCTGCTGTATATACTATTTTGGATCATACTTCCTTCCAGACCACTGGAAGGAGTATCTTCTACCAAAAGATTATACCGTAATCCGGAAGAAAAAGTGGTGGCTGGTGTAGCCAGTGGTATTGCTTCATACTTCAATATTGCAGTATGGGTTCCACGCCTCATTTTCGCTTTCCCTCTGGTACTGGGTATCATTACCTCAATTTTCAGGGGTGCTTTCTGGATGGATGTTGATCCATTCCCTGGTATAATATTCGGATCTTTTGGAGGTACATTATTTGTAGTGTATGCTGTACTGTGGGCAGTAATTCCTGAAGCAAAAAGTGCTTCTGAAAAACTGGAAATGCGCGGTGAAAAAGTAGACCTACATACCATTAAAAATACCATTCAGGAAGACCTCGAAGGATTTAAGAGCCGTGCCGAAAAATGGGGTGGTGATTTCAAAGACAAAGCACAACAATTCGGACAGGAGTTTGGTCAAACTGTTGGACAAAAAGGTAAGCAGGCCGGCGCTGAAGCAGGTTCTGCTATCAGAAGAGGCGGTAGAAGACTGGGCGGCATAATTGCAATCCTGTTTAAAGCTTTCTTCCTTTTCATCGCAGGTATACTGGCATTCGCTTTATTGGTAACATTGATTGCCTTTATGGTTGCAGGTGTTGGTGTATTTCCTTTGAAAAACTTTTTCCTCGAAGGGTTTACGCAGAACTTCCTGGCCTGGACAACACTCTTATTATTCCTAGGCGTTCCTGTAGTAGCATTTATTACCTGGCTTATCCGTCGTATCATGGGTGTTAAATCTGGTAACCGTTACCTCGGATTTACATTCGCTGGATTGTGGGTTATTGGTTTGATATGTGGTGGTATCCTTACTTATTCTATTGTTCGCAATTTTGATGCAACCGCACGTGAAAAACACGAATACACAATCGTACAGCCTTCTACTGGTAAACTCACCGTTAAAGTACCGGATAGCAAAGTAAAAGTGTATGGTCGCTGGTTTAAAATGGATGGTATAGTGAGTATGAACGACGATAGTCTTTTCCTGAACAATGTACGCCTGCGTATCGTGAAAAGTCCTGATTCAGCTTACCATATCTATTCCTATAAATACAGCAGCGGAAGAGATGAAGGAGCAGCCGTGAAGAATATTCATGAAATATCCTACAGCATCAACCAATCTGATAGTACCATATTATTGGACCGTGGCTTTGCGCTGAAAAAAGGAACCAAATTCCGTAACCAGGGTGTACAGTTAACCATACAGGTACCAGTTGGCAAAAGAATCCTTATTGATAGAACAGTATCTCGCAACCTTAACTGGTTCCATGTTGGAAATGGTTACGACTGGGAATGGGATGAAGAATGGAACAGCAATAATGAAGACTGGAACTCAAATGTTGAATATGTAATGACGCTGGGTGGATTGGAAAGAATAAAAAGCAAAGAAGATATAGAAAGAGAGAAGGAGCGTAAAACTGAGTCAGAAACAGATAATGATGCAATTGAGCAGTATAAAAAAAGCAAAGAAGAATTACAGAAAGAATATGAGCGCAAGAAACGTGAAGCTGATGAACTGAAAAAAGAATTGGAAAAGCCAGTTGATACAACCCGTTACCGCTACAAAAAAGCAACAGCAATGAATGATGCTGAAATAAAAGCGGGTAATGAGAACAAATCAGACAACCAGATGCCCATTGAAGCTTCCAGGTTACTGATGATGCAAATGGTTTATTAAAGTAGGTTGAAGTTGGGAAAAAAGAACCCCGTCCTGTTCTCACGATGGGGTTCTTCCCTTCTCATTTTAAAAAACAAACAGCACTAGATCTGCACCTTAAAACATTATCGCCTCAACTGCTTATTGATATACGATGTGCCCTTACAGGTACAAGTTGTGGCCAAAATCAATAAAAAGAAAACAGATGAAAATGAAATACACTGTCGCCATCGCAATCTGTATTATGTTGTTAACCGGATGTATCCGTTATAATTCAGAATATACAAATAATGGCAGAACTTCATTTAAGGTGCATGATAGCAGACATATCTACAGAATAGAAGCAAGTTTTAACCGCTCTAAAACATCACAGATAGCGAGAGCCATCGATGACTTACTTGATACAAATAATGAACTTGAGCCGCGTGATTTGCAAGGCACTATTTCATTAGAAGACGATACACGCGTTTATGTAAAACTCCGTTCGGGCCGATTGAAAATCAGGTTCAATAAAGATGAGAATAGCGAAACAGCATTTGAACGGATGAAAGACCTCACAGATAAATTGAAAGCTACATTATACAATAGCGAGGCGCAACTACACTAAGATATTTATTGCTTTCGGATGATAGACCAACTTGCAACCGGCATCTAAAACCGGTGAATATGGCTGAAACCATTTCACCATAAATCATCTGTATGAAAAAAATATTATTGCGACTGATTTTCATCATCGTACTGGTACTCTCTATTGTGTACCTGCTGTCATGGAAATCACCCAAGTATTATATACCCCATTCCACTTATAACACAGCAGATTCTATTGTTCCATTTTTACAATATACCGGAGAGCATGAGCGGCCTTATCTGTTGAAAGGGAAATCATATATCATATTCGGGGCCACCCATACAAAAGATCCTAAATCGGTACAGATCGTACAAATGGAAAACCTTTGGTACGATTTTAAGCCAACCATTGCATTGGTTGAAGGGCGACTTGGCTTTTTATTGCCACCCTTTATGGATCCGGTAAAAGAATTGGGTGAAGGAGGCATGTTGAAGGCGCTGGCACATAAAGACGGAGTAAAAATCATGAACTGGGATCTGTCGAAGAAAGCCCTTGCCGATTCACTTCAACATTATTTTACACCGGAACAAATTGCCTTGCAACAGATACTCAATCCCTATTTTGGCAACCTAAGATTTGGTAAACCTTCCTCACCAGAAAAATTTATCCAACCTTATTTTAAAAGAGCTGCCCACCTGGGTTTATCAGACAGTATTAAATCGGTTGCAGATATTGATCGTATCTGGAAAAAATATTTTCCTACTGCACCCGATTGGCGCGAAACTTCTGATGAATATACATTACCTGGTTACCTGTCGGAAATGATGGCAGTTTCAAATGATATACGTAACCGGCAACTGGTTACCATTGTAAAAGAACTTACCCAGAAAGGCGAGCGGGTATTCCTGCTTTGCGGATCCAGTCATGCCTATTGTGTAGCACCCTCATTCAAATAATCCTCCAACCTATCCCTGCTCCGGATTTAAATCCGGAGCAGGGAAGGAATGGAAAACATTTTATGTGCTCATGATCCTTTCGCTTATTTTTGCGCCACGATAAAATAAGCAGTTGAAATGAGCCATAACAATATCGTTACACCCACTGTAATGATTTTAGGCGAATTCCATCTGACGAAAATCAATAAAAAATAATCAGATGAAAAATACACCCTTCACGGAAAAACACATTGCCTTAGGAGCAAAAATGGCCGAATTCGCAGGCTATAACATGCCCATCAGTTATTCAGGAATCAACGATGAACATGCAGCCGTTCGCAAAAACGCCGGTGTATTTGATGTGAGTCATATGGGTGAGTTTATCCTGAAAGGCGATAAAGCCCTCGACCTTATTCAACGTGTTACTTCCAATGACGCTTCCAAGTTAACCAAAGGAAAAGCCCAGTACAGTTGTTTGCCGAATGAACAAGGCGGTATAGTTGATGACCTGATTGTGTATTGTATAGAAGAGAACAGCGTGTATATGCTGGTGGTGAATGCGTCTAATATTGAGAAAGACTGGAACTGGATCAGTCGTTTTAATACGGATAATGTTGAGATGCATAATATCAGCGATAAAACCTGTCTACTGGCAATTCAAGGTCCTTCGGCTACAAAAATGCTGCAACCACTTACTGAAATGGATATCATGAACCTGAAATATTACACTTTTGCGAAAGGAGTATTTGCAGGGGTAGAAAATGTACTGGTAAGTGCAACAGGTTATACTGGTGCTGGTGGCGTTGAAATATATTTTGAAGACGTTGATGGTGCTGCTGATAAAATCTGGAACGCCATTTTTGAAATCGGTGCCCCACAAGGATTAAAACCAATTGGCTTAGGAGCAAGAGATACACTTCGTCTTGAAATGGGCTATTGTTTATATGGAAATGATATCGACGATACAACATCTCCACTAGAAGGAGGATTGGGTTGGATTACCAAATTCACCAAAGATTTTACTGCCAGACCAATACTGGAAAAACAAAAGGCTGAAGGACTTACCCGCAAACTGGTAGGTTTTGAAATGGTTGAGCGTGGTATACCTCGACACGATTATCTGATAAAAGACGCGGAGGGTAATACAATCGGAAAAGTAACTTCTGGTACACAGGCTCCATCGCTGAATAAGGCAATTGGACTAGGTTATGTGAATACTGCTTTCGCCGCAATAGATACCGAGATTTATATTGATATCAGGAATACACTGGTAAAAGCTAAACTGGTTAAATTTCCTTTTGTATAGTTGAATACAATGTTTTTTAAAAAAAGCTGTGACATTATTGTTGCAGCTTTTTTTATTGGATAAAGACCATGATCATTTGGGCTTCAAATGGGTATTCGATATGAAAATAAATATAAACCGTATTTTTAAACATCGTGTTAACCCCTCTACGATATAGTTTGTTCGTAAGTATGCTGTTATTTATGGCTTGTAAACCAAGGCAGCATGCAGCTCCCGGTATAGAACATATTGGTAGTATTGGTGTTGAAATTGGGCAGGCAGTCATGATTTCAGATCAGCTACAGGGCTTGCCTACAGCGAGTGGCAATAAATACGATAGTTTAAAATATACAGGAGCGCACAGAACCTTGAAGTATGGAAGTAAAGTGGTTGTTACCAATACAGAAACAGGGGCTTCTGTAACAATTAAAATTATAGACCGGGGCCCGGTTACAACAGGTCATATAATTGGTCTAAGTAAAGCTGCTATTAAAAAAATAGATTCTACTGGCGCTAAAATTATACCTGTTCGTATTCGGTATAAGGAATAAAGAACCGTTCGGTTTTTTCAGAAAGAGATACCACTAATATTGCCTCTTGAGCAGAAGCTAGGTACGCATGGTCATAACAGCAGATAAATTTTCTCCCATCGTTAGTAATTAGTGAATGGGTAAAATAATTGAATTGAAATCCTCGTGAAGATAAATGATGACGCATTGTGGTGACTGGTTCATTACCATCACCCAGACAGGATTTGAGTATGCGCCTGTTTTTCAACAATAAATGGTTAACGCGACGGATCAGATTTTTTTCTGCCCGGTGTTTTTTATTATTGAATGCGCTTCTGCAATAGTCATCACAATATTTTTTATCAGTTCTGCCTATAATACGCTGCTTGCATGATAAACACTGCTTTTCTTCCGCTAACATAGTCTACATTTTATTGCAATTGAAAATAAATGGAATACAAATGGTTTCCCATTTACCAGACCACTGTTTTCGTAAATACAGTAGTTATACAACTGTTTAAAATGTATTTCTACCTAAATGAAAAATACACTCCTGCAAAAAAGATTTCAATCGGAAATAACCGGATATGTTCCGGCTTAAGGTAATGAGCAGGTCGATATTCGTTGTAGCTAAATCGAAAAAATCTGCATTATGAATATGATCAAAAACAAAGTTCAGTTGATTGGTCATCTTGGCCAGTCGCCCGATATAAAAGTGTTGGAAGGTGAACGCAAAGTGGCCAATATGAGTTTGGCAACAAAAGAAAATTATAAGGATGCTACTGGAGCAAAAGTATCAGACACCCAGTGGCATTCAATAGTAGCCTGGGGTAGGTTGGCAGAGTTTGCTGAGAAATTCCTCACTAAGGGAATACATGTTGCAGTAGACGGCAAACTGGTGAATAGGGCCTATATCGACAAAACCGGAGTAAAAAGGTCGGTCACAGAAATCCATGTACACGAGATATTAATCATAACACCTAAAAAAGAGATGTAGCCTTTCTTCTGTACGGCCGGCTTTTCCAGGCTGGCCCATTTTTAGCTTATGGTGTTTGGTCCATAGACCATAGACCATAAGTTATAAAGGCGTTATCATGATAGATCTTGAAAATCATGAAAATCTGCGTTCTATTAATAGCGGATAGTGCATTAGCGGGAATCAACTATTTCATTAAGCAGCTCATTTTAAATTATACCCCCTCTATTTATTCCATTAATAGCAGAAAGCCTAAAACAAGGATTAATCAAGGCTTGCAGCTTGCGGCTTGTAGCCTGCAGCTAATTTTCCCTTCACCAATTACTATATTTGCACCCGATGAAAGTAAAACCTAGTTTATATACCATACTCTCTCCAAGGTTATTGGATATTTATGATGTATCGGATAGTGTTGTTGTTATTATTGATGTATTCAGGGCAACATCAACAATTGCTACTGCTTTGTATAATGGGGCAGAGCGAATTATCCCTGTAGATACTGTCGAAAAATGTATTGCGATTGGTGAGAAAACAGGAGGCATAACTGCTGGTGAGAGAGATGGAAAAATTATTCCTGGTCTGGAACATGGCAATTCACCTGCTGAATACCCGAGATCATTTATAGAAGGTAAAACATTGGTACTGACCACAACGAATGGTACCAAACTATTACATATGGCACTCAATAAAGGTGCTTCTGAAGTAATTACTGGCTCATTCCCCAATATTTCTGCAGTCTGCAGGCATCTCTTAGCTCAACAGAAAAATGTAATACTTGGCTGCTCAGCCTGGAAAGACCGTTTTAACCTGGAAGATGCCATGTTTGCTGGTGCGGTTATACACCAGATCAAAGATCATTTCACGATACATTGCGATAGTAGTCTGATGGCAGCTGATATGTATGGTCTGCATCAGCATGATATGAAAACCTTTATCCGCAGAACCACCCACTGGCACAGACTCGCCTCTTACGGACTCGAATCAGACCTGGAATACTGTGTAACTCCAGACGGCGCTGATGTACTACCGATTTATAAGGATGGGGATTTGGTGCGGGGTTGAGGGCGCATGGTCGATAGTCCATAGTCCATGGACCATAGACCATAGTAGGGATCAATATATTAGCATACAAAAAACCAAGAAATTTCTTACGAATCCACTCATATAGTTCTTACTATGGACTATCGACCATGGACCATGGTCTCAATTAACAAACATTTCATCCACATTCTTTCCATTTTACTTCCTAAACTCGGCTGCTTTCCTTTACTTTTGCAAATTGCCCTTTTTTGAAGCGGCAGGTTGTTTTTTTACAGGTAAACAGGGTGTAGTTTGGTTTATTGCCATCTCGTTTGTTTGCTGCTCATAACAGATTGAATTATGGCACTTCCGTATCTGGTTAAACATATTTATAATAGCGGCACCGAAGAAGTGATTCGCAGAGGAAAAAAAATTCATGCACTGGGTAATGTTGAGCTGGTGGAGTATGATGAACTGATGGCCAATGTGGTTTTCAGGGTTAAAGATGATGGCTACGCTACCTTTTATAAAGTACATATTAACCAGTTTAAAGATCCTAAAACATTATCACTCCGTTGCTCCTGCCCCTATAACCTTTCCGAAATATGTCGCCATAAAGCTGGCGCACTTTTTCATTTACAAGATCTGCTCGACAGAAATCAATTAGGCGAAAAAGAAACCAGTTACGATCAGAAACACACGGTCGTTAAAATGAAACAACTGGATCTTAAGCTTATAAAAATGCTTTCATCCCAACAGAATGTTGAAAAGGCAGAAGATTTTTTGAGAAGCAGCAGATCAAATATCCTTGAAGCAAAAGATGAACGTGTATTGGCAGAACTGGATTATGAAGGAGAGAAATATAAAATACTGCTTCAAAAAAATGAAGAAAGAAACTTCGATACAAGCTGCAACTGTAATGCCGAAACAGAACACCCACTTTGTATACACAAGGATATAGTATTACTTCAGTTGCTGCATAATTATGGACCTACTTATTTTGATAGTATCCGTAATTGGGACAAAGAAAAAAATAAACTGCTCGCACTGTATGGCTACTCATTAAGCGATGATCTTAATGGCAAATTTGAATTCACCTATACGGATGGTAAACCATTTTTAAGGGTACTCGATACCAGTATCAAAAGGGTTAGTCTTAACCAACCCGCAGAGCCCAAACCCCGTCCCATAGAAGAATTAAAACCCGTTACCCTTGTTGAAGAACCGGAAGAACAGGTAAAAGAATCGCTTAAGCTGGGTGTTGTAATAACTTTTAATGAACAACAATATCCTTATGTTCAGTTAGAAGCAATACAGGGTGAAACAGATGAAGAGCGTAAAAACTATATAAGTAAAGTAACCAAATTAGACCTTTCCCGATTCATTAATACGGAAGTATTTGATGAGGATGATAAAACCACCCTTCAACAATTACGCAAATTAATGCCATCGGAAGTTAGCCGTTACTTAGATCGTAACTCACCTTTCAGTGGTATCTGGGAAAATATTATACAGCAACACAACGATGAATTGCCGGAAGAAACACGGCACCTCATGAATGAATACCTGCACCCAAAAGTGAAAAAATTATTTTCAGAACTTTCGGAGAGCAATTTTGTATTCAGCTTACCAGAGCGCAAACCCTTTACTACGGCTAATCTTCAAAAAGTAGAACTGGTAACCAATTATATCAGTCCGGAGTTTGAAATTAGCTACCAGAAAGGTCAGTATGAAATAGATTGTCGTGTTAAACTCCCACTTGCCGACCTTAATATCACAGAAAATGAGAGCAACTCATCTCTGTTCTTTAAATACCATCACCAGTTCTTTACCTGGCAACGGACAGAAGATATTTTGGTGCTTGAAAAATTCCTACCATCCGGTAAAATAATTATTCCGGCAGAAGACTGGTCGGTTCAATTACAACAGTTTATTTTGCCGCTTTCCAAAGAATTCAATGTGCATTTTGGAAATGTACAGAAAGAAGAAGTAAAGGATGTTAAACCGGAAGTAAAAGTGATGTTGAAAGAGAAAGGAGAATACCTGCTCTTTCAACCAGTGTTTAACTACAGGGGTTATGATGTACGTTCGACCGACAAGGAAAAAATAATTATCCCGGTAGAAGATAAATTACTGGTGATTCAACGGAACATTGAAGCGGAGAAAGAGTTTGTTCAAAAAATCGAATCACTCCACTCTCATTTTGTTCGTCCGGCAGAAGGCGATATGCTGGCCCTGAAAGGAACCGAAGTATTACGTAATAACTGGTTTTTCCTTTTTGTAGATGCGGTAAAAGAAATGAATATTCCGGTATTTGGTTTTGAGGCATTGAAAAATTTTCGATTCAATACAGCGAAACCCTCTACCAAAATTTATATCAGCAGTAATACCGATTGGTTTGATGCAAAAGTAGAAATACAGTTTGGCGACCAGAAAGTAACAGTAGATGAAGTAAAGAAAGCGTTGACCAATAAACAACAGTTTGTACAATTAGGAGATGGCACATTGGGTATTCTTCCTGAAGAGTGGATAAAGAAATATTCGTTGCTCTTCCGCGTAGGTGAGGGTAAGTCTGGATCCATGAAACTCAGCAAGTACCATTTTAGTGTAGTGGAAGAATTGTACATGCAGCGTGATGAAGAAGAATTGTTTTTTCAACTTGAAGAAAAATACGACCGTCTCAAGGAGAATCATTCCATTAAAGAAATACCAGCACCTGAACACCTGAAGTCTGTATTAAGACCTTACCAGGAGAGCGGCTTTCAGTGGTTGAATTATTTGAGAGAAGTACAATGGGGTGGCATTCTTGCAGACGATATGGGTCTTGGTAAAACCATACAGGCGTTAAGCTTTCTCTATCATTTGAAACAGGAGAACGGTACGCTAAAGGCATTGGTGGTTTGTCCGACAACCCTGATGTTTAACTGGCAGAATGAAATAAAAAAGTTCACACCGGAAGTGAGTTATTATGTGCATCACGGTGGACAAAGAACCAGGGAAAACCTGGCTGCTACTGATGCGGATGTAATTATTACTACTTATGGTACATTGAGAAGTGATATCAAACAGTTTGTAGAAGTTGCTTTTGATTATGTGGTACTCGATGAAAGTCAGGCGATAAAAAACCCATCCAGTAAAGTAACCAAAGCAGCCAGTTTAATTAAGGCAAAGAACAGGTTATGCTTAAGTGGTACGCCTTTGCAAAACAATACTTTTGATATTTATGCGCAAATGAACTTTCTCAATCCAGGTATGCTGGGTAGTGTAGAATTTTTCAAACAAGAGTTCTCTATACCGATTGATAAATTCGGAGAGAAAGAACAGAAAGATCATTTGAGAAAATTATTGTTTCCTTTTATTCTAAGAAGAACCAAAGAACAGGTTGCCAAGGATCTTCCAGAAAAACAGGAAATGGTACTCTTCTGTGAAATGGGCGACGAGCAACGTAAAATTTACGATGCATACCGCAACGACTACCGCGATAAAATTTTAGGAGTAGTAGATAACCAGGGCATACAAAAATCGCAGCTAACTATTTTGCAGGGTTTGATGAAGTTGAGGCAGATCTGTGATAGTCCGGCAATTATAAAAGACGAAGAGAAATTTCCGAATGTATCAGTGAAACTGGAAGAAATCGGACGTGAAATCACGGAAAACATCAGCAACCATAAAGCCCTTGTTTTTTCACAGTTCCTGGGAATGCTGGCACTGATAAAAGAAAAACTGAAAGAGTTGGGCGTTGAATATGAGTATTTCGACGGAAGTAGCACAGTAAATGAAAGAGAAAGGGCCATTCAGCGATTCCAGAATGATGATAGTTGTCGTGTGTTCCTCATTTCATTGAAAGCAGGTGGTGTGGGTCTTAACCTTACAGCGGCAGACTATGTATACATTGTTGACCCATGGTGGAACCCGGCCGTAGAACAACAAGCCATTGACAGAACCCACCGTATTGGTCAAACCAAGAATATCTTCGCTTACAGAATGATTTGTACGGATACTGTAGAAGATAAGATTTTGAAATTACAGGATAGGAAAAGAAGCCTTGCAAGAGAACTAATAACCGACGACGAAGGCTTTGTGAAAAACCTCACGAGGGAAGATGTGGAATACTTGTTTAGCTAGGAATACTATTTGAGCTTCTAGCTGCTAGCTGCTAGCTTCTAGCCTTTTATGTCCAGGGAAAATTAGACAAGAGTTGTAAATCACATGTCGGATTGAACACAGATAGTGCAATAACAGCAATCAAATATTTATTTAAACAGCTTATTTTAAATGACTAATTCGCAGGCCCCTCGTTTTTTCATCAAAAGCAGAAAGCCTAAAATGACCTTTAATCATGGCTAGAAGCTAGAAGCTGGCAGCTCCTCTCTATTTCACCGGGCGACCTATACAGTTCTAATCTTCACCGATTTTAACAGTAGGCTTTCCAATCATCATTATAGCTTTCCGTTAATC
>CAZTCS010000086.1:10450-16261 GCA_964611995.1 uncultured Sediminibacterium sp. | reverse complement strand
TGCATATTTCGGTTTATGATGTACCACCGTTTCGGTGGCATGATGTACCAGTGTAACGCTCTCATGCTGTACCAGCATTTCGGAGCATGGTGTACCACTACCCAGGTGGTGATTTAATGATGTGTTGTTGATACATATTTTCATTGTGTTTATCATACATTTTAATTGTCAATCCTCCGTCATTTAATGTCATTCCGGCGCATGCTGTACCACTTTTTTCGGATCGCAGTACTGGTTTAGGTAGTCTCCAACCGTCTGTAAGGAGATTATTAAACCCATTTTTCATGTCCCAAAAACGATTGCCTATGCAAATCATTCGAACGGTGCTGCAATTACTGCAGCGTAAACTCTCTGAGCGTTCCATCGCTAAACAACTCAATGTCTCACGCACAACCATACGCAAGTATGATGATGCAAGCAAGGCAAGCGGTTTACCTTACCACGAGCTGCTCAGCCTTGATGATGATTCTCTCAGTGAGATCATATATCCCGCAGCTAAACCAGAAGCACCTCCACCAGTTTCTGACGAACAAAAGCTCGAAGCTTTTGAAGCCAAACGCGAGTATTTCCTTAAAGAACTATCCCGTACCGGTGTCACCAAACAGATACTCTGGAAGGAATATCTTCTTGAACATCCTGACGGTTACAAGTACACCCAGTTCTGTGAACGCATTCGCAGGTATCAACAGACAAAGGATGTTTCCTTACGCATCGAGTACAAGCCTGCAGATGTAGTCATGATTGACTTCGCAGGTGATAAGCTTTATACTACCGATCCACAGACCGGTGAACTGATTGCTTATCCCGTACTTGTTTGTGTGCTTCCCTTCAGCGGTTACAGTTATGTTGAAGCATTGCCTGATGCATCATTACCGCAACTGGTAAAAGCACTCAATAACTGCCTTGCTTTCTTCGGTGGCGCTCCATCATCGCTGATCACAGATAACATGCGGCAGATGGTAACCAAAGCCTGTCGTTACGAACCCATCTTCACGGATATGATCCAAGCATGGGCGCATCACAACAACATCCACCTAAAAGCAACCAGGGTACGTAGCCCGCGCGATAAACCGCACGTTGAGAATGAAGTGAAGGTTACTTACTCGCGTATTTATGCACCGATGCGTAACCAGGTATACCACACACTTCCAGAACTCAACAAAGCAATCCTGCGACTGTTGAAGCGCCATCACAAACAACCGTTTCAAAAGAAAGAACACAATCGGGTGGATCTATTCACCGCAAGTGAACAACCCTTACTGCAATCACTTCCATCGGAACGATATGTGATGAAGCATAGCACGCTTGCCAAGGTTCAGCGTGATTATCATGTATTCTTAGGCGAGGACAGGCATCTCTACAGTGTGCCGTTTACCTTGATCGGCAAAACACTCAAACTCGTTTACGATACCGACCTGGTAGAGATCTATCTCGACTACAAACGTGTTGCACAGCACCAGCGCAGTTATAAGCGGTACGGTCACACCACGAAGAAGGAACACATGCCCGAGGCTCATAAATCCTATCACGAACAAATGGGCTGGGATAAAGACTATTTCCTAAAAGTGTCTGCTAAGATCGGCCCATATACTGCCAGGTATATAGAACGTATGATCGATAGCAAACCCATTAGGGAACAGGCTTATAAGGGCTGTGTCGGCATCTTGCGGCTCGCTTCAACACACTCTGATCAGAGAGTGGAAGCAGCATGCAAACTTGCACTGGAGCAAAGCAACAGTATCGTCTACCGAACCATTGCCAACATACTGCTTAATAACCGCGACGCTGCTGTTAACAATACAAACCCAACTGACCTGTTTCCCATCCACGAGAATCTCAGGGGCAGTGAGGCTTACAAATAACCGTTTCTATTTTTTAACCATCCCGTTCCGGTTTGTTCCGGGACGGGATATAAAAACGATCGCTCGTTATGAATACACAACAAACATTAAGTCAACTCAAAGAACTAAAACTCTACGGCATGGCAGGTTGCTACGAAACGCAGATCAACCAGCCCGCTGAGAAGCAACCCGATGCTCACTCGCTCATGGCCATGATGGCTGAAGCAGAACAAATCAGTCGCGTACAACAGCGTACCAATTTATATTTACGGCTCGCGAAGCTGCGTTACAGTGTTCTGCCTGAGCAGATCACCTGCGGTCACGAGCGTAACCTATCCAAAGAACAATTGCAGTTTCTAAGCGAGACAACCTTTGTTGACAACGCTGAGAACGTACTGATCACCGGTGCTACTGGTTGTGGTAAATCTTACCTTGCCTGCGCACTCGGCCGAAGAGCTTGCATTAACGGCTTTAAAACTGTTTATCATCCCATGAGCCGTTTTATCGAAGTGGTCGCAACTTCCCGCGTTGATGGCACCTACACCAAACTGCTCAACACCATTGCCAAAACACCACTGTTGATCCTTGATGACTTTGGTATGCAACCAATCGATATCAACATGAAACTTACACTGCTGCAGATCCTCGAAGACCGGTACAAAAAATACCCTGTTATGATCACCTCGCAGGTTCCGGTTAAGGAATGGCACAGCCGTATCGGTGAACCGACCATTGCTGATGCGATCCTTGACAGACTGACAGCCACCGATCACCGTGTTGACCTGAAAGGTGACTCCATGAGGAAAAAATAAACTCGGTATCTTCATCTTTTATTTTGATCTTTTAAATAGTGTTTTTCATTGCGACCGGGTGGTACACCATCACTCCGAAACACTGGTACACCTTACTCCGAAATATTCAAACTACCAAGATTTAAGATAATCCTCCGACTATTATATTAAACTATTAAATCAAAATTGATCAAATACTCCTTTCACTTCCCATGACTCTCCTCTTGTTTCAATCGATTTTTTATTAATTACTAACTGTCCATTTTCCATCATCCATGTTTCAACTCTTCTAAAATCCTCCTCAGTATCATTATCCGGCGAATAAAAAATGGTTGTTAGGATCAGACTTTTCTTATCTGGCGATATAGCATAAGTTTTTAACAGTTTTCTTTGAGATACTGCACTTACAGTGTTAAACGGTTTACCATTTAATAAATACACCTGTCTACTTTGGGTAGTCTTACCTCCAGGAGCAGGTGTGGTCATTTCAATTATCATTGAATCTTGTGTAAATTTTATATGCATTTCAGCTTGTATTGCATTCCCATAGAGCGGTCCAGCGATTGGATAAAGCTGTTTTCTCAACCAACTTCCTGAAAAAATTGATTGAGAAAAACAAGCTGGAGCTAAACTTATACAGAACAGTGCTAATATTCCAATTTTTAATTTCATTTTTGATTCATTTGATTAATTAAATGCTTGAATAGGATTTCAATACTTTTAGAATAGTCGAGTTTTCACTAGTCCAGCGAATATTTCCACCCATTGTCCGAAATATTTCATCTTATCTGACAAAACGGAGAATACTTACTGCAACACCCCTTCCAGGTCTAATTCTAATCCGGACTCTATGCCTTTTAGTCCGTAAGGGATTCCCTTCGTCATCCATTTCGGAGGGGGAAGCCCTTTCAAAAAATGGTCAAAAAATTGATTCACCCTTGTGGTTAAGTCAATTGCCTCTTTACCTAAAACACCATGACTACCCTGATCATACTGTAGCATCCAGACTTTCTTATCTAATCGACGTAGGGCTGTAAACATTTCGATACCTTGTTCAAATAGAACTGCCCCATCTTTTTTATTGTGCATGATAAGTAAAGGTGTAGATACCCTATGTGCATTTAATACCGCGGATTCGTCGATCCATTGCTCAGGGTTGTCCCACATATTTGAACCCATTTTTTGTTCACTCCCTTCCAATCTGCTACCACCCTTATGACCTATACCTCCTAACTGCAATGATGCACTTACGGTATTACTCACCCCGCAACCTTCGAATGCTGCCGCAAATAGCTTGCTGTGTGTAACAATATAATTAGTAAACCCTCCTCCTTGGCTGAGTCCCATTATCCCTATCCTATCCATATTCACATAAGGCAGTTTTGATAATCCTTCTATTGCAGCTTCAGCAGCTAACAAAGTGCTTTTCCCCCGATGTATCCCGTTTCTAAAATAATGATCAGGCGTAAAAACAAGATAACCACGGCTCACATACCAGGGAATATTTGGCTTCCCTGTTTCGGATACAGCAGCGTCAATAAACCTGTTCAATAGCATAGAATATTGCTCATAGCAATAATACAATACCGGATATTTTTTTGTAGGATCAAAATCACGAGGCTTAAATAGAACTCCTTGATTTGGCTGACCATCAGCTTGAGTAAAATTCACGAGCTCTGTGGTATACCAATTGTATTGCTTCTGTGGTTCCAAGTGAGTAAGGGGCAGGTAAGTTTTAAAATCCTTTGTAAAAAAATAATTCGGCGCCTCGGTTGCGGATTCACGGCGAATAATCCATGAATTAGTTCCGATTGCTTTCACAGGAAGCATTCCTGTCCCATAAGGGTCAGTTTGCAAATTGCCTGTAATTTTACGGTTATGGGCAAAAAAATAAGGCCCCATATACAGGCTGTCTGGATCGCCCTTTGATATACGATAAAAACCATTTGCTTTTGTGGATTCAGCAAATGCAGTCAGAAGTAAACTATCTGTATCATTAATGCTTTCATAATCAGATTGTGCAAGACGAAAAACGATCTGCTTTTTCCGGCCGTAACCATTGGTCAAATTTTTAGCAGGTACTTTTCCGTTCAAATCAATTTGCCAAAGGTCAAAATCGTCATAAACCAATATTTGCCGACCCTGGTTCAGTCGGGTAGCTACCACAAGATTAACTAACTTATCGGTTTCTGCCCTTCCTACATAATTTCGATTATCAACTCCAAGTGTCCAGTCTGGAACAGCTGCCGATAGCTTTTCCTCTTTCCCCGAAAAAATATCATACTTATAAAAATGTCGACCACGCTGCTGGTCAAAACAAATTATAGAATTCCCTTCTGGGCTAAACTCAAGAAATCCGACTTTTTCATATGGAAGTAACTTCCATGGCCCACCTTTCAGGGGAACAAGCCAAACACTGTCTCTTTTATATTCCCAAAACCTATCTCCTACTTGATTTTTTGATACGAGTGCATAATCACCTCGGATATCTTTTATCGATGATTCAAACCGAATAGTACGTACAACATTAATTTTACCATTTGTAACAGAAGCTACTGCGGTATATTCAGGAAGATTACCAGTATAACTCTCAGACTGACCAGAATAAAATAATTTATCAGAATAACTCCAAACATCCACTTGAACAGTGACTGGTTTTTTATTAACCTTTGTTTCCTCCAGAATCAGAGGAAAAAGTAAATTTTGACCATCCATTGAAAATCTTAATCCCGTACCAGAAATCATTTTATTCTTTAAAAGACTGTTAGGATCAAATTTTAACTTAACTGCAGTGCCTACCTCAACTGAATAAAACCAATGACTGACAGGATCAGTTGAATTATTTGCTTCCTTAATGGTAAATCCAACACCGTTTCCAGAAATGTTAATACAATACCCAATCAGGTCAGTTTCCTTATTAGAAGTAAATACTTCCCGTTGCTTATTATTGACAAGGTTGATGTAAATCAATTTGCTGACGTTGATTATTGTTTGGTGCAGTAACATCACACTTCCACCTTCTTTTATATGATAACTCTTGACACCTGAAAAACTATATAACTTATCATTTAATAGATCGTAAAGAAGCAAGCTGTCTTTCGCCTTTCCAGCCCTGCCAGTCAGCCATTGCCCTGATTGATCAAACCCAAAATCCTTCAAAGGCTGTAAATGCTTTACAG
>CAZTCS010000086.1:0-10440 GCA_964611995.1 uncultured Sediminibacterium sp. | reverse complement strand
CTGTAGTTTCATCTTGCTGCCAAACAAGCCATTTTCCATTCTGTTGAATTAATTTTCTTGGATTTTCAAAAAAAAGTTTTCTTCTGCTTACAAGATCAACCTTGCACCATTTTTCTTGAAATGGAAAAAAATAGTAGCGACTATCCGATGAAAAAAAACCGGGAAAAGTACCAACAGTCTTTACAACAAACTTTTCTTGCCAACTATCATTAGTAGCTGCGATAGTCAAAGTGTCGGCTCCAATTTTACCGACAATCCAAGCTGCATATTTTCCATCAGGGCTGATCCATGGATTTTCGCGAAGCCAAGACCAATGGGCTATTACATCTAGCTCAATAACTTTTCGAGAATTGCTGTTATACTGTCCAACAACATTACTTCGGGTCATAATAAAACTTAAACAACAAAAAAAAATAGATATACTAATTTGTTTCATATAAGTTGTTGAATTTTCATCAATCCACTTTAATTATAATTAACCACATATTCAAACTATTAATTGCTATACTGAATATTTCCATTTTCCCAGAAATATTCAATTATCATCTTAATGATGAATTTAATCCTCCCACCAATCAAGTTTTTCACCTTTTTTCATTTTGGCCAATACATCAGCATAATCAGCTTCAGGTCTATCGCTTAGTTGCCAATCTTCCCAGCACTTAATGGCTTTTGTAGTATTTCCTGACTTATATAATAATCTCGCATAAGTGTCTCTCATGCTTATAGACACTATTTTGGATTGTTTTATATATTCTGAGAGAAATGCAGCAGCTCTTTTCAAACTACTTTTATTATTAATTGGCAAATAAGCATTATACCAAAGAAGGTCATTAATTTGAAAACGGCTTGTCCATGAATGAGAATTTAGCCCGTATCGATCAAGATAATCCAGATAAGATTGTGTAAACGATGAATAGTTTTGGTGATGTTTATACCAAATAAATCTTGCCGCTAAACTTACCCTTTTTGCATAGTAATTATTAAAATCAAGGCGTAATTTTCTTTCCATCCCTTTCCAATCTGCTTCATCCTTATCTTCTTTTACCAGTCCCCTTTTTGATGTAACCATACCTCCTCTTGGTTGCTTCCAATTGATATAAGGGAATGCCACACTTTCCAGTAATACTTTTTCAATTAATCGTTCAGAATAATTTTGATCTTCCATTACTTTATTCACCTTAGGAGCATTTCTGTAAAATATATGGAACCATTTGGAACCTGGTCTAGTCGTAATTGATTCCATGAACTGAAGCCTTGTTTTTGTATATAATTGTTCCGCTGGCAAACTTTCAAGATGTTTATTGATGTCATCTAAGAGTAATTCTGCCTCCTTACTTTCAGATTTAATTTTATTCGCAACAGACCACATATAATACATGCTATCATATTGCTTCACCCCTTGTTTATATTCGCTTATCAATCTCCTGTATCTTTCTAGTGGATGATGATAGACAAGTCCCGGCACTATTGCATCTCGCCCCTTTTTGATAAATTTATCCGCTTTTTGAAACCCCAAAACCTTTGCTACCATTTCACCTGATGAATTAAAGTACAAATAGCTAGGATATGCATCTACTTCAAACTTTTCTTTAATATAATTAGCATCAGCTCTTCTCATTCTAATTTGATCATTATCTTTCCCGGTTTCATCCATTTGGAATTTTACGCAAATGAAATTGGCATTATAAAATTCACCAACTGAATCTACTGGAAAAACTTCCCTATCCATCATTTTACACGGCTTGCACCAGGTAGCATAAGCATCTACAAAAATGAATTTCTTTTCGCTTTTTGCTTTTTCTTTTACCTGATCCCAAGAAAGTCCTGTTGTCCACTTTATCCCATTGTGATCCTCTTGACCCTTCACCCAAAAAGGTATAGCGAGAATAAATAATAAAATATTTTTCATCTTTACAATTTTAAAAAATTAATAATGATTGACCCTTGTAATACCAACTGTTGGAGACCCCGATACTTTACCTCTGAATACCAGGGTCGTATATCTAAAACGAGGAACAAAATTAGCAAGCGAAGTCCCGCTCATAGTAATACTAGATAGCAATGTTTTTGTGGTAGCGTTGCGCACTTCAAAAACATACCTCGTATTTGTACTGGTAGCAGGGAAATATTTAAAGTCAGATATTTCCTTATATCCAATATTTGAAAATTCATTTATAGTATTCGAAGTAGATAAAGTTACATTCACAGCAGGCGCATCTGGTGAAAGATTCACAAATCGAATTGCGGCTACACTATCTTTTTGATAAATGAACTCATCATTTACAAAAATGGGATCAACTGCCCCTGGAACACCTCCAAGAAATAGGGTATACGTTTTTCTTTTTTCCATAACTACTTTATTACTTACATAATAAGGATTCAATGAATCTCCATAAGGCCAGATATAAATACTTATATTGCCAGGCTCTATTGGATAATAACTGTACCCATTATTTGCTGCACCAAGTAAATTGTTATTTAGTAATGCTGTTTTCCCACCAGCGATTACATTGACAATATTTAGTGATGCATACTCATTAATAATAGCATTCTCCTTTTTACAACTTGTAAAAAATATAAGTAACACTGCCAATATGAATAGATTTGATTTGTACATCATTTTATTTTTTTTGATTGATGAACTTAAACTGGTTTAACCTGTTGTGGGATATCCTGGATTCTGTACAAGATTAGGAGCGTATAATAGTTCCGATGCAGGAATAGGATATAACGATTCTCGAGGATCCCATACACCACCCTTTAAGGGTGATTCTATACTCATCACAGCGTCTACGGTTCCTGTTCGTTTTAGGTCAAACCACCGATGGCAGCCTTCTGTAAAAAGCTCTGAACGACGCTCTCGCATTATAGCATTCACTAAATCACTTTGACTGATACCAGGATTAATTAAAGAGATTTTGGGTAATCCTGCACGATTTCTAATTAAATCCAAGTCAGCTATCGCTCCTGACATATCAGATTGTCTAGCTCTTGATTCCGCTCTGATCAAAATCACTTCAGCCAATCGAACCATCATGAGATATTCGGTCATATTTTGAGTACCAGTAGCCGGGGTTATAGTTGAATTAATTGTATTTACCTTGTACTTGTGTGCATAACGATATACTGTTCCATTGATAGTAATTGAACTCGCCCAATTACCATTGGTAAATCGCTGGTCTCCCACTTCAACATTTGCTAGAAGACTAGGATTTAGGTATACAGGATTGGTTGATGAGTTAAATCCATTTGTTGGAATAATAAATACTTTTGCATCTTCTGTGTTCCATCCGGCGGTAGTCGGTTGAATCTGCCAAATAGCTTCTTTACTATTTTTAAGAAACACACTATTCAATGGAAGTAGTTGAAACAACGTAGTATTGTTTATCACAACACTTGCCTCTTCTTCAGCTTTTGAATATTGCCCGAGGTACAAATAGGTTCGTGCTAAAAAAGCAGAGGCGGCCCATTTTGTTGGTCGAACACGTTCACTTGATATTCCGTTTACTGATCCATTTAGGAATTGATCACTTAATAGATCTTTTGCCTTTGTTAAATCACTAACAATTAAAGCATATACATCCGAAATGGATGAACGGGAAAGCAGGCTATTTATATTATAATCCGTTGAAGTAGCCAATGGAAGGGGGCCATAGAGATTTACGAGATAGAAGTAATTGTAAGCCCTCATAAAATAGGCTTCCCCTAATACTTGTTGCTTAACTGGTCCTGATAAAGTATTGGATTGCTGAATCCCCTCGATTGCCGCATTACAACGATAAATTAAATTGTAGAAAATATTCCAAGTCCTTCCACCCGTACTTATTGCACTAACTAGATTGTTTCGAAAGAAAAGAGACTCGTTAGGTCCACCCACAGCACTCAAAAATAATTCATCAGAAGACAAACCAGTAGATATATTAATACTTCTTATGCCAGTCCAAATATTATTACTAATACTTGGTGTGGACATAGTCTTATATAGACCGGATAATATTGAAACAGCTGTAGCATCAGTAGAATAAACATTTTCATCGGTTATGCTACTTATGGGAGGGGGTATATCCACTAGTTTTTGGCAACTAACCAGAATCGTTGTAAAACTCCCAATAAATAAAAGCTTCATGGTATTGTATCTTAGAAATCGTAGTGTCATATAAAAAAATTTCGAGTTTTCAATTAGAATCCAACATTTAATCCAAAGGTCCAGGTCCTTAATGGAGGTAGACTAGTACTACTTTGATTTTCAGGATCCAGCCCTGAAAATTTAGTAAAGGAGAATAGGTTTTGCCCCTGTCCATATATTCTCCCTGATTGAAGACCTAGTTTCTTACAAATTGTTGAAGGCAATTCCCAGGAGATAGACAAATTTTTTAATCGAACAAATGAGGCATTTGGAGAATAATATGCATCTGATGTTGGTATACTTGGTAAATTAGTAGTATTTGCACTATAAAGTGGAATATTACCCTGATCACCTGGTTTTTGCCAGCGATTGAGTACATTGATTGGCTGGTTTCCCATACCTCGGGAAAAGTACCCGGGATATTGGGCCCCATTCCAAAAATCAAATGCCCGTGTACCCAATTGATTTACTGGTTGCAGTAAAAAGCTGATAGAAAGGTTTTTATAAGTAATGGTATTTTCAAAACCACTATAGAACTTGGGTAGAAGGGAAACAAATTGGGTATATGATCCAAATCTACTGGGATTTCCACTTGCATCTTGCAAAAGTATAGAACCAGAAAGTGGATCTACACCTCTATACCGATTAAGCCAAATAATACCACGTGGTTGTCCTACGACTATACCTTGAAAAGGTGTGGAATAAGGTGTGTTTTGTATATCCGGAAATGCGATGACCTTATTGTTAGGAATGGTTAAATTGATGCTGCTTTTCCAAGTTAGGTTCCTATTTTTAATATTAACGGTACGTAGAGATAATTCAATATTTGTATTCTGTAATGTTGCAGGAAGATTTATGCTAATCTGCGAAAATCCAGTAATATCCGGAATTGTTTGTCTAATCAATTGATTAGATGAACGATTACGTGCATAGGTTAGTGATATCTGTATCCGATCTTTCAAAAATCCCAAATCGATCCCCAATTGCCATTTACGGGTTTCCTCCCAATGAAGGTATGGATTTAACAACCCAGCAGCATAGTAGCTAGGCAACCCTTGGTATAAGATATCTGAAGCTGACCCATTTGATAGATTACTGGAAAGAAAAGAATAATCTTGGACCTGATCGCTTCCTGTTGTACCATAACTCATCCGCAACTTACCAAAATTCAGGAAAGGAGTATTAGATTTAATGAACTTCATTTCACTAAATATCCAACCAAGCCCTACACTACCAATATTATGGAATCTTCTTTTTTCTCCAAACCTGCTTGAGCCATCTCTTCTTCCTGTCAGATTTAACATGAATTGATCCTTTAGAATAATACCAAACCGCATAAAAGCAGCGGTATATTTATAAAAAGATTTATTAAGGTATGTTGTTGCTGTGGTTGCACCGGCCAGCCCATTTAATAATAAATCTGAATTATACCCATCAGCATTCGTATTATTGTTAGAGGTAATACTTTGTTGAATCGTAGCCCCAACCAATGCATTTATCTGCAATTTCTCCGATCTTTTAGAATAGTTTACTTGAGGTTCAATAATATAATTGAAAGCAGTACTATTATCAAAATTAGCTGCCCTAACTCTTGTAGGTCGCAAAGATGGTCGTATAGAAACCAACGGCAACTGGCGTGAGCTTTCACTGACAATTTGATTAAACCCAAATTGGCTGCGCAGTTCCAAACCAGGCATCAATTCATAATTTAGAGTTAGATTATTATTTATTGTACGAGCCTGACTTTTTATTTTTGCATGGTATGTATTTGCCAAAGGATTATCCCAGGTATCCATTCCAAGGGCATCAGGTGCCCAATTGATTGTATCGCTAAGTATAAGCGAAGGTGCCACAGGCGCAAGGCGTATAGCAGCAGACGTAAGATCAGTACTAGGTAGTGTATTTTGATTGATGGTATAATTTCCGGTTAACTGCATTTTGAATTTCTGGTTGAGTGACGCAGTATTTATGCTGAAGTGTAACGCTCCACTGTTTAATGCATGATTGCCAGGATATACATCCGTATTGCGGGAATAAGTTAATCCTACTATATAATTAGCTTGAGAACTCCCGCCTGAAAGGCTTGCATTATAATTGGTAAACTGCGCCGTACCCCCAATCAACTCTTTTTGCCAATTAGTATAACGGGTAGTATCCCAAATTGTCAGATCAGGCGCATAGCTATACCCAGAACCCTGTCCTGACCTGTCGGTTGGTATCAGGTTCGAATTGCGAAGAGCCTCATAACGCATATCCAGATACTGCCTTCTGTCTAAGACATCCATAAATCGCGCTACACTACTCCATCCTTGCTGAAGATTCACATTCAACTTCATTTTACCTGGCTTTCCTTTTTTGGTAGTAATTAGTATCGCACCATTTGCGGCACGACTTCCATAAATTGAAGTTGCGTCTGCATCCTTCAAAATATCAATTGACTCGATATCATTCGGATTGATAAAGCTTAAAGGACTACCATACTGGCTTCCAAGCATATTATCAATAAAATCATTTGCGGGAAGTTCCATTGGATAGGGAACTCCATCCACAATTATTAATGGATTATTTCCATTAGCAATACTATTTTCGCCTTGTATTCGAATTTTAACTGCACCTCCATTATTGCCAGTCAACTGCGTAATATCAAGCCCTGGCACCCTTCCCTGTAAGGCTAACATGACATTATTTACCGGGCTTTTTTCAATATCCGCAGAAGATATCCGAGTAACATTACTCACAGAATATTTTTGTTTTTCTTCGTAGTAACCTTTGCCTACAATTACTTCCTCCAACTCCGAAATTTTCATTTTCACTCTTACAGAAAGCTCCGTCCTCCCCTGCACCTTCATCTCAACAGATTCTATATTCGCGCCAGAGATAACCAATGTAGCGTTCTCATCAACATTGGTTAAAGTGAAATTTCCATTTGCATCAGCACTGGTTCCTCTTTTTGTACCTTTTATGAGTACTGAAGCACCAGGTACCGGTTCACCATTGTCATTGGTTACCCGACCTTTCACAGTGATATCTGAAGGAGGAAAAGCTGGCACCTCCTCCACACTCATCCCCTCCTTAATTTCCTTTACCCCCTTTTTTGCTTCCTTTGGCGAAACCACAATTGTTTTATTGGTGATCTCGTATTTAAGTGGCTGCTCTTTGAACAGTTCATTCAATACATCTTTTACATCCACATTTTCTTTTGAGATGGTAACGGGTTTGGCTTCTTTGATTTGCTCCTGTAGGTAAAACAAACCATAACCGCTTTTTTGCGAAATCTCCTTTAGTGCTTTTTCAAAAGGGATATCACGCAGTTTCACCGAAATGGTTTGAGCATGACCATTGGCACTGACCTGAAGACAGGCCGCTAGCAAGAGAATGATGGTACATTTCATGGCTAGAAAAATTTGGTGTCGGCTCCTCCTCTTTTGGCTAAGGGGTACGCCAATTGCAGTTAATTGCATAGCTTTGCAATAGTTTTGGGCCCGTCTACCGACAGGCAGATGATTGAATAGTCTTCCCGACCAGGTTCGACTTTTTATCTTGGTTGCCTGAAACTTTATGCCGTTCACGCCTCCGAAGCGTGAGCGGTTTTTCATTTAACCTTTTATCGCTGCACGATCACCCTTAAGGCAATACGACCAGTTTAGCAACCCTTGTTCTCTCACCTGCTTCCAACTTAAATTTCACACCACTCAACTCCAACACTTTTAATACTTCCTGCAGGTTATTGTTTCGATAGGTATATCCGCCAAGTGTATACGAAGGCAATCCTTCTGCATAAACCACTTCGATATTATACCAGCGCTCCAGTTGTCTGCCAAATGCCCTGATATCCATACCATCCACATAGAACACACCCTTCCTCCAGGCAATCGCTTTATCTATATCTGCTTGCGCTACCGTCAATGCGCCGTTTGTTTCACTGGCTTGTTTGCCGGCTGTTACCGTCACTTTTTGTAGACCATGTTGTACACTGGCCACACCTTCGATGACAGTAGTGACAATCGCAGTTTCATTATTATAAGCATTGATATTAAACTCCGTTCCGATATCTTCTACCAACTGATCCCTGACTTTTACACGAAATGGTTGTTGGTCATTATGTACCACATTAAAACTCGCTTCACCTGTCATGGCCACCAGTCGCTCTTTTCCTTTGAATTGTAAAGGATAGCGAAGACTCGATGCCGCATTCAACCAGACGGTCGATCCATCAGGTAATTGTGCGGACCATTGTCTGCCATTGTCGGTGACAATTTCGTTGTACACCATTTCATCGGTCCTACCCTCGTAAACAATCTGTCCATTTTTTTTGTACACTTTCACCTGTCCATCTTCTGCGATCAAACCATCGGCAAGACTATCGATGAGTAAGGTCCTGCCATCGGAAAGTTTAAGCCTTGCACCATCCTTTCCCGGATCAATACTTGCGGCAGAAATAACTTTAGTCGCACTTGTATTTGTATTGGATTGCCAGATAAAATAAGCAAGCCCGACAAGTAAAATAAATACAGCCGCTACCGACCACCTGCGCACCAAAACCAGCAGTTTGCCTGGTTCTTTTTCCGGTTCACCCGAGATTCGGCTCCATGCTTTTGCGGGAGAAAATTGCTGCAGTATGTCTAGTGATTTAGCCACACTGCGGCTATTGTTGAGTTCCTCCAACAGGGAACGGTGTGCCGGATTTTCAGCCAGCCACTCATTTAGTTGCTGCTCTTCTTCCTGATCCAGGGTCTCACGGAGTGACTTTAATAAGATGTCTTTGATTGATTTCATAGCGCTATACTTAAACAGGACAACTGAACTTTAAGAACAGTTAAAGATTTCGTAACAATTATTTTACAGTAGCGGTTAAAATAAGGAGTAATACCAGGCTGTCGGGATGACCATTTTTTAATAACCTCGATTTCAATAGGCGGATCGCCCTTCCTTTTTGCGCCCTTACCGTGTTGATACTCAAGGATAAATCACGTGCGATAGTTTCGGTGGACTGTCCTTTGAAAAATAATCGTTCAAAAATATTCCTGCATTGCGAAGGCAGGTTTTCGACTTCCTTAAAAATTTCTTCGAGTAGCTCTACCCTAAGCATTTCATGTTGCTCGACAGTTGTATCAATTTCGGAAGAGGGAGCAATTTCAAAACGAGCCCTTTCTAATATAGATGCCCTGTTTTTTTGTTGGTGTTTCGCGTTGAGTGCCGCATTTTTTACGATACGGTACATAAAGGCACGGAAATTAGTAAGCGCCGCAAACTCGGCCCTTTTATCAAAAGCTTTCTTGAAGGATTCGGTGACAATGTCTTCGGCGAGCGGGATATCACCAGTGATTTCTGCGGTGTATAGACATAGGGGGCGGTAGTATCGATCAAAGATGATACGTTCCGCTTTTCGTTGGTGCTGTTTAAAAGCATCCATTAGTTCTATGTCATTCAATGGCTCCATAACACTGGGGGATCTGGTGATGGTCTATGATTGAATATTCATTTATTATTTAACTGAAATATAATCTCAGTTGTCTTCGAATTAGAAATCGGATTTTTTTAAAGCTGACTACTTTAAAAAATTCGACAGTGGCTATTGAATTTTGAATTGACCTGTTCACTGTTGCTGTTAGACAAACAAATATAAAAGACGCTGCATCAACAATATACAAAAAATTTCGCAAAAAAATATCTTTTACGAGCTGATAAACCTATGTAGTTACTGAGAAATAAAATCCGTCAAAACGACCAAGTACAACCACATGAAAACCTGGACCGAAATCTACGATCGCTGGCACAAGCCCATGCACCAACTTGCTTTGCGCTATTTGCAAAACAATTTATTTGCAGAAGACATCGTACAAGATATTTTTCTCCGACTACTAGAGAAAAAACTATCTCCTCAATTCATGGAATACGCAGAAGCTTATTTGCGTACGGCTGTATACCATCGCTGCATTTCTTTATTACGTAAGAAGAAACAATTACCCTCCATTGATGAGTGGGCTTCAAACACCACAGAAGAAACCATTTTTTTTCGTGAGTTAACACTATTGCATAGCCAGGCCATTCAATCATTGCCACTACGCGAGAAAGAAGTATATATACTCTCCCATATCGGCGGCTATAAAAAAGAAGCACTCGCTACATTATTTGGTTCTTCTGCTAAGACTGTGAAGAAACAGTTGCAGGTTTCGAGGAAGAAAGTGAGGGAGCAGTTGGTATTGCTGGTTGCGTAACCCTCCCTTCGTCGCAATGTACGATCGAAGATCGTACTGCTTCCTTAATTACATTCAGGATAAACCCCAGGGTGACCCCTTCCTCGCAATTTC
>CAZTCS010000085.1:0-16414 GCA_964611995.1 uncultured Sediminibacterium sp. | reverse complement strand
CTCTAAAGCTGAAGCTGACGATATCGTAGCTAAGCTGAAAGAAGCTGGTGCTGAAGTAGAAGTGAAGTAATTTCACCGCTGTTAAGCATGAAAAATATAGCCGCTCCATTTTGGGGCGGCTTTTTTTGTAGCAGATAGTCCATAGTCCATGGTCCATGGTCTATGGACTATGGACTATGGTCTGTCTACTTGCTACTCTTTCCACTTTTTCTCGAGAACCTTTATGAAGTATCCGCCTACGACGCTTCTTGCCTGGAAGCCTACCTGTTTACCGTCGGTTGTTTCGTGCCAGTCGCTGAGCGGTACACGGGTTGGTGTTTCCATAGCATATTTGTATACCGGATCAATCAATGCTTTAAAATCCTTCTCTTTAGATGCCAATACTGATGTCCAAACAATCCAGTCGCTTTTGGTATAGGTTCTGCGACTGTCTAAGGGCAATCCATACTTGTTTTGTTTGCGGAGATAATAAGCTATTTCTTTTTCATAAACAGTAGAAGGGAAGAGCTTCAGGTTTAATAGTTTATCCCAAACAAGGTTGTATTTCTGGCTCCAGGTTCCTTTATTGTCAAAAGTAAGTGTGTAATGATCTCCATCATCTGCCATCTGCATCCATTTAACGGCATAGTCTTTGGCAATTTTTTCATACCTGTTTGCTTCCGCTGTTTTACCGAGTTGTCTTGCCATTTGCGCATAGGCACCAATACCTACAATGGCTTTCATTGATAAATTGGTATTACGGGCAAGGTGTCCGGCAAAATCATCGGTACACAATTGGTTCGCAGGATCAAATCCATCTTTATTCAAAAATTCAACCCACTGACTTAATAATGGCCAATGTTCTTTAGCAAATGCATAGTTCTTTTCGGCTTTACAAATCGCAGCGGTGAGAATGATCATATTTCCCGATTCCTCAACAGGCATATCTTCCCCATAGGTTTGTCCATTTGCTAATGGATAAGTACCTAAGTCATGAGCAGGAAAGGGTTTGGTCCACTTACCAGATTCGCTATAAGTCATAATAGGCGCTACCATTCCTTTCAATAAAGCAGGATTGTATAAAAGTGTTAGGGGTGCAGAAGGGTAGGTAACATCAACCGTCCAGATAGATCCGTTACTAAAGTTTTCTTTCTGGGGAAATAAGATTTCATCATTTGCACCTCTTACAAGTTTATGCGCTGCCAGTGATTCCCGATAAGCGAGTACACATAAGCGTGCATAATTTTCTCCGCCTGCTTTCAATGCATCGGTATATATCTGTTGGTCGAACTGGTTGCATAGTTTAGCTATCGATGCATATTCATCCATTGATTTTTTGATCATTTCTTCTGTAGAAGCAAAATTTTTCTTCCACCAGGCTTTGAGGTTTTCATTGAAATACTGGATGGAAAAAAGATCATCGTACGCTAATAGAACTGTTTTTGAAACCGGATTCGCACCAAGTTTCCCATAATCAATTTTAAGCGAACATTTATCAGCAACAGAGATATCTGAAGGGTTGCTGCTTTGTTCAGTAAGTTGAATTCCTTTTTCATCTTTTATCGCGAGATAAGCATAGCCCCAATCGATGCGAACATCGTCTCCCTTTCTTTTTAATACCTGCTGGGCACTGGTTCCTGTTGTTTGAATAAATAATGAGCCATACTTACTTATGTTGGTACTAACTGGCTGATTCGTTTTATTACGGGCTATGTCAGCACTGCTATTAAAGTAAATCTTTACTGAATGCGCTTTGCCATCCGTAGCTTTTGCATTGAAATTAATGAAGCTTATTGGGCGTGCATATAAGTCAATATTATTAGCAAGTAATGGAGATAAGAAATCAACATTTAATAAAACCGGTCCACAACTGAATTGATATTTTGTTTGTGTAGCAGTGATGTTTACACTTGTTTGAACGGCTTGTAAAACAGGCTCATCAGGTAAGCGATTGTAGAGTCCAATATCAATGATACCCGGGCCTCCGGTATTTTCACAATAGACGGCCAAAGTATTTTTTCCGGCTTTTATTTTTTGTTTGATTTCATTTTTGAGTATGATTTCCTTATTTGATGAGCAACAGCCGGCTTCATAAATTTTTTCACCATTCAGGAATACCTTGATATTATCGTCGTACTTAAGGGTAAGTAGTAATTCATTAAAATCATTGTTGGTAACATTGAAGGTTCTTCTAAACCAAATTTCTCTTGAGTTCCATTCTGTAACGGCGTCCATATTCTTAGATCCGAACATACCCAGTCCATTTTTCCATTGGCTGTCATCAAATTCCGGATTGAACCAGTTTTCCGAGGGTTTCTGTTCTGTATACCTGCAATCATATCCCTGTAAATCGCTATTGGGTAATAGTGGTTGTAGTTTTTTTGGGGGAGCTCCCAGAAATTTATACAATTTGCCATCCACATCAATATATCCAAGTAATGAATGATCGGCACCTGTCCAATGTTTGGTAACCGATTCATTAAGCTTATCTGAAAAACTCCAGATGCTGAAATAAGGGTCATGGGTAATCAGTGGATACGCAGGAGCTTTGGTAACCTGTGCATTACTGGTTTGAATCATTGTAATAACAACGAGGAAACAATAAATTTTCTTCATGGCAATTAGGGCATATCTGGTGAGCTAAAGCATTCAATTTACGAATATTGAATTAATTACTACCTAAGATCGGCCTAATCTTTTGTCTTGAAGAGTCGAATGGTATAATCTAGCAATAATTTATTTCCGGGCTCACCATGACCGGGGATAACAATCTTTAAAGAAGGGTAGGTAGTTTTAATTTGCTCAACTGTACCCGACCAGGCTTTTTCATTTGCGTCACCCAGCCAGCCTTTGTTGGCATCTAATTCCTTAATTAAGCATCCGCCAAATAATATCTGGTCGGCAGGGAAGTAGGCAACTACATTGTCTTTGGTATGACCTTCCCCAAAAAAACGGATATGTATTTTCTCTCCACCCACGGTAAGATCCAACTGATCTGCAAAAGCATTTTTGGGAATGGTATATTTCTGCTCCCTTGCTAATGCCATGGTGGTTTTACTTGCATAAGAAGGAATATTCAGTTGATGAAAGGCTTTGAGTCCACCCAAACAGTCTTCATGATAATGGGTAGGTATAACAGCTTTGATGTTGCTTTTTGCTTGTTTTTCAATCCAATTTATCAACTCTGTTGTACTGGTATCATTTGCCGGTGTATCAAATACGATCGCTTCGTTTTTATTGATTACCAGCATCCCATTACAGGGCACTTTACCAAAACTATTGGTGTACAGAAAGCTGGTGTGTACATAACTGTGGTTGGCAAGTTTGGTAATGATAAGTTGGTTCGACTTGTAAACCGTATCTCTGACCGTTAAATTTTTGCTGAGTGCTATAAAAGGGAGCAATAAAAAAAACAGTAGCGGGCTCAATCGCTTCATGGTATTAATAGTTTATAGTTGTTAAAGATACCATGGTAAACCGAACTTTTAGTGAAACCGGGAAAAGATGGTAAGCCTTTATTTGCCTTCAAACAAAATGCCCTCCATTACTGATTGGTCATAGTATGAATGGGCCGCTAAAGTAGTTTTTTAGAAAATATAATTTTATCATCACCCTCACGGTAGAAATCTTTGATCACTGCTTCTCTTTGGTAATTACATTGATCATAAAATTTGCGGGTTAAATGGAATTCCGGCAAGCCAGATGTTTCAACAAGTAGCTTGCGGTTTCCTTTTACTTCCAGTAAACTTTCGATGTATTGCAAAAACTGTTTACCTAACCCTTTTCCTTGTTGTGTGCTATGTATGGCAATGAGGTATAGGTTATAAGTGCCTTCAGTTAATCTTTCAGGCGCGCAATATGCAATGCCAATGGGTTTTCCATCTACTGTCAGTGTTAACCAGATATCGGTTGTTTCACCTGGATTAGTGAAATAATTGCTAGTCATATCATCCAATAAGTCAGCAGGGAATAATCCACTGGTTTGTATGATGTCTTTTAAATCTGGGATGTCTTCTAATTTTATTGGTCTGATATTGATTTGATTCATGGTTGTAAATCGTCATTTTTGGTGTATGCAAAGCCTGATCATATTTTCTGAATAGATCATAACCTGAATAATGCCCGGCATTTGCCTGGGTATCTTTAATGACGGAGGGTTGAGAACTTCCTTACATATTATTTTATCAATAGACCGTTTTCAACAAATACCATTATAGTTTTGAAATTCAAATTAGGCGCCAATTTCACTTTACTTATTAAGTTTACTGATTCCTAATGAAAGGTAACTCTGGTTACTCCATTTAATGAATAGGGGAGTGCCAGCATCTTTAATACTTTCTGTATTCACTATTTTACCTGTTCCATAGTTTACTTCTGAAAATGGGTTTTTGTTGATGTTTAGCACAACCAGTAGTCGACTTCCCTGTTGAATTTTTTTACTAAACAAACGCGATCTTGTAATAGGGATAGTGGCTAATTTTCCGGGTGTTAGTAATTGCCTGCGAGTCATATCATTCGCGTAGCTAGCTCGGCCCATGTAGTAAGACAAATGAAAAAAACGACCATCGGGCAGTACTTCATATAATGTTAACCCGATGTCCATATCACGCTTATTGATTATAGCTTTTATTACCCCTTCTATTTGACCACTAATGGTGATATCTTCCTTGAAAGCATCTGTCCAAAAGAATAAACCACTTGTAGTATCAATCGACTCTTCAATAATTGGATCTGGGTAATATTGATTTGTCCACTGGTCGCGATTAGCAAGGTCAATTTGCTGCTGCTGAAATTTAATCTTTCCTGGTTTTGTACGTGAAAGCTTATTGTTTTCAGCAAGATAAAATTTCACGATACTGTCTTCCATTGTTGTTAAGGAAGAAGCGTGTTTCCAGGTATTAGTACCCATTTGTTGGAAGTTGATTTTATCTTTTATAAGCGCTGGTTTGTTTTTCCCTTTCAGGATATAGTCAAGCCATTGAAACGTAATTTCTTTTGTATTGATCAGTGCAATTGAGTCAACCACATATCCTCTTAAAACTTTGGTTCCACCTCGTTGGGCGCCAAAATGATCGTAGGGGCCAATAATCAGGTAGTGAGCTGCATCCGGGCGATATTTATAATGCTCTCTGAAATATTCCATTGCGGAAATCTGACCATCATCATAATACCCAGTTATAGTTAACACCGGAATATTGATGTTTGCGTACTCTTCTCTAAATGGAACCATCGACTGCCAGTATTGATCATAAGATGGATGTAGTAGCCATTTTTGTAACCATGGATTGGGTAAGCCATCGATGCTGTCGATTCGGTTGTAAGGAACTCCACTTTCAAACCAGTTGAAACGAAGATTCCGAAAACGGCGATTATCGTTATTGATGGCTGTATCTAAGTATTTATTGGTTGTTACATAAAATGGCCACTGGTAATTGGCTGTAAGGAATATATTGTTTTCCATAGGTAATCCCAATCCTGGAATTGCCGCCACATAAGGAACAATGGTTTTTAGTGCTTTATGTAATTTTTTAGTAGCGGCCCA
This sequence comes from uncultured Sediminibacterium sp., assembly GCA_964611995.1. Taxonomy (GTDB): domain Bacteria; phylum Bacteroidota; class Bacteroidia; order Chitinophagales; family Chitinophagaceae; genus Sediminibacterium. The sequence goes on along the minus strand of CAZTCS010000085.1, from coordinate 10,893 downwards.
TTGTGCAAAGCCGGAGTAGCTTCCGCCATACATGCCAACCTGCCCATCGCTCCATGGTTGTTGCGTGATCCAGTCGATTACAGCATTCACATCCTGTACTTCATGTTCGTATGGCTCAATGGTTCCGGATCCAAGTCTTTTCCCTCTGGCATCAGCTACAATGCCTACATAACCATGGTCGGCAGCAGATTTTGCCTCATCTATACTTCTCTGGGTATTTGCATAGATAAAAAATAGTAAAGCAGTTGGCTGTTTAGGAGGTGCGTTGGTTGTTCGTACAACCGTAGCCGAAATCGTTATGCCATAGTTAGTATGGATGAGTACACTGTCATTAATGATATAGCGCTGCCCGCTGCCCTGTGATATAAATAACAGGCAGGCTATGAATACAAATAGTTGTTTCATAAATTAGTTTGTGTTTTTCGAAATAGTGTTGATTGTCGTTCTGAAAAAATAATTTCCTGTCCATCAGAAAGCCGGACATGTAAAATGGCTTGAACTGTCTTGCATTCACTAATGCAACGGAGGTTAATCAATTGCCACCTGTTTGCCCGGAAAAACAAACCTGCAGGTATTTGTTCTTCCATTTGTTTCAGGGAATTTTTAAGCAGTGGTTTACCATTGGCTGTATACAACCGAACATATTGATGTGCTGATTCTATCAGACAAACATCGGTCCATTGAATAAAATAATACTTGTTGCCATCCTTAAAGAACAGCGATTTTCCTGTTTGATGTTTTAGTCTTTCCCTTACTTGTATTATGGTTCTTGAAAGGCGTTCTTCTCTAACTGGTTTCAGAAGATAATCAATGGCGCTCACTTCAAAAGCCTTAAATGCGTATTTATCGTAGGCTGTTACAAAAATTGTTAAGGGCACAATCGCCAGAGATGTCAATAGCTCAAATCCTGAACGGCCGGGCATTTGTACATCCAGTAAAATCAGATCAGGCATCAATTCATTGATGATTATTTCTGCTTCATCTGCATTTGCGGCTTCTCCAATAATTTGTATATCGGGAAATGCCGCCAGTATTCTTTTAAGTTCCAGTCTGGCAGACCTTTCATCATCTATGATTATGGTTCTGATCATTTTCATAAAACTGGTATAGTTAGGCAGGCTTCAACTAAACCATTGTTCTCTGCGAGAGTAAAGGAAGCATTCTGATGATATAATAAATGGAGTCTTTCTTTCAGGTTTCGGATGCCTAAGCCAGTTCCAGTACCCAGTACACCCGGATGAGTTACGCGGAAAGAATGGGTATTCATATCCGTTGATACCGATATTTCAATTCTGCCACCATTTTGTAGTGTGGAAATACCATGTTTAACTGCATTTTCAACCATTGTTATCAAAGAAAGGGTAGGTATAGTAAGCTTTGAATAAGCGTCTGCGATATTGATTGAATACTGTAATCTTTCTTCCATTCGCAGTTTTTCAAGTTCAAGGTAATCTTTGATGAGAGCCAGTTCTTCACCAACCGTGGTGGTTGATTGTTCCGTATTGTATAAACTGGTTCTAAGAAGTTCACTTAATAAATCGATACCTCTTCTGGCCGAGTCGGGCTGAGTAGGTACAAGCGATTTAATTGTATTGAGGGAGTTGAAAAGAAAATGTGGATTTAGTTGTGCAGATAAGTTTTGTAGCTGGGCATCTTTAATGGCAACCTGTAAGGCTGCATTTTCTTTCAGCAGGTTCATTTCACGAATGGCATAATGATAGCCATGGTATGCCAATAACCAGATAGACATGAGTCTTGCGCCAGCCATTGATATGCTTGTAATATTCGGGCGTGCAAAATCTATAAAACTGATTTCGAAACCCGGCATGAACCAATGGCGTATGAAGTAAATTTTTGAGATGGTACCAATGCAATAGAGTGCGGTTAAAATGGGCAGGCTTATCAGTATCCGCCATATTAAAGGGCGAAGCGGAAGGCTTTGCCATTGACAGTATCTGGAAAAATTCCGATAAACATGGGTGATGCCAATGTATAAGACCAGATCGGTACCAAATTGAAGCAATGCAAAACCCACGCTGAAACCAGGTAGTGTGATACCCATTAATGCCCAGTACAGCGCAGCTATACTCCATCCGAGTAGCTGGCAGCGCCAATATAAAGAGATATGCCTGATGAGGTTCATACCGTAAAACAACAATAATGTACCCAATTAACCGAATCAAATAAGCAGAGTGCGGTATAATGATGGTTGAGTGCGGAGGAGAGGGAAAAGGAATAAGAAATAAGGAATCAGGAAGCAGGTTGGAGTGGTAGGTGGTTAGAAATGAAAGTGCTGATGCACTTTGTGAGATAGCGCCAAGGAATTTAAAATTCGCCTCTCGCATAGTTTATTATTATAAGGTTCCTTCTAACCGATTTCAATCGGATATGTCTGGGTAGTGCTTTGTTAGCTAGTTATATTTATGGCGTTTGTGGATAAAAAGTTCACAAAAGGAGAACTTGATCGTAAAATTTATATACTTTTGTTATGAAAATACATTTGATAAGAAAGGAAACGATAGAATGTTATAAAAGGGAAAATGCACTAAGCAGGATATCACTGGATGAATGGCTATATAAATTGAAATTTGCGGATTGGGCTATGCCCGAAGATATCAAGTGTAGTTTCGGTAGCGCAGATTTATTAGGGAAGGGGTCGAATAGAGTAGTATTTGATATTGGTGGAAATAAATACCGCTTGATAGCCAAATATGCATTTGGTGATACACAAGTGCATCTTTTTATTAGCTGGATAGGCACACATGCCGAATACGATAAGCTTTGTAAAGCAGGGGAACAGTATACAATTAGTAACTACTAAAAATATAAATTATGGAAACGCTAAAATATAAAGTCATCACCAGTAAAAGTCAATACAATACCTATTGTAATGTATTGGAAGAACTTGTATTCTCCGGAGCAAAAGATCGTAATACCAAAGATGAAATTGCCTTATTAACACTGCTCATTGAAACCTGGGATGCATCACGTATTTCAACTACAAATCTTGATCCTGTAGAGCTAATTCAATCTTTTATGAAAGAGCATAACCTGAAAGCAAAAGATATGGTTGAAATTCTCGGGATAAGTAAGGGGTATGTATCCGATATTCTCCATTATAAAAAAGGGCTTTCAAAAGATGTCATCAGGAAGCTGGCAGATTATTTTAAAGTTTCGCAGGAAGCATTTAACAGACCCTACGCATTAGTGGTGCCGGTACAGGTAAATGCTAAGAAAACAATTGTCAAACAAAAATTGGCGAGTTGCTGATAGTGCAAATTGATTCCTGATTTTTTTTTAAAAATAGGCATTGCTGCCCAGGATAAATATACGGGCTTGTAAATTTAGATTGCTGAAATCGGTTGGTTAAAGAAATAGTTGAATGCATTATTTGCTATTAATAGAACACGGATCTTCATGATTTTCAAGATTTATCATGATGGATCTTGAAAATCATGAAAATCTGTGTTCTATCCTCCGCTTCACGTACATCTTGTCAGCATGACTACATTGGTAAAGCTTCAAATTATTCCATAAGCCTTCCGTCTTCCTTTTTGTAGCATGTAAGTGTAAAAAATACCCTTTAAAAATCTTAGATTGCATTAGCAGCAGTATGTTCAGCTATTAGTACTGCATTCTATATAATACCAGGCATTGTTCTACAGCAATTGCCAATCATAAATTAATGCACATGATTCGAGTATTTTCTACACTAATCCTCTTATTCAATTTGGTTATGTTATCCGGCTTAACTGCACAGGATAACCCACATTATCAAACAGATTTCTCCAAAGAAGAATTTGCGCGCAGAAGAAATAGTGTTTATAACGCTATTGGCAATAAATCCGTTGCTTTATTGCAAGGCTTTGGTGGGATACCCGGCTTTACGGTATTTCGCCAGGCCAATAATTTCTTTTACTTAACTGGAATAGAATCGCCGCATGCTTACCTTTTATTACGCGGTTCAAATAGAACAGCCACTTTGTACCTGCCTCACCGCGACGATGCTACAGAGAAGAACCAGGGTAAGGTATTGTCTGCCGAAGATGCTGAACTGGTAAAACAGTTAACCGGTATTCAACAGGTAAAAGCCATTGAATTTTTATCGGCCGATCTGGTGGGTACTGGACTAATAAGACCACCGGCGCCAAAATTATTTACAGAGTTTAGTCCAGCAGAAATTGGCAACGACAGCCGGGATGAATTATTATTTGCTCAGGCAAGAGCTGCAGCCAATCCTTGGTATGTTTCTACTTCCAGAGAAGCGGCTTTTATTCAAAAAATTAAAGCACAGTTTCCGCAGTTTGAAATCAATGATCTGTCGCCCATTCTGGATACCATGCGACTCATTAAAAGTGCAGAAGAAATAGCAGTGATACGCAAAGCAACACAAATAGCAGGATTGGGTATCATTGAAGCCATGCGTTCAACTTATCCGGGTGTATACGAATACCAGCTCGATGCGGCAGCCAAATATATGTTTTACCTGCATGGTGCAAGGGGAGATGCTTACCCATCTATTATTGGTGGGGGAACCAATGCCTACATGGGGCATTATTTTCATAAATCAGATGCATTGAAAGACGGTGACCTCGTACTAATGGATTATGCTCCAGATTATAAATATTATTCGAGTGATGTTACCCGGATATGGCCCGTGAACGGGAAATTTAACGCGGAACAAACTGCACTCTACAATTTTATTGTGGCCTACCGCGATGCTTTGTTCCGTTATATAAAACCCGGAGTAACTGCTGATGAAATATTAGACAACGCTGCGAAAGACATGCAACAATACCTAGTTGGAAAAACATTTATAAAACCTGAACACCTGAAAGCAGTACAGGATGGTTTAAAATTCAGGGGACATTTTCAGCACCCTGTTGGTATGGCCGTTCATGATGTAGGCAATGTGCGCGGTGTTCAACTTAAACCCGGTATGGTGTTTACCATTGACCCCATGATCTGGATTCACCCGGAACGATTGTATATACGCATTGAAGACGTAGCGCTGGTTACCGCAGATGGTGTTGAAAACCTAAGCGGTTTCGTTCCTTCTAAACTGGAAGAGGTAGAAGCCACGATTAAAGAAAAGGGATTGATAGAAATTCGTCCTGCTCTTTCATTACCCCTAAAAAAATAACCATGATGCGTTTTATCAGCTATATGCTTGTTTGCATAACCCTTCCTTTTATTGCAACCGCAGATAATTATCCCAAAGACCATAGAATTGATATACTCCATTATGCATTTAAGATCAGTCTTTCCGATTCAACAGATGAAATATTTAGTGAGACATCGATTGATGTAAAATACCTGGCAACAGGTGTAACAGTTTTGCGGTTCGATCTGATCAAAGCAGCTGCATCATTGGGTAATAAAGGGATGATTGTAGACAAAGTGCAATCAGGTGGGAAAGTATTGTCTTTTAAACACGAAAACAATGCGCTATATATCAGCTTACCCGCTGTTTCACAAAAAGACCAGCAAAGAAGGTATGTGATAAGTTACCATGGTGTGCCTGCCAGCGGATTAAAAATTGCCAATAATAAATATGGTGATCGTAGTTTTTTCAGCGACGATTGGCCAGACAAAGGAAGAAACTGGTTGCCCCTGATTGATCATCCTTATGATAAAGCAACCTGTGAATTTCTGGTGACCGCACCCGCGCATTACCAGGTTGTTTCGAATGGATTAAAAATTGAAGAAACAAGTTTACCCAATGGTAAGCGAATGACCCACTGGAAACAATCAGTGCCCATTGCTCCATGGTTATATGTATTGGGTGTTGCCAGGTTTGCGGTTCAGTATGTGGATGAGTTTGACCATAAATCTATTCAAAGCTGGGTATACCAACAGGATCGTGAAGCAGGTTTTTATGATTATGCAGAGCCCACCAAAAAAGTACTGGCTTTTTATAGCGACCGTGTTGGTCCATTTGCGTATGAAAAGCTGGCCAATATTCAATCGAACAGTGTTAGTGGCGGCATGGAAGCTGCTTCTGCTATTTTATACAGTGAGGGTTCTGTAGTGGGCGATCGCAATGAACGCTGGCGTAATGTAATTATCCATGAAATAGCCCACCAATGGTTTGGCAATGCCGTTACTGAATCTGATTGGGACGATGTTTGGCTCAGTGAAGGCTTTGCCACTTATTTTACCCTGCTTTTTATAGAACACCAATACGGGCACGATGCATTTATGAAAGGACTTGCCGACAGTAAAAAACGGGTGGATGATTTTTATGCTAAAAATCCAGATTACCGTATTGTGCACGATAACCTGACTGATATGAATAAAGTAACCAGTTCTCAAACCTATCAAAAAGGGTGTTGGATATTACACATGCTGCGTGGAATGCTGGGCGATGAGTTGTTCTGGAAGGGAATACGCCAGTATTATGAAAAGTATATGAACCGTAATTGCACCACAACAGATTTCAGAACTGAAATGGAAGCTGTGTCGGGCAAAGATTTGAAACAGTTTTTTGATCAATGGTTATACAAACCTGGTACATTAAAGGTTAGGAGTACATGGGAATACAATGAGGCAAAGAAAGAGTTGAAGATAAAGCTGGAGCAGGTGCAGAATGATGGTAGTTTGTTTGTGATGCCCATACCAATAGCTGTTCAGTTATCTGGTAAAACGAATACCATCAGGAAACTAATTGAACTAAAAGAAAAAACTGTTGAGTTCACACTACCCCTAAATGCCTCGCCAACGGATGTGGTGATTGACCCGGATAAATGGGTGTTGATGGAAGTGGAGAGGGGGAATAAATAATAAGAAATTAGAAAGAGAGAGCATTATTCCCCATCCCTGTCGGACTTCGGACTTCCGGACTTACTTCCCTGTCTTTTTATCCAGGCCATTCATCATTTGCTGCCAAACAAGTTTGCCTTTTTTGTTAAAGTATTTAATACCTGTAAATGCCTGTTTGTTTTGGAACCAGCCGCCGTCTTTTTTAGACATGCCGATCAATAAGTTTCCGTTTTCTCCGGCAATCATTAATCCTTTGGTTCCATCTTCGAGTGCTACAATGTGAACGGCTTCGCCTTCTTTGTCATCGACTCCCATTACGGATCTGGATTTTCCTTCTTTTGTTGTATTAACGCCGGCGCCACCTAGTTCCCAGCCTTCTTTATCATTCCATAAGATACCGGCGCTTTGGAACATTCTTTTACCAATATTTGGGTCAGCCAGTTTATCGCCTAGTAAAACACGGTCAAACCCGTTTTCATTCATCACTACAATACCTTCTGCACCGTTGTAATAGTTTTTGTACCACTCCATGTACTGATTGGGATTGCCATATTCTTTAGCCCAATATTTTCTAACCAAAGCGGTATCGTTTCGAACACGATCTTTTGAATAAGGAATAGGGGAGCCGATTAAAATTCTATCGCGACCACTACTGTCTTCTATGATAATGCCTTTGGCCCTTATGATGCCCATGGTTTGTTCAGGTGTGGTGAATGCAAAAAGTAATACACTGATCAGTATAGCGGCACTGATAAACACATACCAACGCATCCAGGTAATTTGTTTTTTTAATTGTTGTAGTTCTGTTGTCATAAAGTTTATAATGGTTTCCATGTTTACGATTGGTGGGGATAATAGTTACAGTTTTATCTTGTTTATGAGGGTAATTCACATGAATATGTGATTAGGGGGAGAGAAAGTCCGGGAGTCTGGGAGTCTGGGAGTCCGGAAGTCCGTGAGTAGGGCGGATGATTTAAGGGAAAGATAGAACACAAAAGGGGGGTGTAATAGTTTGATCTCAGATCATTGGCTGGATTGCCCCGGCGCAACTTTTGGAAAGTTTCGGAACTTTCCAAAAGTTAGTATACACTGTATCAGGGTATGGATTTACTCGATATTATAACGAGCCAAAAACATAGCCTAAACACAGTATAACAGTAAACTAGTGTTATGCAGTGTAGATGCAGTGTAGATGGTGTGTAGATGGTTCGAGTAAATGCTTAATAATGAGTAAGTTAGAGACGAGTGGTTTTTGGGGTGGAAAATGGCTTTGGAAATCAAAATCTGCAGTGCTTCTAATTCATTGGAATCGTCACCCTGACAAGCCTCACGATCGCAGATCGGGAATGGCGAGGAAGGGGCTCCTTAGTTTTTATTACTGCTGTTTGTTTTAAATGAAAAGGCTGTTGCAAAACCAAATGCAGGCACTGTGGCTGTATAACACTCAGCGTCCTTCGTGCCTCAGAGAGGCTGAGATGAACTTTTATGAAGACCCTCAGGAGAAGGAAATTTTGTTATTATATCGTTTATTTTAAACAGGCTGATGAGATTTTTTTGATACTTTAATTTTTGTTTTGCTGATTACAGGTGGCTGTTTTTTTACTTTTTGTTTACGAATAAATTCACTGATTGCCAATTCTTCCTCCTTAGTAATCGGCTGATGTTGCCCGCCAATGAAGTCTACATCTAATTCTTTTGGTTTATTTTTCATTTGGAAAATATTTATTTATAAGTTTTAGTGCAGCATTAGTGTCAATAATCATAATTCTTCCGCCAATATGTATGGCTCCCAAACTATCAATATAATGTGGCACAAGTTGTGTCTTTGAAAAGAATGAAACATTGCCCTCATGCCCACGTTGAAAAGAAAGTTTACAGGCAAATGCAACTAAGTTTCCGGGAACGCCCGCGTAAACTTTTGTTTTCCCTTTGTTGAAGGGTGCACTTTCTACAAGATGCATATAAACATGGTCTGATTTGATTTCTAAACTAATTAATCCCTGAATCACATTTTGATTGTTTACAATTGTCAACTTGTAAACATCACGCTGTGGTTGTTTGTATTCGAATTTCCAATCAAATTGCCATTTGTTTTTCTTAATTACATTCTTTAAGTCCGCAGTGGTAACCAGTGAAATATCGGTCGCAAAACTATCTCCAGTCACTATATTCTGAATCGAATTAGTAAGCTTATCAATTATAAAATTAAGCCCTTTGTTTTGCTGTTTTTTCACCTAACGAATTTACAAAAAAATGGGCGTTTAGTCAAATACTGTTTGAAGTAGGTTAGGGTTTGGAAATAGGACATAAGAAATAAGGAATAAGGAATCGGAAAGTGAAGGCAGAAGGAGAGTGTTTTTTTACTTTTTGTTGTAAATGAAAAAGCAGTTGCAAAACCAAATGCAGGCACTCCGGTAGTGTAACACTAAGAGCCTAGGTGCCTCAGAGACGCTGAGGTGAACTTCTTTTTTATGAGGAAACTGATGAGAAGTAAAAATAACTTATTTCGCCACCTGGTCTAGATGAGGGGAATGTAAGTGCTTTAGGTATTCCATTGCTAAAATTTATTATTATTTTTTTTCTTGGTGTACAACTATCATTGGCTTTGAGAAATATCAATCTGTTGTTACTAAATGCAACTGGTAATGCATCTGGCATGCCCATATAGTACTCTCCGATATATCTGTTTTGCATATCAAATATCTTAACCTTACTGGTGCCTCTGCATGAAGATGCAGTACTAAAAACAAAAAAAGAGGTCAGTATTTTATATTGTTTCCCTCTTTTGGTGCGTGCAATTCCCAGATACTTGATTCTTGTTTTATTGCAGTCTTTTCTACCTGTTAAATCGTATATGTATGTTTTACCAATACCATTTAATAACGCTTTTTGCTCCAGTTTTATTAGTTTGATGTATTCCTCGTCGTCGGTGAAATTCGAAAATGCAATAGTGCTAGTTGATATTAGTATAAATATGGTGATAAGTTTAATGGTATAACTACGCATTGGTAAATGTCTTCTGTTGCATAGGAAAGTTACAAAGAAGAAGCTGCTTTTGTAGTACGGTAAGTACAAGAATGTTTATTTAAATGTTAATGTTCATGGATGCTTTTCTGTTTTAGCTAATTGAAAATGGTCAACATTTTAAAAGGGAGCATTCAGTGAACTAGACTCTTCCCTTCGTCCATACTCAGGGCAGGCTCGCAATTTCCGACTTGCAGTCGGAATGCTTCCTTCAATACATTCAGGATAAACCTCAAGGAGGCAGGCATGGAGTAGGGTGATGAGCGTAGATGATTGGCAAAGCCAATCATCTACGCTGTTTTTAACCCGCGCGAATCGTCACCCTGACGAGCATCACGATCGTAGATCGGGAACGGCGAGGAAGGGTCTCCTTAGTTTTTATTACTGCTGTTTGTTATAAATGAAAAGGCAGTTGCAAAACCAAATGCAGACACTCCGGCTGTGTAACACGAAGAGCCCTTCATGCCTCAGAGACGCTGAGGCGAACTTCTTTTTATGAAGACTTTTGGTGAAGGAAGTTAATTCGCAGTGATCTTCCAACTAATTCCAAATTTGTCAATGCAGATACCATAATAGGAACCCCAAAATGTCAAGTTCATTGACATTTTTACTTGCCCGCCGTTAGAAAGTTCATTAAATAATCTGTCTGCTTCTTCCTTTTTGTCTGTATGAATGATAAGAGAAAAATTATTGAATCTTGTTAATTCTTTATAGGCTTCAGTATTGTCAGAACCCATTAAAATTGTCTCCTCACTAATTGGTAATGAGATATGCATAATTTTCTCATCCCCATCTTGAAAAATTTGCCTATCAGTTTGTGGAACATCTTTATAACGTCCAACATACTTGAACTCTTGTCGAAATACTGATTTATAGAAATTAAATGCTTCTTCGCAGTTGCCATTGAAATAAATATATGGATTTACAGTTGTCATATTATGTGTTTAATGGTGCTGTTAATTACTTAATCAATTAGTGTAAAAAACATGTGGTTTCTCCGAAAGTAACGAAAACAGTAATACTAAGTCGGTCTTTAGAACCCCATTTTCTGTAGACGCTCGCTTTAAAAAAATGTGGTTGTAAAACTAAATGCGGGCACTCCGGTTG
>CAZTCS010000084.1:0-16473 GCA_964611995.1 uncultured Sediminibacterium sp. | reverse complement strand
TTAAAGGTAAAGCTTGAGGATGAACAGCTAAAATATCAATAAAAAATACACCATGGCCACCGTTACCAGAGAGAATATCGGGTTACTGACCGACAAATTGACCGTTACCCTTAAAAAGGAAGATTATTTATCAGGATTTGAACAGAGCCTGAAACAATATGCCAAGAATGCCAATATCCCTGGCTTTAGAAAAGGCATGGTTCCTGCCGGACTGGTTAAAAAAATGTACGGACAGAGTGTATTCACTGATGAGGTATTGCGTACGGTTGAAAAAGAACTGAACACTTACCTTACTACCGAGTCTCTCGACATCTTTGCACAACCATTGCCTTTAGACAATGATGCTCGTGCATTAGACATGAACAACCCGGCAGATGTGAGTTTCGCTTTTGAAATCGGATTGAAACCAAACTTCGATATCGATACCAAAAAAATCAAAGTAACCCGTTATGTTATAGATGTTACGGATGAAATGGTTGAACAGGAAATCGAGCGCTTACAGGTTCGCAATGGTAAAATGACTGAACCCGAAGCAGTAACTGGCGACGATAACGTACTCAATGTAAAATTCATTGAAAGCGATAAAGATGGTAATGAAGTAGAAGGCGGTATTAACAAAGACAACTCTTTACTGGTTAAATATTTTGAAGAAAAATTCCGCAAAAAACTCATCGGTAAAAAGAATGACGATACCGTTGTATTGCAGTTGGATATAGCATTTGAGGACAAAGAAAAAGAAGCAATTCTTGCCGACCTCGGATTAACTGCTGAAGATGGCAAACGCTATTTCAAACTCCTTATTACAAAAGTAGGTCTGGTAGAAAAAGCAGCTTTAAATGCCGAACTTTTTGCATCTGTTTATCCAAATACCGAAATCACAACTGAAGAAGATTTTCGTGCAGAAGTGAAAAAAGAAATTGCTAACTATTACGCTCAACAAGCGCGTAACCAAATACACGACCAGATTTATCACCACCTGGTAGATCATACCAGCATGGAATTTCCAGAAGGATTCCTGAAACGTTGGTTACAAACTGGTGGCGAAAAACCAAAATCTGCAGAAGAAGCCGAAACCGAATACCCAAGCTTTGCCAACCAACTTAAATGGACATTGGTAAGCAGTAAACTGGCAGCAGACAATAAGATTGAAGTATTACCTGATGATATCCGTGAATTCGCTAAACAACAACTGTTCAGCTATATGGGCGGTCAGTTAGGTGCATTAGGTGATAACCAACAGTGGGTTGAAGATTATGCTAACCGTATGATGCAGGACAGGAAATTTGTAGAAGACAGTTACCACCGCATCAGCACTGAAAAACTCTTTGGTTTACTGGAAACCCAGGTTACTGCCAAAGAAGAAAGCATCAGTGCAGAAGCTTTCGCTGAAAAATTACACCACCACCACCATTAAGGGATGGCAGATCGCAGATCGCAGATGTCTGATGTCGGATGTGGGATGTCAGATGTGGGATGTGGGATGTGGGATGTCAGATATTGGATGTTGGATATTGAATATTGGATATTTTTTGGGGCCGGATGCAACAGTATCCGGCTTTTTTATGCCAATTCCGACAACATCTATCACAAATCTGACATCTGACATCCGACATCAGCCATCCCTATCTGCCTTGTTGTCGTAAAACCAGCTTTGCACAGTATTTGAACAGGTGTTCGATAGAATTGCAAATCACTTATCTTCAAAGCGTAAAACATACTATATGAATTTTGGAAAAGAGTTTGAAAAATATGCTGTGAAACACAGAGGCATTAGCAGCGCTTCCCTTCACAGTTACCAGCAACACCATGAAGTAACCAATCTTACCCCCTATATCATTGAAGAGAGACCCCTGAACGTAGCAAGCATGGATGTATTCAGCCGCTTGATGATGGACCGCATCATTTTTATGGGCGAAGGCATCAATGACTATGTTGCCAATATTGTAACTGCACAATTACTATTCCTGGAGAGTACCGATAGATCACGTGATATACAGATGTATATCAACTGCCCGGGTGGTAGCGTATACGCTGGTTTGGGTATCTATGATACCATTCAGTTTATCGGACCTGATGTAGCTACTATTTGTACAGGTATGGCTGCAAGTATGGGACAGATATTGTTGTGTGCAGGTGTAAAAGGTAAAAGAACAGCTCTGAAACATAGCCGTATAATGATGCACCAACCTAGTGGAGCCATTGGCGGACAAGCCACAGATATTGAAATTACCGCAAGGGAAATCAAAAAATTAAAACAGGAGCTTTATTCTATCACCGCTTACCACACCGGTAAAGACGTTGAAACCATTGCCAAAGATAGCGATCGCGATTTCTGGATGACCGCCCTAGAAGCAAAAGAATATGGTCTCGTAGATGAGGTACTGCTAACCAACCCAAGAAAGGAGAAGAAATAGTCGATAGACCATAGTCCATGGACCATGGTCTATGGTCTATGGTCCAAAAATCAACCCATTTTCAAATTTTCAAATCTTCAAATTTTCAAATTACCATGTCACACTTAAAATATATCAACCCTTTTCTCATGGAAGACGAGGAAGAGAACGAACCAAAAGATGATAAACAGGATCAACCGGGTTTTATAATGAAGAAGATGGAAAAACTCTTCTTTGAGAAAAGAGCCGTTTATCTATGGGGACCTGTTGAAGATAAATCTGCCCGCGAAGTAGTAAGCAAATTACTCCTGCTTGATGCAGATAAGCCAGGGGAAGAAATCAAGTTTTATATTAATAGTCCAGGTGGTGTTGTAACCAGCGGGATGGTTATTTATGATACGATTAAAATGATCCAGAGTCCGGTTAGTACCATTTGTATGGGACTTGCCGCAAGTATGGGATCAATTTTATTGAGTGTGGGTGCAAAAGGCAAACGCTTTATATATCCTCATGGAGAAGTAATGATACATCAGCCAAGCCTGGGTGGTTATTTTCAGGCTACCAGTGCAGATATTGAAATTCATGCTGAACAGATCCGCAAAACAAAAGAATTGGGCGCCAAGATACTGGCAGAAAATTGTGGTAAAACAGTAGATCAAATCATGAAAGATTTCGATCGCGATTACTGGATGGATGCCACAGAAGCAGTAGAATATGGCATCGTAGACGGAATTTTATCTAAAATATAGGCTATTTAGGCCATTTTTACCGAATTAAGCCCCGTTTGGTCAACCGAACGGGGTTACCTTTGCAACATAAGTCTTAAAAAATGTGTCTTGGTTTAAAGGTACCTGGTACACGATCATTGTATGGCAAAAGCAAATCATTTACATTGTTCTTTCTGCGGCAGAAACCGTGATGAAGTGAAAATCCTGATCGCCGGACAGGAAGGGCATATCTGTGAGAATTGTGTTGAACACGCGCAGGAGATCATAGTACAGGAACTCAGCAATAAAACAGATGCAAATAACAGCGGCTCCGGTTTCAAACTCAATGTGCGCAAACCCGCAGAAATCAAAAAATTCCTGGATGAATATGTGATCGGTCAGGATGATGCCAAAAAGGTATTATCTGTTGCCGTTTACAACCATTTCAAACGCGTTACCCAAAAACAACAGCCAGACGATATTGAAATTGAAAAAAGCAATATCATCATGGTGGGTGAAACAGGTACGGGTAAAACTTTATTGGCGAAAACCATCGCACGTTTGCTCAATGTCCCATTTGCCATAGTAGACGCAACTGTATTTACCGAAGCCGGTTATGTGGGAGAAGATGTGGAAAGTATGCTTACCCGCTTATTGCAAAACTGTAACTACGATGTTACTGCTGCAGAAAGAGGTATTGTATATGTTGATGAAATAGATAAAATTGCCCGCAAAGGCGATAACCCTTCCATTACCCGCGATGTTAGTGGTGAGGGAGTACAACAGGGTTTACTGAAAATGCTCGAAGGCACCGAAGTATTGGTACCACCTCAGGGCGGCAGAAAACACCCTGAACAAAAAATGATCAAAGTAGATACAAGAAATATATTGTTTATCTGCGGTGGTGCATTTGATGGTATTGACAAAGTAATTGCCAGAAGGGTAAACACCAATGCCATTGGCTTTAGCGTAAACAAAGAAGAACAGGAAATGCAACGTAAAAACCTGTTGCAATTCATCAATGCACAGGATTTGAAAAGTTTTGGATTGATCCCTGAACTACTCGGTAGATTACCGGTAGTTACCTATTTAAACCCACTCGATCAAGAAACCTTGAGAAGCATATTGGTTGAACCAAAGAACTCCCTGATCAAACAATACAACCGTTTGTTTGAAATGGAAGGTATTGAACTGATCATCGATAATGAAGTCCTCGACTTCATGGTATCAAAAGCCCTTGAATATAAACTGGGTGCTCGTGGCTTACGCAGTATCTGCGAAAGCATACTCACCGATGCCATGTTCGAATTACCCGGCACCGATACCAAACAACTGCATGTAACCAAAACCTATGCAGAACAAATGTTCAACAAAAGCAAGCTTAGCGCACTTAAAGTAGCCTAAAGAAACAGAAGAACAGAGGAACAGAGGAATAGCCAATTTTCAAGTAGGAAATATTAATAAGCGATGGGAATAACTTCTTATCGCTTTTTTATGCAGAGCCATTAATTTGCAGGTGTGATACGAGAAATAAACATTTTTTCTATTCACTACTGACTATTCACTATTCACCACTCACCACCATGAACGAACTAATTCAAAGATTAACATCAGAAGCAGGACTTACCCCTGAACAAGCGCAGAAAGCTGTGGCAACTATTGCCGGTTTTGTAAAAGAAAAATTCCCGATGCTGGGAGGTGCCGTTGACCAAATTTTCGCGGCCGGAGCAAAAGAAGAAGAATAAACCCGCACAAAATTTTCTGTGTACTTCAGTGCATTCAGTGGCAATCAATTTTTTTGCCACTGAATGCACTGAAGTACACTGAAACTTACTGCTTCTTTTTACCTACCAACTGGTAGGAATGATCTATGCATTCTTTCAGTTGCCTGGTACTCAATACCCCATCTACCACAATTGTATTCCAATGTTTTTTATTCATGTGGTAACCAGGCAACACCGATTGAGGATACTGTTCCCTAAGTTCTATTGCCAGATCAGGGTCGCATTTAACATTGAACTGCACAACTTCATTATCGAGTCCTACAAGGAAAAACATTTTCCCATTGATCTTATACACAAGTGTATCAGGACCAAATGGCGTAGTTTCTTCCACATCGGGAAGAGATAAAACATAATTGCGGAGGTCTTCGATATGCATGAGGGTAAATCAAAAATAAAAATTCAAAAGTCAAAATTCAAAAGTCAAAACCTGATTTTGATTTTTGAATTTTGACTTTTGAATTTTGAATTATTTCTTTATCAACTCTCTCACTGCCGTAACCAATTCTCCTTTGGTAATCGGTATGCCCATGATTTTATTATATCCTTTGGCATCTACCAGGTATTGGTCGCGGATGATTTTGATGAGTTGACCGTTATTGATTTCGGGAATGAGTACATGTTCAAAATTGCCGATGATTTCTCCCAGGTTTTTGGGGAAGGGTCTTAAGTAGCGAATATGTGCATGACTCACTTCTATGCCTTCGGCCAGTAATTCCACTACGGCACTTTTAATCGCTCCGTAGGTAGATCCCCAGCCCAGTATCAATACTTTTCCTTTTTCGGGGCCGTTATCTAATGTTTGTAATGGAATATAATCTGCAATCTTATCTACTTTGGCCTGGCGTGTTTTCACCATGTGCTGGTGATTCTCGGGCTCATAGTTTACATTACCTGTAACGTCTTGCTTTTCCAATCCACCAATACGATGTTCTAAACCAGCGGTACCAGGCACTGCCCAGGGGCGCACCAGTTTTTCATCACGCTTATAAGGCATGAATTTTTCTTCTCCTTCAGCCAGTCCTTTTTTAAACGCAACCTGTATGGGTTGAAGATCTGCTGATGATGGAAACTTCCAGGGTTCTGCTCCATTGGCAATATATCCGTCACTCAGTAAAATAACGGGCGTCATATGCTGTACCGCAATACGCACTGCTTCATAAGCCACATCAAAACAATCGCTAGGAGTTGATGATGCAATTACGGGCATGGGGCACTCCCCATTTCTTCCATAATATGCTTGCAATAGATCGCTCTGTTCGGTTTTGGTTGGCAAACCGGTTGAAGGTCCGCCACGCTGGATATTTATAATGAGCAATGGTATTTCAAGCATCACCGCCAAACCCATTGCTTCTGTTTTCAAAGCCATGCCTGGGCCTGATGTAGTAGTGATACCTAATGATCCTCCATAGCTTGCACCAATTGCTGCACTGATGCCCGCAATTTCATCTTCAGCTTGAAAAGTGCGTATACCAAATGCTTTATGTTTACTTAACTCATGCAGGATATCTGATGCCGGTGTAATAGGATAAGTTCCAAGGAAAATCGGCAACCCACTTTTCTCACTCGCAGCAATTAACCCCATCGATAAAGCCTGGTTTCCCATAATGCTACGGTATAAACCTGGGTTCATTTTTGCCTTCTCTACTTTATACCTTGTAGTAAACGATTCTGTGGTATCTCCATAATGGTATCCGGCCTGTAATACTTTGATATTACTTTGGAGGATCACATCTTTTTTACCAAACTTTTCTTTCAGGAAGTCAATGGTATTTTCCAGACTACGATTATACATCCAGTATAGTAGTCCGAGTACAAACATATTCTTCGCACGGTCTCTTTCCTTAGTACCGAGTTCCGTAAATTCTTTCAGTGCCTCGCGGGTAAGCTTGGTAACATCTACTTTGGTGAGTTCATAGCCATCCAGACTCCCATCTTCCAATGGATTAACACCATCGGGGTAATTGGCCAGACGTAAATTTTTTGCATCGAACCCATCTATATTGGCGATGATTTTTCCGCCGGGTTTTATACTCTTCAGGTTTACTTTTAATGCTGCTGCATTCATGGCAACCAGCACATCACAAAGATCTCCGGGGGTAAATACCCGGTCGCTGGAAAAACGCAACTGGAAACCACTCACACCTGGTAAAGTACCAATAGGGGCACGTATCTCAGCCGGAAAATCAGGGAAAGTAGCCAAGTCTATTCCCAGTAAGGCTGTATTATTGGTAAATTGTTGTCCTGTTAACTGCATCCCGTCTCCACTATCACCTGCAAATTTTATCACTACATCCTGCAACAAGGTTTCTTTTCTTTCCATCTTCTTAAATTATCTGGCAAAGTTATATGATTGGATAATGCCTACTGTCGTTTTTTGGTCAGAAGAACTTGACTTATAGTTATAGGCTTTACCCTTAGTTCCCCGTTCCTTTCGTTAAAATATCATATTCTATCCATTTTTCACAGCCGAACTATCAGAAATCTGTACCTTTATTATAATAAAAGATATATATATGGCTTTATTTAAATCTAGTAACCCTACCCTGTCTGAGAAAATGTTCAATAAAAGCCTACAGGCAGAAGCTGCGGCTCAGGGTGTAATGAGTGTGAGAGGAACCATTAATAAGTTTGGTTTCCTGATGCTGATGGTTATAGGATCTGCATCTTATACCTGGCATTTGTTTGAGCAACTGAATGAAGGTTTAATGAACACCCTGATGATTGTGGGTGCCATTGGTGGTTTGATCACAGGACTTGTTATTTCATTTAAACCGAATTGGGCACAATATGCTGCACCTGCCTATGGTATTTTACAAGGATTTTTCATTGGCGGTATTTCGGCTATATTGAATGCAGCATTTGCAGACAAATACCCTGGACTTGTTATGCAGGCTGTAGGACTAACTTTTGGTGTTGCAATTGCCATGTTTGCATTGTATAATTTCAGGATCATTAAGCCTACTCAACGATTCAGGTCGATTGTAATATCCGCTTTAATGGGTATCATGATTTTTTACCTGATCACCATGGTGCTGAATCTTTTCGGTGTTACAGTGAGTTTCCTGTATGATAGCAGTTGGTTAAGTATTGGTATCAGTCTTTTTGTAATCACCATTGCAGCTTTAATGCTGATTCTTGATTTTGAAAGAATAGAACAGGGTGCAGAAATGGGTGCGCCGAAGTACATGGAATGGTATTGCGCGTTCGGATTAATGGTTACCATTATCTGGCTCTATATAGAGATATTGAAATTGCTTAGCAAACTCGGAAGCAGGGATTAATTGCCTAACCATATTTCTTAAGCCACTTGTTCATAGCAAGTGGCTTTTTTGTTCGTGATTAACCCAATCAAAGTATCTTAGACCTGTATAAATTTTCCTCATGCAATTCAACAGAACCAAGCTTACAGACGAAGAACTGGTATTTATCTACAGAAGCCTTTTATTACCTCGCATGATTGAGGAAAAAATGCTGGTATTACTGCGTCAGGGTAAAATAAGCAAATGGTTCAGTGGTATTGGTCAGGAAGCAATTGCTGTTGGCAGTACGCTTGCATTACAGAAAGATGAATGGATCATGCCATTACATCGAAACCTTGGGGTATTTACAACCCGGCAAATGGGACTGGAGAAACTCTTTAAACAGTGGCAGGGCAATAAAGATGGTTATAGTAAAGGAAGGGAACGAAGTTTTCATTTTGGAAGTAAGCCACATTATATCTGTGGCATGATCTCTCACCTTGGACCTCAACTGGCACTCGCCGATGGGGTTGCACTTGCCTATAAACTCAGGAAAAATAATAAAGTATCCCTCGCCTATTCAGGTGATGGTGGTACAAGTGAAGGCGATTTTCATGAAGCTTTGAATGTGGCCGCTGTTTGGGAACTGCCTGTAATCTTCGTGATTGAAAACAACGGTTATGGTTTGAGTACTCCGGTGAATGAACAATATCGCTGCGAAAGCCTGGTTGATAAAGCCAGGGGCTATGGTATGGAAGGAATTCGGATAGATGGCAATAATATTCTCGAAGTTTATGATACCATCAGAGGAGTACGTGATTATTGCATCAATAACCAGAAGCCCTATCTTATTGAGTGCAGCACTTTCCGCATGCGTGGCCATGAAGAAGCAAGCGGCACAAAATATGTACCACAGGAATTATTTGAGGAATGGGGAAAGAAGGATCCGGTAAAAAATTATGAACAATTTCTCGTTGCCGAAAATGTGTTGAACGAAATGCAGATTGCCGACATAAGGCATGAGTTCCGTGAATACATTGAAACAGAACTCAAAGCTGCATTTGAAGCCGAAGCCATTGTTCCAGACAGCAATGAAGAACTGAAAGATGTTTATGCTAAGAGGTCAATTGTCAATGGTCAATTGTCAATAACTAATATTGAAGATCAGCAATCAACTATTCACAACTCACCATTCACCATTCACGAAAAACGTTTCGTAGACGCACTGCAGGATGGTCTAAGCCAGAGTATGGAACAGCATGAGAACCTGATTCTAATGGGACAGGATATTGCCGAATATGGTGGTGCTTTTAAAATAACAGAAGGCTTTGTTGAAAAATTTGGAAAGGCCCGCGTACGTAATACTCCATTATGTGAAAGTGCCATTGTAGGTGCTGCATTAGGATTGAGTCTGGAAGGATTTAAAAGTGTTATGGAAATGCAGTTTGCAGATTTTGTAAGTGTAGGTTTTAATCAGATTGTAAATAACCTTGCCAAAATACATTACCGCTGGGGACAAAATGCCGATGTGGTAATACGTATGCCCACTGGTGGTGGCGTTGGTGCAGGACCGTTTCATTCGCAAAGTAATGAAGCATGGTTTACACATGTACCCGGACTAAAAGTTGTTTATCCTTCAAATCCGCAGGATGCAAAAGGTTTATTAATTGCGGCCATCAATGATCCAAACCCTGTGATGTTTTTTGAACATAAGGCCCTGTACAGAAGTGTAAGTGGCATGGTACCAAACGAATATTATGAAACACCTATCGGTAAAGCAATTATTACCAAAGCAGGAACAGATATCTCAATTATAACCTATGGCGCAGGTGTGCATTGGGCGCTCGCATTCCAGGAACAGCACCCGGAAATCTCCTTACATATACTTGATCTTAGAACACTGCTTCCGCTCGATTTTGAAGCCATTCGCAATGCTGTAGCCACAACCGGAAAAGTGTTGATATTACATGAGGATACTTTAACCGGTGGCATTGGTGGAGAAATCAGTGCACTGATAAGTGAACATTGTTTTGAATTACTTGATGCCCCTGTAGTGCGTTGCGCATCACTGGATACACCTGTTCCTTTTAACATGGAACTGGAGAAAAATTTTATGGCAAATAGCAGACTGGAGGATGCAGTTAAAAAACTGATGGCATATTAATCTGCTTAATACTTCCTGCACAGGTATTGGTATTCTAAGCACAACAATCAACTATTGTAAGCTAAATACCGCTAAAGAAACATTGTATATTAGCAATATTAAATAATTGCTGATGTATTGTAAACGCTATATTTTATTCATTTTTCTGTGTGTGGGTTTTTCTGCGACTTCGATTGCACAGGAAAAAAAATCTTACCAGCCTCCATATTTTGCTGAACAAAATCGGCTTCAAAAAATTGAACCTCTGTTTCCAATCATTGAGCAACTCTATCGTTCCCACGCCGAAAAAAATCATTTCCCTGGTTATTGCTTTGGCATAGTACTCGATGGTAAATTGGTGTTCTCAGGCAGTGGCGGGTACCTGGATATCCAACAAAAAAATCCGGTTACAACTAACTCCATGTTTCGTATTGCATCCATGTCTAAAAGTTTTACTGCGATGGCCATTGTAAAACTGAGAGATGAAGGCAAACTTCGATTGGATGATCCGGTTGAAAAATACATCCCAGAAATAAAAGGACAAAAACTCACGAACGATGCTCCAACACTTACTATTCGCGATTTGATAACCCATGCAGGGGGCTTTCCGCAAGATGACCCCTGGGGCGATCGTCAACTGGCAGATACAGAAGAGGAATTACTGGCCCTCATTAAAAAAGGGCTGCATTATTCCAATGTAACTGGAGTAAAATATGAATACAGCAATCTCGGATTTACGATGTTGGGTTATATCATTCATAAGGTTTCAGGCAAACCCTATAGTAAGTATATAGCTGAAAATATCTGGGAGCCACTTGGCATGACAACATCTACTTTTGAATACAACAGTGCACCTGCAGCTTCACTGGCTAAAGGCCATAGATGGATCAATAACAGTTGGAGAGATGAACCACTTTTACACGATGGTATTTTTGGTGCAATGGGTGGCATGATAACATCTCTGAATTCATTCAGTAAATACATGGCTTTACATTTAAGTGCATGGCCGCCTTCCAATGACAAAGACTTTGGACCCATTAAACGAAGTAGCATTCGCGAAATGCACATGCCCCATAATTTTAGTTCATTAAACAGCCAGTACCATTATCCGGATGGAAGATTATGCCCGATGGTTACCGCATATGGTTATGGTCTGCGTTGGTCAAGAGATTGTGAAGGAAGAACTTCAGTTGGACACAGTGGTGGCTTACCGGGTTTTGGTAGCAACTGGGTAATACTTCCGGAGTATGGTATCGGTGTGGTTATGTTTGCGAACCTTACCTATGCATCTACTGCTGGCATTAACGCACAGGTATTGGATACACTGGTGAGGGCAGGTGGACTAAAACCTAGAACCACCCCAGCTTCTGAAATTCTATTAGATGCACAAAAAAGATTACTTGAGATTATACCCTCCTGGGACCAGGCAGAAAAATCGGGTTTGTTTGCCGATAACTTTTTTGACGATTATCCTATCGAAAGTCTGCAAGCGCAGTACCGCAAGGTTTTTGAATCAGCAGGGAAAATTATACGTGTAGGAGAAATGATACCCGAAAATCAATTGCGAGGCAACTTTATTATCTATGGTGAAAAGGGAAATATCAATCTCTTTTTTACTATGACGCCTGAAAACCCATCAAAAATTCAGGAGTTAAGCATACGTTAGAACTGTTTATTATCGGCTGAAATGGCGGTTTTCGTTCACTGTCGTATAGACCTAGCAGTATATATCCTATCAATGTTATCAAATCATTACCAAATGATTAATAAATAGTTATTAAATAGTTACCGAATAATTTTGCGCCAACCATTTACGGTACTATGAACAGAATCTGGCTGGTAATTTTGCTTTTATCCTTTGTTACAGGAATCAATGCGCAACAAAAAGCGGATAGCCTGAAAGCCGTTGCTTCTTCACCTGAGAAAAAATGGTTTGAAACCATTTCAGTTCGTGGTTATGTGCAGACCAGGTATAACAGGTTACTTGAAACAAACCCAAGCCTAAGTAATGAACAGGGTGATAAAAGCTGGGGGAATAATGGCGGTTTCTTTCTTAGGCGTGTGCGGGTAATTATATTTGGACAAATCAGCAAACAGGTATATTTCTACCTGCAGCCCGACTTTGCCAGTGCTGCTTCTTCCAATAACCTGAACTTTGGACAAATCAGGGATGCTTATATTGATTTAGGGGTTGATGCCAAGAATGAATTCCGCTTTAGAATAGGTCAAAGCAAAATACCCTATGGTTTCGAGAATATGCAATCCAGCTCGAATCGATTACCGCTCGACAGAAACGATGGACTGAATAGCGCTTTCGTAAACGAGCGTGACCTAGGTGTTTTCTTTTATTGGGCGCCAACTGCAAAAAGAGCTTTGTATTCATCACTTGTTCGTGATGGCTTGAAAGGTTCTGGTGACTTTGGTGTATTTGCCTTTGGTGTTTTCAATGGACAGGGAGCCAATAAACCTGAACAAAATAACCAGCCACATGTTGTAACCAGATTCTCCTATCCAATTGAAATTGGCAATCAAATAATAGAGCCAGGTATACAGGCGTATACAGGTAAATATGTGGTTACAAAAGACCAGACAACCTCAGGTACTAAATTAAAACAAGATCGAAATTACCTTGATCAGCGTATTGCAGGAACATTTGTACTTTATCCAAAACCTTTTGGTATTCAGGCGGAATATAATTTCGGAAAAGGGCCGGAATTCAATCCGGCAACAGATTCTATTGAAACAAAATCACTGCATGGGGGATACATCACTTTATCGTATCTGCTGAAGAATAAGAACAAACAAATTTTCATCCCATTCCTAAGAGGTCATTATTATAATGGAGGTAAAAAACATGAACTGGATGCCCGTAGTTATCAGGTAAGAGAATTGGAAATAGGATTAGAATGGCAACCGGTAAAACAATTTGAACTTGTAGCCATGTATACCATCTCCTCACGCAGATTTGAAGATTTCAGTTTACAGAATAATTTACAAAAAGGTAGCTTATTGCGTATTCAGGCGCAATTGAATTTCTAGATGCTTACTCCGATAAAATAATTTAGCCACAGATTCACAGATTATGAATGATTTATCTGTGAATCTGTGGCAAAAAAAATCTTTCTTTATCGTTGGTTTGCCTTAAATACCCTGATAAAATTTCCACCCAATATTTTACGGATATCTTTATCGCTGTAACCACGCTCCATTAAAGCCTTTGTAATATTGGGGAAGCCCGTAACATCATCAAGCTCCTGTGGCGATGAACTAATACCGTCGAAATCAGAGCCAAGTCCGACATGATCCACCCCCACCAGCTTTACGATATAATCCAGGTGATCGATTAATAAAGACAACGGTGGTCTTAAGGATTTTACTTCTTCCGGATATTTTTCAAATAAATATTCCTGCACAAAATAATCCTCGGGATTTATTGCCCTCAGAGAATCTGTTTCTTTTTTATGTGCCTGCAGAAATTTTGCATTTCGGTTATTGAATCCGCTATCCAAAAAGCCCGAATAAAAATTTAAATGAATGACCCCTCCATTTTTTCCTATTGCTTTTATTTGTTCATCATTCAAGTTTCGGAAAACTGGGCTTAACTGGTACACACAACTATGTGAAGCAATCACAGGTTTTGTACTCACCCGAATTGCATCCCAGAAAGTTTGCTCCCCAACATGCGAAATGTCTACGATCATTCCCAGTTGATTCATCCGTTTCACTATCTGCTCACCAAAGTCGGTAAGCCCTTTCTTTCCGCTTGGCACAGTGTTGTTTGTTTCCTCCATAGCAGAGCTTGCCCAACTGGTAGAGTTGTTCCAGGTAAGTGTCATATAGCGTACACCTCGATCGTAAAGTTTATCGAGGTAATCGATATTATCTTCCATCATGTGCCCGCCTTCTACACCCATCATTACTGCAAGCTTCTTTTTTCTGATTGCTTTTTTCAGGTCTGAATAATTTTTGGCAATCATCATATCCTGTGGATTGCGGCTGGTCCATGCATAAACAGAATCAATTTCTCGATTGGCTCTTTCAAAACCTTTACCTGCTGTAAATGTTCCATCGCTCCAGATTGAAAAAACCTGTACATCAATACCGCCCTGCTTCATTCGATTTAGATCAGAATGAGTACGCTTCCTCAGATCCTGATTAAAGGAGACCGCTTTATCAATCGATTTATTGGGAAAATCGTTATGGGTATCTACTACGATGGCTTTGCGATGAAGTTTTTCATAACCCTGCGCTATCGATAAGATAGGCAGTAATACAAAAAACCAACAGATCTTTTTCATAAGCATTATTGTTTTCTGATACTGGTACCCGCACGAGCACTGGTATGTACCCCTTCATCCACAGTTAGCGTTCCATTAACCAATACATATTTAAATCCGGTTGAATACTGGTGTGGTTTTTCAAAGGTCGACTGATCTTTCACTGCGTTTTCATCAAATATGAGTATATCAGCAGCATATCCTTCAACAAGTAATCCACGTCCTTCGAGTTTAAATTTATTGGCGGGCAAAGAAGTCATTCTACGGATGGCTTCTTCTATTGAAATCACTTTTTCATCACGCACATATTTAGACAAAACCCTTGCATTCGTACCATAACCCCTTGGGTGAGGATTACCCTGGTTAAAGATGCGGATGCTTGCATCAGATGCAAACATGTTAAAAGGGTATTGCATAATATTTTTTACATCGTCTTCACTCATTCCATGAAACACCATACTTGCACCTCCCTTTTCCATCATCTGTACAATTGTTTCCGCTTCATTTACTGCATCGGAAGGTTTACCCATGATTTTATTTACTGCTTCAATACTTTTTCCATTCATGCTGGTATCAGCATCATAATAGGCCACAACAGGAAAACTGAAATGTGCCAGTCCTCTTCGGGCAAGTTTTTGCAACATATAATCTTTAACAATCTTTCTGATTGCAGGTTTTGCCAGTCTGGCTTTTATAGAATCGCGACCATCAGCCAATACCCAGTCGGGTAACAAGGTACTCAATGAAGTACTGGATGCAGTATAGGGGTACTGATCTATGGTTACATCAAGTCCTTCTTGTCTGGCTTTGATAACCATAGGAACAGTTTCCTTACTTCTTCCCCAATTTTGCTGACCACTTAGTTTGAAGTGAGATAATTGAACTGGCAATCCGGCCTCCCTGCCAATATGTAATGCTTCTTCAATAGCATATACTACGCTGTCGCCTTCATCGCGCATATGGCTCGCATAAACGCCATGGTACTTTGCGGCTACTTTAGCTAGCCGCAATACTTCCTCTGTTTTGGAATATGTACCTGGTATATAAATAAGTCCGGTAGACATACCAACTGCTCCATCTTTCATTGCCTTCTCTACAATGGCTTCCATCTGTTGCATTTCCTGTTCAGTTGGATCACGCTTGGCTGAGCCCATCACCGCTTTGCGAACATTATTATGTCCAATGAGCGCAGCCACATTTACAGAAGTTTTAAGGCTGTCAATCATTCCCAGGTAACGGCCAATATCTGCATCGGATAAACCACAATTACCTGTAACGACGGTTGTAACCCCATCATAAATAAAATTACTGGCCTGTGGGTTTTTCTTTTCATCGTCTTCAATATGTGTGTGAACATCAATAAAACCTGGTGTAACAAAAAGGCCTTTTGCATCAATCACTTTATTGGCCGTCCAGCCATCGAGGTTTCCCTTTTTTACAATTTTACCATTACTAATGGCCAGATCACCATAATACCAGGAATTACCTGTTCCATCAAGTATTTTACCCCCTTTGATCAGGATATCAGCTTTTTGTCCATAGGCGGAACTGCAGACAAACAGGGCACATAAAATAATTAAACGCATATAGAGCTGATTAGATGGAAAGATACTAATCTTAACTGACTGATTTACAGCTATACAATATCCTGTTAGGGGGGATTTGGCTGCAAGCTTCAGGCTACAAGCTGCAAGTCTCGGGTAGGATGGAACGCAGATTTTCATGATTTATCATGATAGATCATGAAAATCCGTGTTCTATCAAGAACAGATATCATTTACAGCAATCAGATATTTTTTTAACCAGTTCATTTCAAATATCTAATCGCAGGACCCATTATTTATTCCATTAATAGCAGAAAGCCTAAAATGACCCCTAATCAAGGCTTGCGGCTTGTAGCCATTGCTGTCCGGTAAAAGTTGTATAAAAA